>DASVYO010000135.1:0-15005 GCA_036392135.1 Solirubrobacteraceae bacterium
CGGCCGGTGAACCGGGCGACGTGGCCGAAGCGGCTCCGGAGATCCTCGGCGTAGCGATCGCCACCGGCGGCCAGGCGCGGGTGCTCTCCGCCGGCGATCACCAGGTCGAACGTGCCGTCGGCGAGCTCAGCCGCCTCGAGCACCGTCTCAAGGCCCTTGTACGGGGCCAGGAAGCCGAAGCAGAGGACGACCATTCGCTCGGGATCGAGGCCGAGGGCGGCGCGAGCTGCGTGCCGCTGGGCCCGATCGGAGGCGGGCTCGATGCCGTGTGGAACCGTGGCCGCGCCGGGCAGCAGCTCGGCGAAGGCGGGCTCGTGGACGAGGATCCGGTCCGCGCTGCGGCGCAGGCTGCGCTGCACGGCGGCCAGCCCGCCTCGTGCCGCCCAGGCGGGCACCCGGACGCGATGCAGCTCGGTGAAGGCGCGATCCACGCTGGCCGGGTCGACGACCTGGTGCATGGTGGCCAGCGCGCGGCGCCGGCGGGCGCGGAGGATCCGGAGTCCGCGCGCGAAGCTGGGCGTCGAGGCCGGGCCGCCGTAGAGGAAGAACTCGTGCTGGAGGTGGACCACCGGGGCCTGGCTGGCCAGGGCGGCGCGCACGGCCAGGCCGGCGCCCCGGCTGGTGCGCGGGAAGGCGCGGTTCACGATCACCTCCTGGTCGCGCTCGCGCCGGGCGGACTCCCCGGGCTCGAACGGGGCCACGACCTCGACTCGGACGCCGGAGCCGGCCAGGGCGTGAGCCAGGTTGTGGGCGTATGAGGCCACGCCGCTCATCCCCCCGTGGCGGATGCCGAGCTCGGGATAGGGGCTGATGAGCGCGAGATCAGCCCGCGGCACTGGGCACCTCCCGGGGGGCCGGGAATCCGTCCCGGAGGCGGGCCGACCAGGCATCGCTGCGGCGCTTGGCCCACATCCTCAGCAGCGAGCCGCCCATCCGGCGGGCGTCGTGGACGGGACGCACGCGCGAGCCGGCACGGTCGATCCACACCGTGGGCACCTCGACGATCCGCTGGCCGTGCTCGCGCGCGGCCAGCAGCATGTCGACGTCGAAGCTCAGATCGTCCCGGCTGAGGGACGGGAGCAGCTGCTGAGCACTCTGGCGTCGCATCACCTTGGCGCCGCACTGGGTGTCCGTGTAGGGCAGGCCCAACAGGGTCCGGACGCCGAGCGCGAAGCCCGCCGAGGTCAGCCGCCGGGAGACGGAGCGGCCCACCGGGACGACGGACGCCGGGTGGCGGCGAGAGGCGATCGCGCCGTCGGCCTCCCGGGTGGCCTCGGCCAGGCGCAGCAGCTCACTGGGCGGCGTGGCTCCGTCGGCATCGACGAACCCGACCAGATCGGCCTTGGAGCGGGCGAAGGCCTCACGGATCACGCCGCCCTTGCCGAGCTTGGCCAGCCGCAGCAGCTTGATCCGAGCGTCTCGCGCCATGTGGCTGCGCACGACCCGCTCGGTTCCGTCGGTGCAGGCATCGAGGGCCACGACGAACCGCACCTCCGGGTCCGCGACACGGACGCGGTAGCTCTCCAGGGTGCGTCCGATCCGGTGCTCCTCGTTATGGGCCGGGATGACGATGTCCAAGCGCACGAATTCCTCCAGGGACTGGGCTGGGATTGACGTGTGGAAGCGCGCCCGACGGCGCTGTCGCGCGCCCTTCGGGCACTGGAACTGACTGCGAACTGACGAACTGCAGACCCGGCCGTAGGGGTCATGCTTCAACCCGCGAGCGGCGACCTTACAAAGCTCGTCCGACGTTCGCAGCCCGACCGGGGTCTCGTGTGTCCGGTGTCACACCGCACGGCCCGGAACCGGTCCGGTTCCGACCGCGAATTAACGTCCTGGCCAAAAGTTGGTGCCCTCTCGGTGACCGGCGGCGCGGCGTCCGCGCCCGGCGTCCCCGGCGCATCGGCGCTAGCGTCCCGCGCCATGGAGAGCATGAGCGCGCGCGGCTGGCCACAAGAGGCGGCGCTGCGCATGCTCCGCAACAACCTGCATCCCGACGTGGCGGAGCGTCCGCAGGACCTCGTGGTCTACGGCGGGATCGGCAAGGCGGCGCGCAACTGGTCGAGCTTTCACACGATCGAGCGCGAGCTGCGCCGGCTCGGCGACGCGGACACACTGCTGGTGCAGTCGGGCAAGCCGGTGGCGGTGTTCGAGACCCACCCGGATGCGCCGCGGGTGCTGATCGCCAACTCCAACCTCGTGCCGCAGTGGGCGACCTGGGAGAAGTTCCGGGAGCTCGATGCCGCCGGGCTGATGATGTATGGCCAGATGACCGCGGGATCATGGATCTACATCGGCAGTCAGGGGATCCTTCAGGGCACCTACGAGACGTTTGCCGCGGCGGCACGCAAGAACTTCGGCGGCACGCTGGCCGGCCGGCTGGTGGTCACGGCAGGCCTGGGCGGCATGGGTGGCGCCCAGCCGCTGGCCATAACCATGCTCGACGGCGCCGCGCTGTGCGTCGAGGTCGACCTCAGCCGGATCGAACGGCGGATCGAGACCGGCTACCTGGACGAGCGCGCCGCCGACCTGGACGACGCGCTCGAGCGCCTCGAGGCGGCCCGGTCCGCGCGCCGCGGACTGTCGATCGGCCTGGCCGGCAACGCCGCCGAGGTTCTGCCCGAGCTGGTGCGCCGCGGGGTGGCGATCGACGTGGTCACCGACCAGACCAGCGCCCACGACCCGCTCAACGGCTACATCCCCGCCGGCCTGACCCTGGAGCAGGCCGAGGCCCTGCGGACCCGCGATCCTGACGACTACCTGAAACGGGTGGGGGAGAGCGCGGTGGCCCACGTCGGGGCGATCCGCGCCCTGCAGGCGGCCGGCGCCGACGCGTTCGACTACGGAAACGCGCTGCGCGGCCTGGCCCAGGCCTCCGGGGACGCCGACGCGTTCGCCTACCCAGGCTTCGTGCCCGCCTACATCCGGCCGCTGTTCTGCGAGGGCAAGGGGCCGTTCCGATGGGTGGCGCTGTCCGGCGACCCGGCCGACATTCACGCCACCGACCGGGCGATCCTGGACCTGTTCGGCGAGCAGGAGCACATCGCCCGCTGGATCTCGCTGGCCTCCGAGCGGGTTCGGTTCCAGGGGCTGCCGGCCCGGATCTGCTGGCTCGGCTACGGGGAGCGTGACCGGGCGGGCCTGCGCTTCAACGAGATGGTGGCCAGCGGCGAGCTGAGGGGCCCGATCGTGATCGGCCGCGATCATCTCGACGCCGGCTCGGTGGCCTCGCCCGAGCGCGAGACCGAGTCGATGCGCGATGGCTCCGACGCCGTGGCCGACTGGCCGTTGCTGAACGCGATGCTGATGACGGCGTGCGGCGCCAGCTGGGTCTCGATCCACCACGGCGGCGGAGTGGGCATGGGCAAGTCGATCCACGCCGGCCAGGTGGTGGTGGCCGACGGCTCGCCGGCCGCCGGCGAGCGGGTCCGCCGGACGCTGACCGCCGACCCCGGGCTGGGGGTCGTCCGCCACGCCGACGCCGGCTACCAGAGCGCGCGCGACGCCGCCGCACGGCACGGGATCCGGATGCCGATGCTGGACCCGGAGCCCGACACCCGGTGAGGGTCTCGTTCCGCGCCGCCGAGCAGGTCCTGCTCCCGCCCCGGGAGGGCCTGCCGTGGCTGCGCGGCCCGGACGTCGGCGCCCAGACGCTCGGGAGCGGTGCGCTCAGCGTCCGTGACGGAGTGATCAGCGGGCTCGAGCCCGACCCGCGGGCGGAGTTGCAGATCGACGCTCAGGGATGCGCCGTCATTCCGGGCTTCGTGGACTGCCACACCCACCTGCCGTTCGCCGGCTGGCGCGAGGCCGAGTACGACCAGAAGCTGCGCGGCGTCCCCTACGCGGAGATCGCGGGCGCCGGCGGCGGGATCGCGGCCTCGGCCCGGGCGCTGCGGGACAGCGGCGATGCCGCCGTCCTCACCCAGGCCGCCGGGCTGGCCGAGGAGATGCTGGCCACCGGCACCACCTGCTTTGAGACCAAATCCGGCTACGGCCTGTCCCGGGACGGGGAACTGCGGGCGCTGCGCCTGGCTCGGCGACTCGAGGATCTGGTCACCCAGACCACCCTGTCGACCGCCCTGCTCGCCCACTCGGTGCCCGCGGGCTACGACGCGGCGGGCTGGATGCAGGAGGTGGAGGCGATGATGCCCGAGGTGATCGCGCTGGGGAGCGTCAGCGCACTGGACATCTTCGTGGAGTCGGTTGCGTTCGCCAACGCCGACCTGGAGACGATGGGCGCGCTGGCCTCGGCGGCCGGACTGGCGCTGCGGACGCACGTCGAGCAGTTCGGGGGCTACCGCTCGGTCCCGGTGGCGCTGGAGGTGGGGGCCCGGTCCGTGGACCACCTATCGACGCTGGCCGAGGAGGACATCGCACCCCTGGCCCGGTCAGACTGCGCGGCCGTGCTGCTGCCGGCGGCGGAGTTCCTGGGCGCCGAGCACCGGGCCCCCGGGCGCGAACTGCTGGACGCGGGCGCCCTGGTGGTCCTGGCCACCGACCTGAATCCGGGCACGGCGCCGGTGACCTCGATGCCGCTCGTCATCGGGATCGGGGCGCGGATGTACGGGATGAGCACGCTCGAGGCACTGGCCGCGGCCACCCTGAACGCCGCCTGGGTGCTGGGGATGGAGCGGACGCTGGGCTCGATCGAGATCGGCAAGCGGGCCGATCTGCTCTTGCTCGACGGCCCGGTGGAGCGCATCAGCTACCGGCTCGGCCACAACCCGGTGCAGGTGGCCTTCGTGGGCGGGGAGCCGGTGTTCGTGCGTGACGCCGAGGCCGCGGCCCGGATCTCGGCCCGATGAGAACCGCGCGCGTGCCGGCCATGGCCAACGCGCACAGCCATGCCTTCCAGATCGATCTGCGGGGCGTCGGCGAGCGGCCTCATCCCGGCGATGACTTCTGGAGCTGGCGCACCGAGATGTACCGCCTGGCGGGCCGGCACGACCCGGACTCGATGGGGGAGGCCGGCAGTCGGGCGTACCGCGCGATGGCGGCCGCCGGCTACGGCGCGGTGGGGGAGTTCCACTACGTCGTTCACCGGCCCGACGGCCTGCCGTACCCCGAGCCCAACGCGATGGCGATGGCGCTGGCCGAGGCGGCGGTGGCCGCCGGCCTGCAGATCGTCCTGCTGCCCGCGGCCTACGCCCGGGGTGGCTTCGGGGTCGGGCCGGGGGAGGGCCAGCGGCGGTTCGTGGATCCCGACGTGGACACCTTCCTGGCCCGGGTGGACGCGTTGCGGGCCTGGGCCCTCGGGCGCCCGGGGGTCGGCGTGGGGGTGGCCGTGCACAGCGTCCGCGCGGTGCCGGCCGACTGGATCGAGGCCGTGGCCGCCTACGCCGAGCGCCACGGGCTCGTCCGCCACGTGCACGGCGCCGAGCAGGCCCGCGAGCTCGACGAGTGCTGGGCCGAGCACGGCTGCTCGCCGATCGAGCTGCTGGCCGACCGGGGCTACCTGGGACCGCGCACCAGCCTCGTGCACGGGATCCACGTCTCCGAGCGCGACATCCAGCTGCTGGCCGAGTCGAACACGATCCTCGTCACCTGCCCGACCACCGAGGGCAATCTGGGCGACGGGACGTTCCCCGGCCTGCGCTACCGCGACGCCGGCGTGCGGATCGCGATCGGGACCGACGCCCAGGTCCGCATCGACCCGTTTGAGGAGCTCCGCGAGCTGGAGACGCTGGCCCGCCGCGAGGGCCAGACCCGGGATGCGCTGCTGGCTGCGGCCGGGGGGGATCTGTGGGGGGCGGTGACCCGCGCGGGGCGTGCCAGCCTGGGGCTCGAGGGCGAGGGGCTCGAGGGGCTCGGAGACGGTCCGGCGCCCGAGATGAGCATCGAGATCAACCTCGATCACCCGGACCTGGCCGGCGTGGCGGCTGAGGACGTGCCGCTGGCGCTTGCCACCTGCGCCTCCGCGGGCGTGGTCGTGCGCCGCAGCTGAAGGAGCGCGTGCAGGCGCTCGGCCTCGAGCCGCCCCTGGCCGCGCATCCGCGCCCGGGTCAGGCGGTAGGTGAGGAAGCCGAGCGCGGAGGTGGCGGCGTCACGCTCGCGATCGTTCTCGAACGAGGCCCGGTCGCGGTGGAACGCCCAGCCATCGAGCTCGACGATCACCGCTTCGGCCGGATACAGGATGTCGACCAGATAGCCCCCCACCCTGACGTTGACCTGCGGCTCGGGCAGGCCATGCCGGCGCGCCCAGGGCAGGAACTCATCCTCAAACGGTGAGCGGGTCGGGTCAGCCGCGGGGCGATGTCGAGCAGGGTCCGGGCGGGGCTCGTCGCGCGGATGCCGAGGTGGCGGCGGAGATCGCCGCCGGTCATGGTGTGGCTCCGATGCACCCGGACCCCGGGCGGCCGGCGATCACCCCGGATGATCGTGATCTCCGGCTGATCGGGCCATCGGCGGCCCATGCCCCAGAGCACGGCCGCCGAGCCGTGCGAGAGAGCCGCGTGCGGGCCGCCGCCGAGAACGGCCGCCGCGGCACGGGCGAGCGGGTCGGGGCGGACGTAACCCAGCCAGTACACGGTGCGGTGCGCGCGGATCAGGCGTCCGGACTTGAGCCAGTACTCGATCGTCTTGGCGGTGCACCCCGCCGCCAGCAGCTGCGCGCGGGTCACGAGACCGTAGTTCCGGGTCGCCCAGCCCCCGACGGTGGTAGCCAAGCCCGAATAGTCAGGGTTTTCATCCCACGCCACACCTGTGCAGAGGCCGCGGGCGGTCCGGAACCACCCCCGCAGCCCGACGATGACACCAAATGGCGTCACGAACCGGCACACCCGGTAGGGTTAAGCCGAGCTAACGGTCGGGCTCCCCTTCTTGACAAACACTCACTCCGCCCAAGATGAGGGGTCGTCGTCGTTCCCTCAAGCCGCGTCGCTTGAGCTGCGCGACGTCTCCAAGCGATATGCGAACCAGAAGGAGCCGGCGATCGCCGAGCTCAGTCTGGAGATCCCAGCCGGGGAGGTCTGCGTGCTGGTCGGCCCGTCGGGGTCCGGCAAGACGACGGCGATGCGGCTGGTCAACCGGATGATTCCGCTGACCAGCGGCGACATCCTGCTCGGCGGCCAGAGCGTGCTGGAGCGCGATCCGACCAAGCTGCGCCGGGAGATCGGCTACGTGATCCAGCAGATCGGCCTGTTCCCGCATCAGACCGTGGCCGAGAACATCGCCACCGTGCCCAAGCTGCTGGGCTGGGACCGCGAGCGCGTCGACGCGCGGGTGACCGAGCTCCTGGGCCTGATCGGGATGGATCCGGAGGAGATCGGGCCGCGCTATCCGGCGCAGCTGTCCGGCGGCCAGCGCCAGCGGATCGGCGTGGCCCGGGCGCTGGCCTCCGATCCGCCGCTGATGCTGATGGACGAGCCGTTCGGGGCGATCGATCCGATCACGCGCTCGCGCCTGCAGGACGAGTTCCTGGGTCTTCAGCGGCGCGTTCGCAAGACCGTCGTGTTCGTCACCCACGACATCGACGAGGCGATCAAGATGGGCGACAAGATCGCGATCCTCCGGCAGGGCGGGCGCTTGGCCCAGTACGGCTCGCCCGAGGAGATCCTGACCCATCCCGCCGATGACTTCGTGGCCGAGTTCGTGGGCGCCGACCGGGCGCTGAAGCGGCTCGGGCTCTCGACGCTGGCCGAGGTCGATCTGGTGGCGCCGAACGGGCTGCGCCCCGGCTCCAACCGGGTGGCCGTGAAGGCCACGGTGCGCGACGCGCTGTCCCAGCTGCTGGCCGCGGGCGGCGAGCCGCTGACCGTCGTGGACGATGATGACCACGTCGTCGGCCTGGCCACGATGGAGCTGCTCGGGCGGGTGCTCGGCGACGGGGGCCATCTGGCCGGACACCGGCCCGCCGGCGAAGCCGGCGAGCATCCCGCCGGAGACGCGGCGTGAGCTACTTCGTGGCCGGCGGTCCCGTCATCCCGAACTTCGGGGGCGGGGCATCGGCCTACGCGTGTGAGCGCGCCAACCGCCTGTTCTGCACGCACTGGTTCTCGCGCAACTGGGGGACCGTGCTGTGGCCGGCGCTGCGCCAGCACGTCGTGCTGACCGTGATCGCGGTCGGCATCGGCTTTGTCATCTCGACCTCCCTGGCCGTGATCGCCCACTACCGGGGCTGGCTGGAGCGGCCGGTGCTGATCATCACCTCGATCCTGTACACGATCCCCTCGCTGGCCCTGTTCGAGATCCTCCAGGGGGTGCCCGGCTTTGGCCTGAGCGCCACGACGGCCGAGGTGGCGCTGGTCTCCTACACGCTGCTGATCATGTTCCGCAACACGCTCACGGGGCTGCGCGAGGTGCCCGAGGAGGTACGCGACGCCGCGGCCGGCATGGGCCTCGGTCGCCGCCAGACGCTGCTCCGGGTCGAGCTTCCGCTGGCCCTGCCGGCGATCATCGCCGGACTTCGGATCGCGACCGTGACGGTCATCTCGCTGGCCACGGTGGCCTCCCTGGTCGACAACGAGGGCCTTGGCGTGCCGATCCTGAGCGCGATCTCGGACAACGTGTTCAAGACCGAGCTGATCTCGGCCGGGGCGCTGGCCGTGCTCCTGGCCCTCCTGTCCGACGCGCTGCTGATCGGTTTGCAGCGGCGCCTGACTCCCTGGTCCCGGGCGGCATGAACAACTTCACCGAGGCCTTCAAGTTCATCGCCCACAACGGTTCGCTCCCGGGCTACCAGGGCCTGCCGACGCTCACCCACCTGACGCTCGAGACCCTGAAGATCTCGGCCATCGGCATCGGCATCTCGCTGATCATCGCGATCCCGCTCGGCGTCTGGCTCGGCCACATCCACCGCGGCTCGTTCGTGGCCATCAACCTGGGCAACATCTGGCGCGCGTTGCCGAGCCTGGCCGTGCTGGCGATCGGTGTGGCCTTCCTGGGGGTCGGCCTGCGCAACGTCGAGGTGGCCCTGATCGTGCTCGCGGTGCCGCCGATGGTCACCAACGCCTACGTGTCGATCGACGGCGTCGATCGCGAGGTCGTCGATGCCGCCCGGGGCATCGGCATGACCGGCTGGCAGATCCTGCGCCAGGTGGAGCTGCCGATGGGCATCCCGCTGATCTTTGCCGGGATCCGGACGGCCTCCCTGTTCGTCGTCTCCACGACCACGATCGCCTCGCTGGCCGGCTACAGCGGCACGCTCGGCGACATCATCAACAACGAGGCCAGCTATCACCTCTCCGGGGTGATCGGGGCGGCGATCTGCATCGCCGCCCTGGCCCTGACCGTCGAAGTCGTCCTGGCCGGTGTCCAGCGGGCGCTGACGCCCCGGGGCCTGATCCTGGCCGGCACGCAGGAGAGCTCCCTCGAGCTCGATCCCGCGGTCGCCTGACTCATCGACCTTTTCCACGTAAACCAATCAGGAGGAACCATGCAGAGGAGTTACGTCGCACGCGTCACGGGGGCGCTCACGGCCATGTTGCTGGCCGTGGTCGTTGCCGCCTGTGGCAGCTCGTCCAGCACAACGTCGAAGAGCTCGGCGTCATCGGGGTCGGGCGGATCATCTTCAAGCCAGAGCGTGGCCTCGGGCCCGGGGACCAGTAGGCCGCCGATCGTGCTGGGAGACAAGAACTTCGATGAGGAGTACCTGCTCGGAGCGCTCTACCAGCAGGCGCTGGAGGCCAAGGGCTACAAGGTCACGCTGAAGGGCAACATCGGTAGCTCGGAGATCATCTACAAGGCGCTCCAGTCCGGCCAGATCGATATGTATCCCGAGTACACGGGGACGCTCCTGACCGCGATCGCGGGCAACAACAACCCGCCCAAGAGCGCCCAGCAGACCTACAGCCTGGCCAACGCCTTCGTCCAGAAGCACGGCTTCGTCCTGATGGCCCAGACGCCGTTCTATGACGCTGACGGCCTGGCCGTGACCAAGGCGTACGGAACCAGCAACCATCTGAGCACGATCGCCGACCTGAAGAAGCTGGGGAAGGTCAGCTACGGCGCGCCGGCGGAGAACCGCACCCGCTACGACGGGCTCGTGGGGCTTCAGAAGGTGTATGGGCTGCACAACCTGCAGTTCGTGCCCCTGGCCGAGGGGCTCAACTACAAGGCGCTCGATTCGGGCCAGGTCAAGGTGGCGACGATCTTCACCACCGATCCCCAGCTCCAGAGCGGCAAGTACACGGTGCTGGCCGACACGCAGAAGCTGTTCGGCTTCCAGAACGTGGCTCCGGTCATCAAGCAGAGCCTGCTGAAGACCGAGGGGCCCGCGTTCGTCCAGACGGTGAACAAGGTCAGCTCGCTGCTGACCCTGCCGGCGATCATCAAGATGAACGCCGCGGTGCAGCTCGACCAGCAGTCTCCGGCCAGCGTGGCGCACGCCTTCCTGGCCGCCAACGGGTTGGCCTAGTCCTCAGCGGATCGTGCCGGCCGGGCCGATGGTCCGGCCGGCGCAATCCGACCCCCCGGCCCCGGCGGCGGTCGCGCGGGCGGCCGGGGTCAGTCCGGCAGCGCGGCGGCCACGACCGCGGCCGCGGCCAGGATCTCCGCCATCTCGGCCTCCTCCTGCGGGGTGTGACTCTCCCCGCCGTGGAGCGGCACGAACACGAGCAGCGTGGGCAGCAGCGCCGCCAGGTGCTGGGCGTCATGGCCGGCTCCGGACCACGTCTCGGTGGCCGGAACCCCGAGGGCCGCCGCCGCGGCCAGAGCCCGGGCGGCGAGCCCGGCGTCCAGCGTGACCGGATCGCCGCCGCGCACCAGCTTCACCGAGGTCCCGACCCCACGGGCCGCACCGACCTCGGCCGTACGGGACTCGATCGCCGCCTGCAGGTGATCGAGGGGCTCCTTCTGCACCCCGCGGACGTCGACCAGCAGCTCCACGCGCCCGGGGATCACGCTGATCGCGCCCGGCGAGAGGCGCAGGCGGCCAACGGTGGCGACCGTCCCGGACGGCGCGGCCCGGGCGGCCGCCTCGACGGCCAGCACCACCTCGGCGGCGGCGGCCAGAGCATCCCGGCGCTCGGCCATCGGGATCTCCCCGGAGTGGCCGGCCGCGCCGGTGATCACGATCTCCAACCGGCGGGGGGAGGCCACCCGGGTGACGATGCCGAGCTCGCGGAGCGCCCGCCGCTGCGCCACGTGAACCTCGGCGTGGGCGCGGACGCGATCGGTCGGCGGGTCGATCCGAGGCAGCCCGGACAGGGCTCCGAGATACCCGCGGAGCGCGTCGGAGGCGCTGGTGGCCTCGGCGTCGACGAGCTCCGCCAGGGCCCCCAGGGTCAGGGCGCCGCTCAGCAGTCGCGAGCCGATCGTGCCCGCGCCGAACCGGGGGGCCTCCTCGGCCGCACAGATGATGATTCCCGCGTCCGCGCGCTCGAGGGCCAGCTCCAGCCCGAGCACGGTGCCGAGCGCGCCGTCATAGCGGCCGCCGTCGGGCACGGTGTCAACGTGGGAGCCGGCGCTGACCACCGGGCCGGAGCCGGGCGGCAGCGCCCACAGGTTCCCGAACCGGTCAAGCCCCGGCTCGAGCCCCGCCTCACGGGCCCAGCCGGCCACCAGCGTCATGGCCGCCGCCTCGGCCGGCGAGTAGGCGGGGCGGTCGGCGCCGCCGCCCGGTCCCCGGGCCAGATCCCACAGCGCCGCCAGCCGGGCGCTGATCCGCTGGGCGTCGGGCATCACCCCACGCTACCGGCAGGCGGGCGCGCGGGGCGGATCGGCGGGCGGTCGCGCGCAGCGGATCGGCGGGCTATCCGCCGCCGAGCTGGATCGCCTTGACCACCAGCAGGATCACCGAGATGACCAGATAGCCGCGCATCGCGAGCATCGCCGTCTTGCGTCCCGTGGACCAGCGGGGGCGCGACAGCAGGGCCAGCGGGGGCATGGTCCACTGGGATTTCGGGATCGTGTCACCGGACTCGACGACGGTCACCGCCCGGGCTCCGCGGCTGGCGCGGAGGGCCACCAGGCCGAACGCCGCCAGGCCCGCGGCCAGCACCGCGCCGCCGATCAGCGACAGCTCGGTCACGTCGATGCCGGGGAACATCGTCGTCGCCATCAGGATCAGGGAGAGCAGCACGAGCACGGCGACGATCACGGAGGCCAGGACGTTCAGCCAGCCCGGGTTGCACCACGGGCCGAGCACATCGCGGTCGTTGCAGAGCAGCAGCAGGAACACGCTGGCGCTCGGCAGGAGCACGCCGGCCAGCGCCTGGACGGCCAGCGTGATCACTCCGAGCGGGGCGCCGGGGATCAGGACGATCGCGGCCGCGCCGACGATCAGGGCGGAGAAGATGCCGTAGAAGGTCTTGGCCTCGGAGAAGCTGCGGTGCAGCGAGCTCTTGGTGCCGAACACGTCGCCGAACGCGTAGCTGGTGGACAGCGTCAGGGCGCCGGCGCCGATCAGCGACGCGTTCAGGAGCACGATCGCAAAGAACGCCCCGGCCGTCGATCCGAGCACGTGATCGAGGCCGGTCGCGGTCGTACCGGCATCCGAGAAGTGGCCGAAGTAGCGCGTGTGCGCGAAGGCGAAGGCGGACACGGCGATCAGCGCGGCCGCGCCGAGCACGACCACCACGGCGCCGATCCAGGTGTCGGCGCGCTCGTAGTTGATCCAGCGCGGCGTGATCCGCTTGTCGATGATGTTCGACTGCTGGAAGAACAGCTGCCAGGGAGCGACCGTCGTGCCCACCATGCCGATGATGAGCAGGATCGAGGTCGAGTTCGCGCCGCCGTGGATGCCGGGGATGACGAAGTGCTGGGCGACGCTCCCGATGCTCGGGTGGGCCAGGAAGAACAACGGGATGACCAGCAGGTTGGCGAACACGAACACGAACATCGAGCGCTCCCAGAAGCGAAAGCTGCCGCTCGCCGTCATCACGATCAATCCGGCCGCCGCCAGGGGCACGGCGACATACTGCGAGACGCCGAAGTAGCCGAGCGCCAGGCTGACGCCGATGAACTCGGTGACGATGGTCAGGAAGTTGAGCAGGAACAGGTCCCCGACCGAGAACCAGCCCCAGAAGCGGCCGAAGCGCTCGTTGATCAGACGGGCGTGGCCGACCCCGGTCACCGCACCGAGCCGAACCACCATCTCCTGGTTGACGATCAGGACCGGGACCAGCAGGAGCAGCACCCACATCAGGCTGACGCCGTAGTTCTGTCCGGCCTGCGAGTAGGTGGCGACGCCACCCGCGTCGTTGTCGCCGACCATCACGATCAGCCCGGGGCCGATGATGGCCAGCAGGGCCAGAGCGCGCCGCCTGAGTCCCCGCTGAGCCTCCTCGTGCTCGCCGAGGGTGCCGAACGCCCCGCGGATGTCGCCGAGGTGAGCGGAGTCGAGCACGGCACGCTCCCGGACAGGCTCGGGCGGGCGCTGGTCACCGGTGACCGGATCTGTCGTCAACTCGACCTCCTTTCCGTCTCGCCCGCGGCGACAGCCGCGGCCTGGCCGGAGGTCACATCAGCCGGGACTCAGTCCAGGCGGGCAGCGACGGTCTCCGCGCAAGCCGCGAGCCGGCTACTTCGCGGTAATTCGTCGTGCTCGGGATATCCGTCGGGGCAGCTCATGCCGCGGCAAAGCCTACCAACCGGGAACCGGGGCCTGAGCGGCGATCGTGTGATCTCGCGCGGCCGCCGCAGGTCGTCAACTGCGGGCGACGCCGGCGCGCCGGCGCCACTCCTCAGGCAGCAGCAGCTCGAGCACGTCATCGACCGCGATCAGCCCGACGGGCACGCCGGAATGATCGACCACCGGCATCGCGACGAGGTCGTAGTCGGCCATCAGCCGGGCGACCTCGGGCAGGTCGGCCTCGGGCAGGACCGTGGGCAGCTGGGAGTCGGTGAGTTCGGAGAGCGCCTGGTGGGGCTGGGCGCGAACCAGTTCGGACAGCGACACGGCATCGATCAACGCGCCGCGGTCGTCGACCACGCAGACGGTGGCGATCTGGGGGAGGCCGAGCGCACTGTCGCGGACGCGCTCGAGGGTGCTCTCAACGCTGGCACCGGCGGGCATGGAGACGAAATCGGGATTCATCAGTCCCCCCGCCGTCGAGGGGTTGTGCCCGAGCAGGCCCTTGACCTTCCTCTGCTTGGGCGCCGGGAGCAGGTTGAGGATCGGGAGCCGGCGCTCCTGCTGGATCTCGAGCAGCAGATCGGCGGCATCGTCGGACTCCATCCGACCCAGCACCTGAGCGACCTGCTCATCGGAGCGCTCGCGCAGGAACTCGACCTGGTGCTCGTCGTCGAGCTCCTCGAACACGTCGGCCTCGAGCTCCTTGTCCGCGCCGACGGCCTGGAGGATCTCCTCGCCCTCCTCATGGCTGGCGGCCTCGACGAGATCGGCGATCTGAGCCGGGTGCAGCCGGGCCAGGCGGCGGGAGGCGAGCTTGAGGCGTGAGCTCGGCACATGGCCGACGAACGCCTCCATGTCGGCCCAGGGCACGAACTGGTCGTGCTCGGCGTCGTGCTGTCGCGAGCCGCGGGGCAGAAAGCGGCGAAAGCGCGCGCGCACGGTGGGGTCGACCCCGGCCACGCGCCAGACGCCGTCCTGGCAGACGAGGTCGACCTCCCGGGCGGTGACGAGCTTGGCCGTGTTGACGTTGATCAGGCTGCGGTCGAGCACGTCGCCGGCCAGCAGCACCTCGCCCGGGCGGCGCTCGAACTGGGCCAGGTTGAGCTTGGTCGTGTTCGTCCGCGCAGCGTCGGGGCCGAGCTGCTCCACCCGCGAGGCGGGCACGAACATCTCGCGGCCACCGATGCGGGCCTTGAGCCCGATGACCGGCGGCAGCGGCTCGCCGGAGTCCAGGCGCGCCACGATGTCGGAGACCCGGCCCAGCCGCTCACCCGCGGAGTCGACCAGCGGGCTCCCCGCGACCGTCGAAAGATGAACTATCTCGTCTGGCATCAGCTGCCGTGACCGTAGGCTAGCGCCGGGGCACGCGGAGGTGGGTCAGATGGCGAGGATCCGCGCGGCGAGCACGGCGGCGTTGCGGGCGTTGTCCACGCCGACACACGCCACGGGCACGCCGGGGGGCATCTGCGAGATCGACAGCAGCGCGTCGAGG
>DASVYO010000136.1:0-27262 GCA_036392135.1 Solirubrobacteraceae bacterium
GAGGCGCTCGCGGGCCAGCGCCATGCGGACCACGGTGACGTACTCGCGGGTGCGCTGGAGCTGACGGGCGAAGCGCTGCCCGTGCCAGCCCTCGGCCACCTGCGGTCCGGAGGAGCCTAGCCCGAGCACCATCCGCCCGCCTGACAGCTCGTCAATCGTGGCCGCCGTCATGGCGGTCATCGCCGGTGACCGTCCAGGCATCTGGAAGATCGCCGAACCGAGCTTGATCCGGCTGGTTCCCGCCGCCAGCCAGGCGAGCACAGTGGCGGCGTCCGAGCCGTAGGCCTCGGCGGCCCAGACCGAGTCGTAACCGAGCCGCTCGGCCTCCTGGACCGTCTCGAGCTGGTCCTGCGGGCCCATGCCGAGGCCCCAGTAGCCGAGGTTGACACCGAGTTTCATGTGCAAGGTTCCTTTCGCGGCGAGCAGATCGCTTGTGGGTCCCAACGGGCGCGGCTACAGTGGCGCGGCCGCCACCCAGGGCGGCGAACCCTATGCGAACGCGGCCGCGAGCAACCAGCACCGACCTCCGGCGGGCCATCGACTGCCTGCCCCGGCGGACCCGGATCGCGATGCTGGCGGGGATCGAGTCGGGTCCGATCATCGCCGGCGCGTACGCCAACGAGGACGGAGTGTGCCCGATGCTGGCCGCCCATCGGGCCGGCGGCCGCACGAGCCTGATCGCCTTTGCCCGGGCCTGGGACCGGTTCGCCTTCCGCGACGCGCGCAAGGCTCGCGCACGCCGGGCCACCGAGCGGGAGCTGCGTGTCCTGAAGACCTACCTGGAGCTCAGCCTGCTCGAGGACGAGGCGCCGCAGGCCGGGCTGGCGGCGGCCCGCCACGAGCACCTCGAGCTGCGGCGCCGCCGCCGGGCGGACGACCGCCGCGAGGCTCGCGGGCGCCGCGCGCGCCCCCGTCCCGGCGACCCCGATCGCAGCGCCGAGCTCAGTGCCCGCTCGGGCTGGTCGTGGACACGATTGTTCCGGCGCTATGACGAATACGAGCTGGCCCTGCGGCGGCTGGAGGCGGAGCCGGCCGCGGCCGGGGGCGACGGCGCGGGGCCGGCCGAGCGCGTCGCGCTCCTCACTGACTGAGCGAGATCCGGATCACGCCGGA
Organism: Solirubrobacteraceae bacterium; assembly: GCA_036392135.1. Taxonomy (GTDB): domain Bacteria; phylum Actinomycetota; class Thermoleophilia; order Solirubrobacterales; family Solirubrobacteraceae; genus Palsa-465. The sequence continues at coordinate 1,114 of DASVYO010000136.1, forward strand.
ACCTCTAGCCCGCCCGGCATCCCGCCCGGGGCCTGGAAGATGATCTCCGGGATCACGCAGGCGGGGGAGACCCGGAGCAGCATGCGAACCGCCTCGGCGATGTCCTCCGAGCGGATCATGTCCTCGGCGGCCACGCTGCCCTTGAGGAAGTCGGTCATCGGCGTGTCGACGAACGCGGGGCACAGCGCGCAGGACTTGATGCCCTCGGCGCCGATCTCCTTGTTCATGGCCTCGGTGAAGCCGACCACGCCGGCCTTGGTGGCCGAATAGACCGACAGCCACGGTTCACCCACCTTGCCCGAGATCGAGGCCGTGTTGACCACGATCGCGTTGCGGTGCTCGGCGGCGGCCGCCCTGAGCATGCCGACGCATTCGCGGTAGAACAGAATGATCGCGCGGAGGTTGACGTCTATCTGCATGTCCAGGCGCTTGGTGTTGATCTCGGCCACGGGGGCGCCGATGCCGACGCCGGCGTTGTTGACCAGCATGTCGAGTCGGCCGAAGCGCTCCTGATGCTTGACCGCCACCTCGCGGACCGTCTCCTCGTCGGCCATGTTGCCGGCCAGATGAAGCACGGGAGCGCCCTCCCCGAGCGACGCCGCCGCGGCCTCCAGCTTGTCCGGGCGACGGGCGGCCAGCGTGACCCCATAACCCTCCCCGAGCAGCATGCGGGCGATCGCCAGACCGATCCCGCTCGAGCCTCCAGTCACGATCGCCGCCTTATCAGTCATCGCATCTCCTCATTCGCTTGGGGGAGCGGTATCCAATCAGGCCACCGGTCCTGGGTGCCGCGCGCGCCCGGCTCACCGGGCCGCGCTCATGCCGTGCCGTCGCCGGTGTCGGGTCCGCCATCGAACGCGCCGGCCAGATAGCCGATCATGCGGTGCGCCAGCGCGGAGGCGAAGCGGAGCTCCGGTACGGGTCCGGCCACCGGATGTCCGAGCGCCGCCGGCGCCCGCTCGGCCACGCCCGGTGCGGACCGCCGCACGACGTCGACCGCCACCTCGCTCGCCGACCGGACCACGGCCGGCTCGAAGGACCAGAGAACCTCGAAACGACGCTCGCCATCGGGTGGCTCGCGCTGCGCGGGCTGCTCCCATGCGGCCAGGCACGCCTGGGCGCCGGGGGCGTCGATGATCAGCGTCCATTCCCGCGCGACCGGCTGGTCGGACTCGATCGGGACCTCGACCGGAGCGCCGGCGGGCTCGCGGAGCCGGTCGAAGTCGGCCAGCGCAACCGCCAGTTGGGTGGTTCGCGCCAGCTCCCGCCAGCGGCGCTGCGCGCGCCGATAGAACCGCTCGTGCTGGAAGCTGGCGATCAGCAGCCCGCGGCTGGCCCGGGCGCAGTACTCGTCTTCGATCGCGTGCGTGAGGCGGAGCACGGCCCGCTTGGCCAGGACGGCCGGCGGGACCTCCCCGTGCCGCTCGCGCAGGCCGGCGAACACGGAGGACGGCAGCGGGTCCTCGGAGCGCAGCACCTGGGCGACGGCGGCGGCCATCGACAGCCCCTGCTCCCGGAGCCGGGCGACGGTCCGCACGTGCTCGACGTCCCGGGGGTGGTAGCGGCGGTGTCCGCCGGGTAGTCGCTCCGGCGCCGGGAAGCCGTGGCGGCTCTCCCACATGCGCAGGGTCCCCGCGGGGACACCGGTCCGCTCCGCCAGTTGGGCGGTGCTCAACTCTCCGTTTACCAGGTCGATGACCGGGAACGATACAGGTTGTTGCGCTTTTTCCAACAGACCCGATAAGGTGAGGCGTATGAAGCCTGAAGACCGCGAGCGCGGGGGGATCCGATGCGCGTCCTGCTGACCGGTGCCACCGGCACGATCGGACTGGCCACGGCGGACGCGCTGCGTGCTCGCGGCGATCAGGTCGTGGCCCTGTCGCGAGATCCGGAGCGGGCCCAGCGGGTCCTCGGGAACGGAGCCGAGGTCCATCCGTGGCCGGAGCCCACCGCCGGCCCGCCACCGCCGGAGGCACTGTCCGGGGCCGACGCGGTCGTCCACCTGCTCGGTGAGCCCGTGGCACAGCGCTGGAGCGATGAGGCCAAGGCCCGGATTCGCGACTCGCGTGTGCTGGCCACCCGCCAGCTGGTCGGCGCGCTCCGGGATATGCCGGACGCCGAGCGGCCCAAGGTGCTCGTCTCCCAGTCGGCGACCGGTTACTACGGCCCGCGGGGCGAGGCTCCGCTTGACGAGGACGCGTCGCCGGGCCACGACTTCCTGGCCGGGGTCGTGGTGGCCTGGGAGCAGGAGGCAAACGCCGCGTCATCCCTGATGCGGGTGGCCTGCACCCGCACTGGCGTGGTGCTCTCACCGGACGGCGGGGCTCTGGCCAAGATGCTCCCCTTCTTCAAGCTCGGCCTCGGCGGCCCTGTGGCCGGCGGCCGACAGTACGTGCCGTGGATCCACCTCGAGGACGTGGTCGGAGGGCTGCTCCGGTGCGTTGACGATGACGGTGCCGCGGGTCCGGTGAACCTCACCGCGCCCAACCCGGTGACCAACGCCGAGCTCTCCCATGCCCTCGGTCACGCGCTCGGGCGTCCCGCCTTCCTGCCCGTTCCCGGATTCGCCGTAAAGCTTCTCTACGGCGAGATGTCCGAGATCGTGACCACCGGGCAGCGGGTCATTCCGGCCCGCCTTCAGAGGCTGGGCTACCGGTTCCGCCATCCGGACGTGGAGCCGGCGCTGCGCGACGTGCTGTCCGGCTCGTGAGGGTCCATCGCCTGGAGCGCGAACAGCGCATCGCCCGGCCCCTGGACGAGGTCTTTGACTTCTTCTCCGCCGCGCGCAACCTCGAACGCCTGACGCCGCCCTGGCTGCGCTTCGAGGTCCTGACCCCCGAGCCGATCGAGATGGGAGTGGGCACGCTGATCGACTACCGGCTGCGGGTGCACGGCGTTCCGCTGCGCTGGACCTCGCGGATCGAGGAATGGGAGCCCGGCCGCAGCTTCACCGACCGGCAGCTGCGCGGGCCTTACGGGCTCTGGCATCACCGCCACACCTTCGCGGCCGCCGGGGACGCCACGCTTGTGCGCGACAGCGTGCACTACGGGCTCCCCCTGGGCCCGCTCGGTGAGCTCGCGCATGCGGTGTTCGTCCGCCGCGACCTCGAGCGCATCTTCGCCCACCGGCGCCACGCGGTGCTGGAGGGTCTGGCGGCGCCCGGCCCGGCGCGCCGCGTGGGGGCATGAGCACGGCGATCCTGTGGTTGCGCCGCGACCTGCGCCTCCACGACCAGCCGGCCCTGCGCGCCGCCCTCGACGGGGCGGAGCGCGTGGTGCCGGTGTTCTGCTTCGACGATGGCCTCCTGAAGGGTCGCCATGCCTCGGGTTCGCGGACGCAGTTCCTGCTCGAATGCCTGGCTGACCTGGACCGGTCGCTGCGCGAGCGGGGCAGCCGGCTGTTCGTGCGCCATGGGCGGCCGGACCGCGAGCTGCTCAGGCTGGCCCGGGATCTCCAGGCCCGGACGGTGCACTTCAGTGACGATGCGTCGCCCTTTGCCCGGACCCGGCAGGAACAGGTCACCCACGCGCTGAGGGCCCAGGGGATCAGCGCGGAGCCGCATCCGGGGCTGTTCGCCGTCGACCGTCCAAGCGACGTGAGGACCGGCTCGGGAGACCCGTACACGGTCTTCACCCCCTTTCACCGCAAGTGGGAGGCCCAGCCCCGCCGTGAGGTGCTCGCTGCACCGCCCCGGCTCCCGGATCCCGGCTCACGCGTGACGGCCGGCGCCCTGCCCCGGCTTGTCGATCTTGGTCTTGAACAGGAGTGCTTGGACCCGATGCCCGGCGGCGAACAGGCCGCTCGGCGGGCGCTGGGCCGGTTCCTGCGCGGTCCGCTCGAGGGCTATCACGACGGTCGCGACGTGCTCACGGGCGAACACGTCTCGCGGCTCTCGCCCTACCTGCATTTCGGTTGTCTCTCGCCGCGTGAGGTGGAGGTCCGCCTCGGGAGCGGCCAGGGGGCGGCCGCCTTCCGGCGCCAGCTCTGCTGGCGCGATTTCTACGCCCACGTGCTCGGCCACTTCCCGGCCAATGCGCGCTCCGAGTATCAGGCGCGCTACCGCGGCCAGATCCGCTGGAGCCACGCCAGGCAGCGCTTCGCGGCCTGGTGCGAGGGTGCAACGGGATTCCCGGCCGTCGACGCCGGGATGCGCCAGCTGCGCCGGGAGGGGTGGATGCACAATCGCGCCCGGCTGCTGGTGGGCTCGTTCCTGACCAAGGATCTCGGGATCGACTGGCGTTGGGGTGAGCGATGGTTCATGCGCCTGCTGCTGGACGGGGATGAGGCCAGCAACAACGGCAACTGGCAATGGATCGCGTCGGTTGGCGTCGACCCGCAGCCCGCCTTCCGCCGCATCTTCAACCCGGCCCGGCAGCAGGCTCGCTTCGACCCCGGGGGCGAGTACGTCCGTCGCTACGTGCCCGAGCTGGCCGGCGTGCCCGACCGGTACCTGTCCGAGCCCTGGACGATGCCCGATGAGGTCCAGGCGCAGGCCGGCTGTCGGATCGGGACCGATTACCCGGGGCCGATCGTCGATCACCGGCAGGCCCGCGCCGAGGCTCTCGAGCGCTACCGGGTCGGCGGATGAGGCCGAACCCGGGTGAGCGGCCGGCCGGCTAGCCGTTCCGGGCCCGGCGCCGGCGGCCTTCGATGAGCCGCCGGGGGACCGGCACCGGCGAGAGACGCTTGACGGCCTCGGCGGCCAGCACGCGGGGCTCGAGCTTGGCCACCAGATCGGCCAGCTCGTCACGCTGAGAGGCGCTCAGGTTGCTTCGCCGGAGGCGGGCGGTCCGGATCAGGGTGAGCAGCCGCCGCCGCTCCTGGGGGGTCAGACGGAGCAGGTGGCCGCGGGCCATCATGCCCAGCTCGGCGACCGAGATCAGGGTGACGACCGGGATCCGGCGCAGGCCGGGGATCCGTCCGGTGGCGTGTCCGAGCGAGCGGGTGACCAAGCCAGAGGGCATGCCTCGAGTCTAGGCGAGTCGCTCATAGTCGCCCGGCGCCCAGGCCGCCAGAGCGAGCACCGAGACGAGCGCGCTCTGGTCGAGCAAGCTCGGCGGACCGTCGGCCCGGGCCAGGAGGTCGTCGTCTCCGCGACGGGACCACGCCTCCTCGGCGTAGGCGCCCAGCGCGCCGCGGATCAGGCCGCGGAGCTCGGAATCCCCGGTCGCGCGGTGCAGGAGAAGCAGGTTGCGGAAGAAGATCGCGTTGAAGGCCGGCGGTTGCTCGAGGTACCGCCCGGCGTAGCGCCGCAGGGCCGTGCGGGCGGTGGCTTCGGCGGCCGACAGGAACTCCCGCCGGCCCGATCCGCGCAGGCGGAGCACGGCGGCGCCGATCATGCTGCCCTGGTTGTAGCTCCAGAGCGCGCGGTCGACGCGGCCGTCGCCACGCACCCGGTCGAAGTACAGGCCCTCCGGCGTCCGCAGCGCACCGTGCACCCAGTCATACATCCGCTCGGCGTCCGCGCGCCGTCGGCCGGCGCCCTCGAGCTCGTCCAGGTGCAGCCCGAGTTCGGCATTGGGCGCGGTGGAGACCGTGTTGCGGTCGTGGTTGCGGCGGCCGGTGCCGCGGCCCTGCTCGACCCAGAAGGTGCCGCCCGGCCACGGCGCCTCAGCGTCGGTGCTCCATCCCGAGCGCGCAAACTCGAACAGCGCGGCCGCCCGGCCGGCGGGGGCCGTTCCGGGCTGCACCCGGTCGAGCTGGACGAGGGCCAGGCCGACCCAGGCGTTGTCGTCGTAGTAGCGGTCCCCGCCCCATGGCGCGCGGCACAGATCAGAGGCGTAGGCCGGCCAGGGACCGCGCGCATCCCAGTAGCGCTCCAGGCCACGGAGCTGGCGGTCGATCGCTGCCTCGACTTCGAACCCAGGCCGCAGCTGAGCGGGCACGCCGGCCAGGTCGACCGTGGCCGCCAGGGCCCGGGCCACGGGCCAGAGGTGCTCGGCCACGCCGAGACGCCCGAGCCATCCCGGGCGGCGGTAGAGACATCCGCGCAGCCGGAGATGTCGCTCCATGGCGGCGTGGGCGCGCAGCGCCCAGGTCGCGAACTCGGCCGGTGAGACCACCGCTCGACAGTGACACACGCTGCGACCGGCCGCGTGAGCGGACGCCGGCCCACGCACTCGCCCCCCCCGCTCCCGGGGCGACGAGTGCTCGTGGGCGCGCCCCCACGCTTGGTGACCGTCGGGCCATCCCCTCGCCGGCTCTGGGTGGCTGCGGCGGGACGATGGCGTCACTTTCGCTCTTCCGCGCGCCGCCCTCCACGCCATTTGACACATCCCCATCCGCCCTGGCCGGCGCGTAGCCCATCTACGGTCTGCGCGGGGCCAGAGCCAGGTTGAGAGCAATTGGAGCGCGGGCACCAATTCCTCACCCTCTCCGCTCGACGGCGTACCCGACTGGCTTCCCGGCGCCCGGATGCAGTCGGGTGCCGTAGCCAACTGCTCCGCCACGTCGTTCACCAACGGAAGCATCCCCCTCGCCCAATGGGTGCAGAGCTCCCTCGACTACGACCAGGGCTGCTGAGGGGACCGGACCGGGTCAGCGGCTGCGCCGGCGCAGGGTCGCGGCCCCGAGCGACATCGCCAGCAGCGTGGCGCCCGCGATGACCGCGATGTCGAGCTCGCCGCGGGCGCCGAGGGCTCCGCGGACAGCGGCACGCTGGAGGCCGTCGAAGGCGTAGGTGAGCGGCAGCGCGTCGGAGACCCCCTGCAGGAGCGGGGCCATCCGCGCGCGGGGAACGAACAGGCCGCACAGCAGCAGCTGCGGGAGCACCACGGCGGGGAAGAACTGGATGGCCTGGAATTCGGTGCGCGCGAAGGCGCTCGTGAACAGACCGAGCGCCATGCCGAGCACCGCGTTACCGACGGCGAGCGCGATCACGAGGGGGGTCGAGCCGGCCACACCCAGCCCGAGCAGCGCGAAGCCCACCCCGGCGGTGATGAGCGCCTGGATCGACCCGACGGCCGCGAAGGCCAGCCCGTAGCCGAGCAGCAGGTCGAGCTTGGCCAGCGGCATGGTCATGAGCCGCTCGAGGGTTCCCGTGCTTCGCTCCCGCAGCATCGTGATCGAGGTGACCAGGAACATCGTGGTGAAGGGGAACAGCCCGACGAGCGGGGCGCCGACGGTCTGGAACGCTCTCGGCTGCTGCTGGAAGACGTACTTGAGCAGGGTCAGCAGCACCGGCGGAACGGCCAGCAACAGCGCGACCGTCCTGGGGTCGCGGCGCAGTTGGGTCAGGACCCGGATGGCCGTGGCCAGCGTGATCCGGACGCTCACCGTGGCGCCCGCAGCTCGATCAAGGTCAGGAAGGCGTCCTCCAGGTTGTGCCGGCCGGTCTGACGCCGGAGCTCATCAGGGGACTCGGAGGCCACCAGTTCGCCCTCGCGCATCAGCAGCAGCTCGTCGCAATGCTCGGCCTCGTCCATGACGTGGCTGGAGACGAGCAGCGTTACGCCCGACGCCGCCAACCGCCGGAAATGGGCCCAGAGGTCGCGGCGCAGCACCGGGTCGAGCCCGACCGTGGGCTCGTCCAGCACCAGCAACTCGGGTTCGGCGAGCAGCGCCGTGGCGAGCGAGGCCCGCGCCAGCTGGCCGCCCGACAGGCGGCCGGCCAGTCGCTCGGCGTGGTCAGCCAGCGACACGGTCTCGATCACCTCGCCGATCCGAGCCTCGTCTGCGCCGAGCACACGGGCGAAGTAGCGGAGGTTCTCGCGCACGCTCAGATCCCCGTACAGCGACGGCTCCTGGGTCAGGTAGCCGACCCGGCGGCGCAGCTGCCGGCTGCCCGCGGGCTCGCTGAGGACAGCCACGCTGCCGGAGGAGACGATCTGCACGCCGACGATCGCCCGCATCAGCGTCGTCTTGCCGCAGCCGCTGGGACCCAGCAGACCCGTGATGCGTCCCGCTCGTACCTGACAGCTCAGCCCGTTGAGAACGAGCTGGCCTCCCCGCCACACGACGAGCTCGCTGACATCGACCGCCGACACGGCTCTCATCATGCCGTGATGGCGCTGCGCAGCCCCATGGCCGGATCGTTCAGGGCGGTCCACATACCCTGTGAGCGCCCGTTGATGCTGATTCCCAGACTGGAGGCTGTCCCATGGATGCACCCGTCAAGGTTCGCCAGGAGCTCTCGCATGTGGTGCGCTTCAACCCCGGCGAGATCAGGAAGGCGGTGGGCGAGGTCGAGGGGTTCAACGCCAAGCTCGCCCTCGTGATCACCCGCAGCGTGGGCACGATGGCCTGTGCCTACGTGTTCGCGGCGATCGCCCTGATCAGCCTGCCGGCGGCCATCACGTCCGGGCAGGTGATCGTGATCGTGGCCTGGGTCGCGCAGACCTTTCTGCAGTTGGTGCTCCTGTCGATCATCATGGTCGGGCAGTCGGTGCAGTCCGCCGCTTCGGACGCCCGCGCGGCCAAGGAGTTTGCCGATACCGAGACGATCCTCGACCGCCTCGATACCCATACGACCGGGGGGATCAAGGAGGTGCTCGACGCGATCCACGCGCTCACGCCTGCGGGTGCCCGCCCCCCGGCGCAGCCGACCGCCCCGGGAGAATCGACGTGACCCGGCGGGCCGGTCGCGCCGGGTGTTGGTGATCGCCCCCGGCGCTCCCGGGGGCGACCTCACGCGAGCTTCAGCGGCACCGGGCCGTAGGGGTCCAGCCGGTAGACGAGTGAGACCCGGTGATAGCCGTCGGCGATGTCGGCGCCCTTCTTGCCGCTGAGCACGAGTACGGGGCTCAGGTCCTGGCCTTCGACCGCCTTGACCAGATCCTTCATCACCCCGGGATCGTCCAGCGCTGCCGCCGTCAGCCCGGCTGCGCGAAGGATGTCGTTCGCGCGGCGGGTGGTCAGCTCCGCCTTACGGAGCCGCTGGACGGCCTTGGCCACGGCGTCCTCGTCGAGCTTGAGCGACAGGTAGGCCGCGGCCGCTGCGTAGTCGTGGTCGGCGACATGGCCGGCCCACCGGATCTTCACTGCCGGTTCGATGGCGGTCTCCCTGGCTTCGGCATCGGCGAGCTTCGCATCGTCATCGCGCCCGGCGTTCTGGGCCCGGGGGAGAGGGGAGACGGCCGGAGGCCGCCGCGCGGGCCGTTGCGTCCCCGCCGCGGCCGCGCAGGATCAGGGCGCAGCCGACGGCGATCGCGGCCCCGATCAGGGGTCCGGCCACGTAGACCCAGTACGCCGTCCAGTCGCCGCCGACCAGCGCGGGACCGAAGGACCGAGCGGGGTTCATCGAGGTGCCGCTCACCGGGGCCGCCCAGAGTCCGGCGAGCGCGATGTAGCCGCCCACGCCGAGGGCTCCGAAGGTTCCGACGTTCTGGGCCTCCGACGCCGTTCCCAGGATCACGCTGACCAGCCCTCCGGTGAGCATGATCTCCATCAGGAACGCCTGCCAGGCCGCGTACCCCGGTCCCGGCAGTGTGGCGCCCAGGTGCTGACCGTTGCCCAGCACGGCGAGTAGGAACAGGCAGGCCAGGGTCGCCCCGACCAGCTGGACGGCGATGTAGCCTGGCACCCGCTTCCACGGAAAGTCCCCGCGCAGCGCAAAGGCCAGCGAAACCACGGGGTTCAGGTGAGCGCCGGAGACGGCACCCATGAACAGGATGATCGCCATCACCATCAGGCCTGGGGCCACCACCGCGGCTGCAAGGCTGACCTGGCCCTTGGCGTGCAACACGCCGCCGCCCGCGGCGACACTGACCAGGAAGAAGGTGCCCAGCAGCTCCGAGAACAGACGGCGGTACTCGAGGCTCGGATCCTCGAACTCGCTGCGCGATCCGAACGCGAGCATCTGCAGACGCCCCGCGCGCTGCGGATCGTGCGAGGCGAGGGCTGCGCTCGGCTCGTGGCTGGTCACGAGCCGAGTCTCTCATGCTCAGGCGCCTCCGTCGTCCCCAGGCACGCACTGAGAGCCGAGCGCGGGCATCATGGGGCACCACCATCGCTATCCCGTCTCGTTGGGGAGCCACCACGAGCGGTGGATCTACTGCTCCGAAGCGCATGCCCGGCAAGAATGTCCTGACCATCGTCGTGACCGTCGGGGCCGCGCTTGCCGTGCTCGTCCAGGCGTCGCGGTCCGGCTCGAGCTCGGTTGCCCAGGGTCTGATCAATCACCGGGGCCGGGTGGTCGAGCGCGGCGACGTCTATGCCTACGGGGCGTATGTACCGCCGCGCTGGATCGCCCGGGGACCGAGGCCATTGGTGGTGGTGCTCCATGGCTGTGACATGACCCCCGGCGAGATGGCGGCGGCGACCGAGTACAGCCGGCTGGCTCGGCAGGATGGCTTCATGGTGCTGTATCCCGACGTGGATGCCGTGGATGCGAGTCTCGGCCGCTGCTGGAAGGGGATCTGGGACGCCAGGACCGAGCGCCGCGGCCAGGGTGACGCAGGCGCGATCGCCGCGATGACCAGGCGGGTGATCGCGCGGTGGAACGGCGACCCCAACCGGGTGTATGCGATCGGGATCTCGGCGGGCGGTTTTGAGGCCGCGATCCTCGGCGCCGACTATCCGGACCTGTACGCGGCGATCGGGATCCACTCCGGGGCCCCGTACGGTGGCGGCGGCTCCGGCTGCGCGCCCGAGGGCGTCGCCCTCGCGGCCGGGCGCGCTGCCTCCGGTCCCGCGCAGGCGGCGCTGCGGGCGATGGGTCCGCGCGCCCGCGTGATGCCGGTGATCGTCTTCCACGGCAGCAGCGACGGCAGGATTCCCTACGCCTGCGGTCGCCAGGCCATCGCCCAGTGGCTCGACACCGACGCCCTGGTCGTCGCCCATGGCGGGCGCACGAGGCCGCCGTTCGCGGCCCAGAACGTCACCTCCGGCAGGGTGAACCGCGGGCGCCGTTACACGGTCGTGACCTACACGGAGCGATCCCGATGTGCCCTGGCCCAGTTCTGGACGATCCGCGGCATGGGCCATTTCTGGTCGGGCGGCTCCGCGGCTCCGGCGTCGCTGCGGTTCTCGGACCCGCGGGGTCCCAGTGCCAGCAGGGCGTCGTGGGCGTTCTTCAACGGCTGGCGTCTGCGCGGCCCCGTCCGCCCGTGCCCGCGCAACCCCCGGTGATCGACAGCGGGCCGCATCTCAGGTCCGGCCAGCTGGGCACCGTGGACGTGACGGCCTCGACGGTCGCCAACATCGGCCCCGGGATCGACTTCTACTTCGCCTTCGGGGTCATCGCCGTCACCGCCGGCGTCGCCGCGCCGCTGACGATCCTCGCCGGCGCGGTGGCCGTCGTCCTGCTCGCCTTCACGGTCGCGGAGTTCACCCGGGCCGAACCATCGGCGGGAAGCTTCATCACCTACGTGGAGACCTCGCTGGGGGCCAGGGCCGGTGTCGCCACCGCCCTGCTGGTTGCGGTGGGCTACACCGTGGCCATCGCCGGCGTGTTCACGATGTCCGGTGGGATGGTCGCCATGACCCTCACCCACTACACGGCGTGGCACCCGCCCTGGGAACCACTGACGCTCGTGTTGACGGTCGCCGCCATCGGGCTGACGGTGCGCGGTGTCAGGCTGTCGACGACCGTGGTCGGGATCGCCGTGCTCGCGCAGGTGGCGATCATGCTCGTCGTCTGCGTCACCGTGGTGGTCGATCAGCGCGCCCATCTGTCCGCCACCCCGTTCTCCTGGGCGCATCTCACCGGTGGCCTGGCCGGCCTGTCGGCAGGTTTTCCGCTTGCCCTGTACATGTTCATCGGCTGGGAGAACGGGCCCGCGCTTGCCGAGGAGAGCCGCGATCCGACTCGCACGATCCCGCGGGCGCTGTACGTGTCGATCGCGATCGCCGCCGCGCTGTTCGTGTTCTTCGCCTACGCAACCGTCACCGGCTTCAACTACGACGTGTCCTCGATCGGCCGCTCATCGGTCCCGTTCCTGACCGTGGCTGATCATCATCTCGGCGGAGCCGCCGTCCTGGCCTGGGTGGCGGGGATCGTGTCGGTCCTGGCCACGCTCGTCTCCGGGGTGAACTCCCAGGCCCGGATGCTGTACGACGCCGGCCGTTCGGGGCTCCTTCCCGGATGGCTCGCGCGGCTCCGCCAGCCGGCTGATACGCCGGTCAACGCGCTGGTGGCGATGGGCACCGTGGGACTCGGGATCATCGCTTTGTGGTGGGTGTCCCACGTCATCGGACTGCTGGGCGGATCGATGAACCCGGTCGGCCTGTACGCCGAGTGCTCGACGATGGGCACGATCGTGATCCTGTTCATCTACCTGTTGACGACGCTGGCCCTTCCGATCTTCATGTGGCGCCGACACCGGCCGTCCTTCTCGGTCGTCCGGCACATCGGCATCCCGACGCTCGGGGCGGCCGCCCTGGTCGTCCCGTTCGTGGAACTGTTCAAACCCGGGCAACCCGCGCCGTACCGCCAGTTCCCCTACATCGCGCTCGGCCTGGCCGCGGTGGCCATCGTGGGCGCCCTGATCACCGTGCACCGCCACCCGGCAACCGGGTCGGGGGAGGGCAGCGCCCTGTCCGGACCCTGATCACCGCGTGGCTCCGCGGGCGGGCCGGCGCACCCACCCTGAGTGGGGATTCTGCGCCGGCTTCCGAGCGCCGCGAGGCGATCCTGTTCGACCTCGAGCGAGCTCGAGTTCATCGACATGAGCGGCCTGCGCGCGCTGCTGACAGCCGTTGAGGAGGCCTCACGGGACGGCGGGGCACTCTCGGTCACGCGAGGCTCGCGCCCGGTGCGCCGGCTCATCGCCGGCGCTCGAGCCCAGTCCCCGTCCCGGCGCTCACGGCGGCTGGGGTCTGCGGATCGTTGACGAGCTCGCCGACGACGCGGGGTGGCGTTACGGGTGCGGGAGCCCGTCCTCTGCGGACTGCTCGAGCCGGTCGGCGAGGAGCCTCACCGCCGACAGCGCGGTGGCCAGGAACTCCTCATCGTCATGGCTCGTCTCGAGCGACCGGGCGATTGCCTCGGCCTCAGTCTGTGTGAGCGGCAGGGCCTGTTGTTCGCGGATGATCTCGACCAGCGTCTCCGCATCCATCTCGATCACGGACATTCGTCTTCCCCTTTTTGCGCGCGTCAAGTCCTCAGGGAGGCCGGCGCGAGGCGACGACCTCCCAGTCAGCTTCATCAGGGGTTCACTAGACCCCCGTGACGACGCGCGATCCGGCTCCGAGCTCGCGCTCCTCAGCCGTTACGAATCTCACGCTGATCCGTAGACGACGGCGGATGCGGAGGTCCGCACAGCCGTGATGGCGGTGCTGCGTGCAGATGCCCCACACCAGCAATCCAACGACTGCGGCACTGATCAGTGCCATCAGAACGATGTTGAGAACAACCATGCCAGTCCCCCTCAGCCGGGCAGCCGACGGCCATGCGCCCAGCGGTTGGTAGCCCCGATTAGCAGAGGGCCGGCAGTGTGGACTCGACCCGAGCTAACGCCGTCTAAAGACTCTCTTATGAGAGTCGGTTCACAACCTACGCTGATCCGCCCTCCGGCTCTGTGCAACCACGCACACTGCGGCCGAGAACCGAAAACGCCACCGCCACGGGACTTCAGCAGTGGCCCGGGCAGGACTCGAACCTGCGCGCGACGGATTATGAGTCCGCTGCTCTGACCAACTGAGCTACCGGGCCGACAGTGGGCAAGCTAGCGCCTGGCGGGGAGCTCCGGCAGCGGCTCTCCGGCCGCGGGGACCCGAGCGTGGTCGCCATCACCGAATGGTCATGGTCTTCCTCCCGCGCTGACCGCGAGGTGGGCGCGAGCCGGCGGGAGCCCGGGGGGCGCCGGGAGCCGTGCTGGGGGCGGCCAAATGTATGATCCGAACCGATGTTGATCGCACACGCCCTTCAGTTCGCGGACATTCTCGGGCTCGGCCATTCGGTGAGCTCGTTCGGGGAGACGCTCGCCCTGCTCATCACGTTCCTGGGCATCGGCGTGGTCGCCAACCTCCTGATCGCGTATGCCGTCTTCCAGGTGCTGGCCGAGCGGCGCCAGAACCAGGAGCGCATGCAGGCGATCCGCGATCGTCCCCAGTAACCGCGACGGCTCCGCGGATCCGGCCGGCTGAGCAACCCGGCGGACTCGGTCCGACAAGCCGGCGGAACCGGCGGCCAGCCGTGCGCCCCGGGGCCGTCGGAGATGCGCGCCCGGTGGCGCTACGGCGCACGCGCTGGCGCCCGGCGACGGGGCCACTCGGCCCGCGTGAGCGAGGGCGGCGAGATTTCTCAGAGGAACGTCGGCGTCCGGCGTCGAATGAGAGCCCTGCCCATGAAGCCTGCCACCACTCACGTTGCCAACCCCGAAACCGGCTCCGGCCACCAGGCCCTGTCCGGCTACATCCGGGCGCGCTTCGACGATTTCTCGCGCTCGCAGAAGGATGTCGCCCAGTACATCGTCGACCACCTTGACGAGGCCGCCTTCCAGACCGCCGAGGAGCTTGCCCGGCGCGCCAACACCTCCTCGAGCACGGTCGTGCGCTTCTCTCAGGCGCTCGGCTTCGAGGGGTTTCCCGAGCTCCAGCAGGCCGCGCGCGACGAGTACCGCCGCCGCCCACCCGGCGCCGTCGAGGTGATGACCGCCAACGCGCCGCTGTTCTCACTCGATCACACCGAGTTCGAGGCCGCGCTGGCCGCCGACCACGTGAACGTCGAGGACACCGCGCACAAGCTCTCGCGCTCCGATGTCGAGGCCGCCGTGGACGCGATCGTCTCGGCCGACAAGGTGCTGATCGCCGGCACCGACCAGATGGCCTTCTTCGCCAGCTACCTGCGCCACCTGCTGATGCTGCTCGACCTGCGGGCCGAGATCGTGGCCAGCCCGTCCCAGGAGGCGCTCGGCCGACTGAGCCGCATCGACGCGGGCACGCTGGTCGTGGGGCTGTCGGCGGGTCGGCCGCATCCGCTGATCACGCGGACGATGAAGCTTGCCCGTCACCGCAAGGCCTCGACGCTGGCCATCACCGACGCCACCCTGTCCGAGGTGGCGCGGCTGGCCCGAATTCGCCTGTACTACTCGTCAAACACGCCGGCCTTCGTGCGCTCGCACACCGCGCTGCTGTCGATCATCCAGGCCCTGGCCTACGGGGTCTACGCGCGCGACGCGCAGCAGTACGACGTTCGCATCAAGGCCTTCCGCCTCAAGTAGGCCCCGCGGACGGCTCAGCGCCGGAAGACGAGCAGCGCCTGCGTGGCGCGCCCGACCCGGCCGTCCTGATCCCAGATCACGCTTTCCGAGGTCGCCACCTCACCCGGCCGGACCCGCGTCTCAGACTGCATCGCCACCCATTCACCCCGGGGTGGGCGCTCGAGGTACAGCGTCAGATCGGGGTTGATGAACACGTGCTCCTCCCAGGAGACGACCGAGGCGATGCCGTTGCCGAAGTCGCCGGCCGTAGCCGCCAGCTCGAACGGGCTGGTCGGCTCGCCGGCGATCAGGGGATGGCGCAGGCGGAACCAGGCCGTGGCCGGCCCCAGAGCGCCGAACTGGCCTTGCACGAAGCGGATGTCCATCGCGTGCGTCGCGAACATCGGCGCCGCACCCCGGCCGAACCCGGGCGGGCCTGACCCGGCGAGCGCTCGGGCCGTCTCGGATTCTGGGCCCGGGAAGGGAGGGGGGCCGCCGGGCGTCGGGCCGAGCTGGCTGGCCCGGGCCCGCAGCGCCCGGGCCCGCGTGACGACCTCGCCGGAGGCGTCCCGGATCACGCCGTCGAGCAGCGTCACCCGGCGTCCGGGGCGCACGACCTCGACGCTGACCTCGAGCTCGGCCAGCGGGACCGGACGCACGAACTCGTACGTAACGCGGGCCAGCTCCAGGCCCTCCTGCGGCTCACAGGCCTCGAACGCGTGCACGAGCAGGGCAGCCGGCGCGCCGCCGTGCAGGGCGCCGGGATCCCACGGACCGCGGGCGATCTCGTCCGGGCGCCAGCGGTCGCCGGCGCGTACAAACACGGCGTCGGAACTCATCGGTCCGAGAACCTAGCGCGTGGCTACACTGGCTCGGGTGAGCGAGAACGGCGACAGCTCCCGCCACGAGGCGACCTTCACCGTCAAGGCCGGTCTGGCTGAGATGCTCAAGGGCGGCGTGATCATGGACGTGGTCACGCCCGAGCAGGCCAAGATCGCCGAGGACGCCGGCGCCGCCGCCGTGATGGCGCTGGAACGCGTGCCCGCGGACATCCGCCGCGACGGCGGCGTGGCCCGCATGTCCGATCCGGAGATGATCTCCGGGATTCAGGAGGCGGTCACGATCCCGGTCATGGCCAAGGCGCGGATCGGTCATTTCGCCGAGGCCCAGATCCTCGAGGCGCTCGAGGTCGACTACATCGACGAGTCCGAGGTTCTGACCCCCGCCGATGAGGCCAACCACATTGACAAGTGGCAGTTCGGCATCCCGTTCGTGTGCGGCGCCACCAACCTCGGCGAGGCGCTGCGCCGCATCGGCGAGGGCGCGGCCATGATCCGCTCCAAGGGGGAGGCCGGGACCGGCGACATCGTCAATGCGGTCCGGCACCTGCGCATGATCGGCGGGGAGATCCGGCGGCTGGGCACACTGGATCCCGCCGAGCTGGCCACGAGCGCCAAGGAGCTCGGCGCGCCGCTGCACCTGGTGCAGCAGGTCGCCGCCGACGGCAAGCTCCCGGTGGTCCTGTTCTGCGCCGGGGGCATCGCCACTCCGGCCGACGCCTCGCTGGTCATGCAGCTGGGAGCCGAGGGCGTGTTCGTCGGCTCGGGCATCTTCAAGTCCGAGGATCCCGAGCGCCGGGCACGGGCGATCGTCGAGGCGACCACCCACTTCCAGGATCCCGCCCGGCTCGCCGCCGCCTCACGCGGGCTCGGCCAGCCGATGGTCAGTCTCGAGACCTCCAAGCTCGAGTCAGGCCAGCTGCTCGCTCCGCGCGGCTGGTAGGCGTGCGGCCCGCCGACGCGCCGGTCCCAGCCGGGCCCGGCCCGCTCGCCGACGCCCCGGCGCGAGTCGGCGTACTCGCGCTGCAGGGTGATTTCGCCGCCCACCTGAAGGTCTTGCGCCGGCTCGGTGCAGACGCCCGGGAGGTGCGCGTCCCGGAGGACCTCGACGGCCTCGACGCGCTGGTCATCCCCGGCGGCGAGTCGACCGTGATGACGCTCGGCATCGCGCGCGAGGGCCTGGGGGAGCCGCTGCGGGATCTGGCCGGCGCGGGTACCCCGATCCTCGGCACCTGCGCCGGGCTGATCATGCTCGACCGCGACCATCTGGGCGTCCTCGACATCCGGGCGGAGCGCAACGCGTTCGGACGCCAGCTGCGCTCCTTCGAGGCTGACCTCGAGCTCGAGGGGGTGCCCGGGGGTCCAGTCCACGCGGTCTTCATCCGCGCCCCGTGGGTGGCCGCGCACGGACCCGACGTGCAGGTGCTGGCCGCGGTCGACGGACATCCGGTGGCTGTCCGCCAGGGCAACGTGGTGGCCGTCTCCTTTCATCCCGAGCTGAGCGGGGAGACCCGGCTGCACGAGCTGCTGCTGGCGGCGCTGATCGAGCAGCGCCCGCGGGAGATCCGCTAGCGCGGGCTGGGCTCGCGCGGCTGCTCGGCGTAGGCGCGGAACTCGCGCTCGAAGGCCGCCCAGTCCAGCCGCGGCAATCCGTCCGGCTCCGGCGGCGGGGGCTCGTCGACGGGTTCCCCGCCGTCGGGGGGATCCTCCTGATCGCGCCCGCGGGAGAGCCAGGCGGCCAGGGCGGAGACGATGATCCCGGCCCCGTATACGAACCCGGCCAGCCGCTGATGGTGGCTGAGCGAGGCCAGGCCGCCCACCAGGTAGAGCATCAGGGCGCAGTACACGAGCCGCCGGAGCTCGGGGCCGGGGACCGACTGGCGCGGGGCCCGCGCGCACGCGCTCATGAAGATCGCGATGCAGAACGCGATCGCAAGCGCCAACCGCCACGCTGCCTCCAGCGATAACACCATCCGCATCCCAATCATGCTCCGCTGGGCGGAGAAATCAAGCGCAATCGAGGGCTAGACCTCGAGACCGTGGCGCATCGTGTTCTCGCTCACCGCGCGCTGCTGCACGAACTGCAGCAGGTAGTCGGGGCCGCCCGCCTTCATGCCCGTGCCCGACAGGCGGTTGCCGCCGAACGGCTGCCGGGCGACCATCGCCCCGGTGATCCCGCGGTTGACATACAGATTGCCGACCGGCGTCCGGTCGCGGACCAGACGCACGGTGGCCGGGTTGCGGCTGAACAGCCCGCCGGTCAGGGCGAAGGCGAGCCCGTCGACGACGTCGCAGGCGGCTTCGACGTCACGGACCCGCTGCACGGCCAGCAGGGGGCCGAAGATCTCCTCCTCCAGGACGGACGAGCCGTCCGGGAGGTCGCTGGCCACGGTGGCGGGGCAGAACCACCCAGCCTCCCCGGGGGGCTGCGCGGTGGCCACGATCGTCCCCTCGCGGGCCGCGAGCTCCCGGTAGCGCATCACCCGCTGCTGGGCGGCGTGCTCGATCACCGGCGGCACATCGGTGCCGAGGGTCTCAGCCTGCCCGACCACGAGCACCCGGACAGCGCCGGCCAGGCGGCTCAGGAGCTGATCGGCGATCGCCTCATGGACCAGCACACGTGAGGCTGCGGAGCACTTCTGGCCCGCATAGTTGAAGGCTGAGCCGACGAGGGCCGGGACGACCTCGTCGAGATCGGCGTCGGCGTCGACGATCACGCAGTTCTTGCCGCCCAGCTCGGCCACCACCTGTTTGAAGTGTCGCTGCCCGGGGACGGTCTCGGCGGCGGCCCGGACGATCTCTCGCCCCACCGGGAGCGAGCCCGTGAAGGCGATCGCGGCCACGTCGGGGTGGCGGACGAGGGCGGCGCCGACGTCGCCCTCGCCGGGCAGCAGGCTGAGCGCCGCCGGAGGTACGCCGCCGGCGCGGAGCGCCTCGACGAGCTTGGCGGCCATGGCCGGAGACTGCTCGGCCGGTTTGAGGATCGCCGCGTTGCCGGTCACCAGCGCGGCGGCGCTCATCCCGCACGGGATCGCCAGCGGGAAGTTCCACGGGGAGATCACGGCCACGATTCCGCGCGGGACATAGCGCAGGTCGTTGCGCTCGCCCGGCACCTGCAGCAGCTCTCGGCCCCGGCCGAGCTCGATTCCCGCCCGCGCGTAGTACTCGAGAAAGTCGATCGCCTCGCACACGTCGGCGTCGGCCTCGAGCCACGGCTTGGCACACTCCCGGACCTCGAGCGCGGCCAGCTCGAGGCGGCGCTCCCGCATCCAGGCCGCCGCTCTGAAGAGCGTCTCGGCTCGCTGCTCGGCGCTCACCGCCGCCCAGGCCGCGAGCCCGCGTCCGGCCTCGGCGACCGCGGCGTTCACCTCATCATCTCCGGCGGCGGCGGCGATTGCCACCACCCTGTCCGGGGTGCCGGGGTCGGTCGAGAGCAACTCCTCACCCTCTCGAGATTCGGCGCCGATCCGAACCGGGACCCTGAGCGGCAGGGTTCGGTCGACTTCGGCCAGGGCATCGGACAGGCCCGCCCGCACCGTTGCGCGGCGCAGCTCGAGCACGGGTTCATTGGCAAATGGGGTCAGCACCCGGCCGCACGTTATCGGGGTAGGTCGTGAGGGAGATTCCCGGAAGTCGCCGCGGCCTGCCGACAGGGGGATGGCCCGCGTTGACAGTTGAAACGCGGAAATCTACGATGCGGCTCGCTCGCCGACCGGTGAGGAGAGGAGATCGGGATGGAGACCGCTGGCCACGGCGAGCCGTTGACTGCGACGGCTCTCTCGGAGGATGACCGTCGGCTTGAGAACTTCGGCTACACGCCGCAGCTCAGCCGTGTGCTCGGCCTGTTCTCCAACTTCTCGGTGGCGTTCACGTACCTGTCACCGATGGTCGGGATCTACTCGCTGTTTCTGCTCGGGGTTGGAACGGGAGGCCCGGCATACCTGTGGCTGACGATCATCCCGGTCATCGGGATGCTGTTTGTCGCGCTCGTGTTCGGCGAGCTCGCGAGCCACTATCCCGTGGCCGGCGCGCTGTACCAGTACAGCAAGTTCTCCGTCGGGCCCGGATACGGCTGGTTCGTCGGCTGGTTCTACGGCATCGCCCTGCTCGTCACGGTCGCATCCGTCGACACCGGCGTGGTCACCTACGTCGCGGCGCTGACGCACAACTGGTTCGGCTGGAACCTAAACCCGACCACGCACTCCACGATCCTGGTCGTGACCTTGATCCTGCTGGCGATCCAGACGACGCTGAACATCACGGGCGCCCAGGTGATGGCGCGCATCGCCCAGTTCGGTGTCTATGTGGAGGTCGCCGGGACCCTCGGGATCGCCATCATCCTCGCGGTCAACGGGTTCCATCATGGCTTCAGCTTCCTGTTCACCTCGCAGCACGTTCAGAACGCGGCGAGCAATCCACTGTCGCTCGATTTTCACGGCCACTGGCTCACCGGGGCGGCCCTCATTGCCGTGCTGGCACCGGTGTACATCTTCTACGGCTTTGAGTCCGCCGGAGACATCTCCGAGGAGACGAAGGATGCTGGGCGGCAGGTCCCGCGTTCGATGCGGCTCGCTCTGATCTGGGGTGGCCTCGCCTCGCTGGTCCTGACCGCCGGACTGCTGCTGGCCATGCCGTCGCACGACCCGGTCGGGGCGACGGTCAAGGGCGGTGGCGTTCCGTTCATCCTCGGGCAGCTGTCGACCGGAGTTCAGGATTTCCTGCTGGTGTTGATCATCTATGCGTTCTTCTCCTGCGGGACCTCGGTCCAGGGAGCCGGTAGCCGGCTGGCCTTCTCCTACGCGCGCGATGGTGCCCTGCCGGCGGCGGGTTGGCTGTCCAGCGTGCACGCGCGCTTCCGCACGCCGATCAACGCGCTGCTCGCCGGGGCCCTGGTCACGATCCTGTTCGTGCTCCTCGTGTTCGCCTCCCCGAACCACAACGTCCACATCTGGTTCATCACCTATCCGGCGAACACGAACGTGCTCGTATCGCTCGTCTCGTTCGGGGTCAGCGGGATCTATCTCTCGTTCCTGCTGACCGTGGTCGCGTCGATGATCGCCCGAGCTCGTGGCTGGATTCCGGAGGGGACATTCCGCCTCGGGCGATGGGGATGGGCCGTCTCGATCATCGCGGCGGCCTACCTCGGGCTGATGTTCGTCAACGTCGTTCTGCCCACCGGTCTCACCAGCCCGCGTGCGTACTTCAATCTCGACTGGATCACGCTCGCGGTGATCTTCGTCATCGCCGTGGTCGGCGCCGTGTACTTCGTGATCGGACGGCCGGACCGCGGCGTCAGGGGTCACGTGCACGATGAGCTCGAGGCCACTGGCGCGGAGCGCGCCGGGAGTCCGTGACGCTCCCCCGGACGTATTCCTCAACCGTTCACAAGGTCCCTGGACTGCTCATCTAGGACCGTGACGCGCGGCCGAGCCGGGCGAGTCTCGCGCGCCGGGATCGAGGGCTGAGGCTCCGCGCAGTTCGCGGCGGCCGGATCAGGGAGCGGCCAGGAGCTCTTCCACGGGCACACCGCGCGCCTGCTCGGACAGGAAGGACTCGTTGGAGGTGTTCTCGAGCAGCCGCCGGACCAGGTAGGCCATGCCGGCGACCAGGTCACCGACCGGGCAGTAGGTCCGGACGCGAAATTTGCGGCCGGCCAGCGCTTGCTGGAGCTCGTCGCCAAGGCCGCGCAGGACCTGGAGCTCGAGATCCCGGTCCTCACCCCCGGACACGCGGTTGACCGCGATCGCGTGGGCGACCGAGCGCAGGTTGTGAGACGCGACCGCGACCCGCAGCGCAGGTCGGGCGGCGAGCAGGCCGCGGGTCAGGGCCTCGAAGTTGCGGTCGCATTCACGCTTGTCCTCAAACACCGGAACCGGCCAGCCATGCTGGCGGGCCTGGACCAGCTCGTGATCCCAATACGCGCCCTTGACCAGGCGCACCGTGACCGGCGGCCGGCGCGGGGTGCGCCGGGCCCAGTCGATGACCTGCTGCATCATCGCCGGGGAATCGCGCAGATAGGCCTGGAGGACCAGTCCCGCCGAGGGTCCGTCGCGGAACTCGTCCTCGTCGAGCAACTCGAGGATCAGCTCGAGCACCGCCTCGCGGGAGTCCAGCGACTCCATGTCGATGTGCAGGTGGGCCCCGTGCTGCTTGGCGCTGCGCAGCAGCGGGCGCAGGCGGCCGGCGGCATCCCGCTGTCCACGAGCCGGAGCGTCGGGCCGCAGCAGCGGGGTCAGGGCGGAGATCTTGACGCACACGTTGGCCCGGGGCAGGGGGCCGACCCCGTCCCGCTCGAGCATCTCCTGGGCTCGCCAGCGCTCGCAGGCCGGAGCCAGCACCTCGATCGCCTCCAGACAGCGGGCCGCGTAACGGTCGGCCTCCTGATCGGTGACGGTCGCCTCGCCGAGCAGGTCGACCGAGCTGGCCACGCCGTCGTGCCACAGGCCCCGCAGGGTGCCCAGCGCCTTGGTGGGGCTCTCGCCGACGATGAAGCGGTGGGCGAGGTGGCGTACCCCACCGGCGGCCGCGGCCCCGAGGGCCGCCCGCCCCGCCCGCGTATGGGACACCTTCATGGCGGCGGCGATCGGCGGGGGGGCGTCGGGGACCTCCTCCAGAAAGCCGGCCAGATGCCGGGCCAGATCATCGAGCGAGCGACAGGCGGGCACCACGTCCACGAACCGGAACAGAGCCGCACGGAGCTCGCGATCGCTGGAGGCCATCTCCATCGCCCTGGCATCGATCGCCCGGACCGGATGACGCGAGGCGCCGGGAAAGGCCGCGGCGAGCTCCCGGCCGACACGGTGCAGTTCGGCTTCGACAGTCTCCTGGTTGGCGATCAGTTCGGGCACGGTGGGTGGGTGATGATCTCGTAAATCGCCGGCGGTCGCCGGGCGCACGAAGCGCTCGTGGGAGGATCGTGTCGTGCCGGTCCGAGAGGGAAGGGTAGGAGGGATGATGATGAGGCCCGAATATCACCTGATGCCCAGAGCGAGCACATCACGATTCATCCGGCGGGCGGCAGTGGCGGCTCTCGCGAGCGCGGCGGCGGCGGTGGCCGCCGGGTGCGGCACCGCCTCTACGACCACGGCCTCGAGCAGCGCCCGCGGTGCGCCCCGGGGGACGGCCACCACCGGCCAGAAGCGGGCCGGTACCGCGACCACCCCCGGCAAGCCGACCACGCCGGCCGCCGCCGGGGGCGCATGTCGGACCGCGGAGCTGGTCCTCTCCTACCTCGGCGGTCAGGGCGCCACCGGTCACGGCGAGCTCAGCTTTGGCCTGCGCAACCGGGGCCGGCGTACGTGCCGGGCCCGCGGATATCCCGCCGTCCGGTTCCTCGACCACGCCGGCCGCCCGCTCTCGATCGTCCCGATCCAGCGCACCGATGATTTCTTCGGCCACAGCCTGCTGCGCACCCTGTCCGTCCCGCCCGGGGCCAGCATCTCCTTCCGCCTCGACGTGAGCCACGGCTCCGGCTCGCCCGGGGTGTGCCCGACGGCGGCCTCCGTGTCGGTCATCCCTCCCGGTGACGCGCACGCGCTGAGCACGCCGATCACGGGCGGCGCGTACGCCTGCCGCCCCGCGATCGTGTCGCCGCTGCAGCCCGTTCGGGCGGCCCGCGCCTGAGGCGCCCGCCCTCAGGCCGCGGCGGCGGCAAACCGGGTCAGCGTGCCGTCATCGTGTTCCACGACCTGACCCCGGGCGGCCAGCAGGTCCATATGACCGAGGACCTCGGAGATGGTCAGGTAGGCCTGGGTGACGGCGACGTTGCTCCACATCTGCACGGCCATCTCATAGGCGGTCAGGGGACCGCCGGCCAGCATCCCCAGGAGCTTGGCCGCACGCCGGTCGTGCAGCCGCAGGCGCTCGTCGATCAGGGTCACATGGTCGGTGACGGGGTCACCGTGGCCGGTCAGAACGAGCGAGAGCGGGAGCTCGCGGGTCGCGCGCAGCGAGCCGATGTAGTCGAGCAGGGCGTGAGGGCGCTCGCCGTCGGGTGCCGGACCGTCGAGCGGCCGGGTGATCAGCGGGTTTGAGGAGATGTGGCCCAGCAGATGATCACCGGCCAGCAGCATCCGGCGCTCCTCGTCCCAGAAGACGGTGTCCGACGGGCTGTGGCCGGGCCGGTGCAGGACCCGCAGCCGGCGCCCGGCCAGCTGCAGCTCGTCACCGTCCCGCAGCGGACGGGTGACCTCGGCACTCGAGCCGTACGCGCGGAAAGAGGCGCCGACCGACGTCAGAGCGGTGATCACGTCGGGCGGAACCCCGTGGCGAGCCATGATCGCCGAGGCGAACTCGTCATCGGCGACGGCCCCGGCACTGAAATCCCGCAGATACGGGGCGAGTCGGTCCAGGGCCGCCACCTCGGCGCCGGAGCGCCGGACCAGGATCTCCAGGAGCCCGAGGTGATCGATGTGCTGATGGGTGATCACGATCAGCTCCAGCTCAGCGATCGTGTGCCCCCGGGCGCGCAGAGCGACGTCGAGTTCGTCCAGCGTCGTGCCCGAATTGGGCCCGGTGTCGATCAGCGTGAGCGGGTCGTCCTCGATCAGGTACGCGTTGACGCGGCCGACCAGGAACGGCGTGGGCAGCGCCAGGCGGTGCACGCCGGCCTCCGCGGCCAGCGCCAGCGCCCGCTCGGCCTCGGGAGCGGCCGAGCCGGCCGGGCTCACGAGCGGATCACGGCCAGCACCTCGTCGCGCTTGGCCTCCATGTGCTCGCGTGAGCGCAGTGACTCCAGGCACAGCCGCAGCAGCGGCTCGGTGTTGGAGGGCCGAACGTTGAAGTGCCAGTCCTCGTAGTCGATCGAGACTCCGTCCAGGCGGTCCTGGTGGGCATCGGCGTAGCGCTCCGCGAGCTCCTCGAGCTTCCCCTGCGGGTCGCTGACCTCGCTGTTGATCTCGCCCGAGATGAAATACCGCGACCGGTAGGGCTCGAGCAGGGCTGACATGGTGCTCTGGCGCTTGGAGAGCAGCTCGAGGATCAGCAGTGCGGGCAGGGTGCCGGAATCGGCGCAGTAGAAGTCCCGGAAGTAGTAGTGACCCGAGACCTCGCCGCCGAAGGCAGCCCGCTCGGCCCGCATCCGCGTCTTGAAGAAGGCGTGGCCAACCCGGTTGACCAGCGCCCGTCCGCCGGCCCGCTCGGCCGTGTCGGCCACCGCCCGCGAGGCGCGTACGTCGTAGAGGACGGTGGCGCCCGGCTCCTTCGCCAGGATCGAGGCGGTCATCAGCGCGGTCAGGAAGTCGCCGTCCACGAACGCGCCGTGCTCGTCGATGAAGAAGCAGCGGTCCGCGTCGCCGTCCCAGGCGATGCCCAGGTCGGCCCCGCGCCGCTTGACCTCGCCCATGATGAATTCCCGGTTCTCGGGCAGCAGCGGGTTGGGCTCGTGATCGGGAAACTCGCCGTTCGGGGTCCAGTAGGCCTCGACCAGGTCAAGCCCGAGCCCCTCGAGGAGGGGCCCCACCATCGGCCCGGCCATCCCGTTGCCCCCGTCGACCACGACCTTCAGCGGGCGGATCGAGCCAGGCTCGATGAAGCGCAGCGCGGCGGCCTGGAACTCCTCCTGGATGTCGACCGCCTGCACCGATCCGCCGCCGGGAGCCTGGCCGAGCCCCGCCGTGATCCGGTCGCGCACATCCCCGATGCCGCTGTCACCGGACAGCGCCAGCGCTCCCCGCCCTACCAGCTTGGCCCCGGTATAGGCCTTCGGGTTATGCGAGGCGGTGCACATCAGCCCGCCGTCGAGCTCGCGTGAGCCGACGAGGAAATAGAGCATCTCGGTCCCGACGAGCCCGGCGTCGTACACCGTCACGCCCTCGCTCGTCATCCCGTCGCGGTATGCGGCGGCGAGCTCCGGGGCGGTCAGGCGCATGTCGTGACCGAGCCCGAGCCGCAGCTCGTGTGTCGGCTTGCCCTCGAGATCGGCGATCACCCGCGCGAACGCGCGGCCGATGTCCCGGGCGATGTCCGCGTCGATGTCGTCGCCATAGATCCCGCGGATGTCGTAGGCCTTGAAGATCGCCGAGTTCATTTCGAGACCACGATCGTCGCCTTCATGAACGGGTGGATCGTGCACACGTAGTGGATCGTGCCGGGCGTCGTCAGCTTGACCGAGAACTTGTCGCCGGTGTTCAGCGTCCCGGAGGAGGTGAACTTCGGGCCGCTGACGTACGTGACGTTGTGCGGTGCCTGATCCTCGTTCAGCCAGCTGACCTTGTCCCCCACGTGCGCGG
>DASVYO010000137.1:0-25180 GCA_036392135.1 Solirubrobacteraceae bacterium
TTGGCCGATGCGGGGGCTAACAGATCGACGGATCCGTCGAATTGCCACAGGGGATTTGGTGCGTCACCCGTCGCGGTGCGCAGCTGGAAGAAGCCGTTGACCTCTTGTGGTCCGTCCCCGTCGGCGCGGTAGCGGCCGTCCGGCGAGACGTCGAGCTGGTAGATCGCCGAGCCGATCGCCGTGGCGCCCGGGAGGCGCCACGAGACGACGCACCGCCAGTCATTGCCCGCTCCAACGGCCGCGACGAGGCCGCCGCCCTTGTCGCACGAGGCACTGGTGCGCAGTTCCGCCTCCGTGACGCTGGGGCGATGCAGCTCTGCGGTCTGCATGCGATAGAGGTGCGCGAACGCCGTGGACAGCGACCGGTCCAGCTTGACGCGGTCGATCCCGCTGCGAGAGGCCGTGCTCGTGCCGGCAAGCACGCCGGCGGTGACCGCGAGCAAGGCCACCAGCGGCAGCACCGCTTCCACGACAGCCCGACGGCCGGCGCCGTCGTAGGCCAGATCCGTGAAGTCGCGCCGCATGAAGAGCCGATAGGCGAGCGCGCAGGCGGCCACCGTGACCGCGATGCTGGCCGCGACGCCAACCATCAGCGGGCCGGTTTGGGCCGGGTCAGTGAACAGCCCGCGCCAGGCGATGAACCCGTAACTCGGCAGGACGACGCGTACCACCACGGGCAGCGGAAGCAGTTGCGCAATCTGCAGGCCCAAGGCGAGCAGGGCGGGGAGCACCAGCCCAATCGGAGATCGGCCGAAGGCCACCGAGCCGAGCAGCCCGATCGCTGCGAAGGCCAGCGTCGGCGCGAGCGCGACGAGCCAGGCGAGCAGCACAGCATGGGCCGCCTGGGCGGGGCCGAGAAGATGCCCATCAAGGCCGACCAACGGCCGGTCGCCGACCGCCGCCAGCCCGCCGGCGATGCCGGAACAGGCGAGCCCAGCCACGAGCAGCACGATGATCGTGAGGCTCGCCAGCGCCTTGGCCGCGAAGATCCGCCGCGGCGCCCGCACGGCGACCAGCAGATGTCGCCACGTCCCGAGTCGGTCCTCCTGGGCAAACATGTCGCCGGCGATCAGCGAGGCCAGCAAGGGCAGCACCCAGGTGCCCGAGAACGTCAAGACCACCAGCGATCCCGCCCAGCCGGTCTGACCCATCCAGCGGCCGAAGACGGTGTCGGCCGGCAGCGAGCTCTGCTGGCTGATGAGCGCCACCAGCAACGCCGGGCCAAACCAGCCGGCCAGCAGCCCGAGGCGGACCGGCCAGCGGGCCAGCAGCTTGAAGAGCTCGAACTGGTAGCCGCGGCGAACCGGTGCCGGTCGAGCCCCGGCCTTCGGCAGCGTGACCGCTGCGGTGCTCACCGGTCCCCGTCCTCGCTGGGCTTCGCGGCTCCGGTCAGAGCGAGGAAGGCCGCCTCCAGCGGCGACACGACAGGCGACAACTCACGCACCCTGACCCCGCCGCGAACCAGGCGCGCCACCAGATCATCGAGGGCCGGCATCGCCGCACGCACCAGAAGCGCGCGGTCGTCATGACGCCGGAACAGGTCGTCGTTGGGGAGAACGCGGACGTCCGGCGTGTCGGCCGCGACTCGCCGAGCCGCGGCCGGGTCGGAAGTTCGCAGCCGGTAGTCCGATTCGTCCTCGGGGGCGGCGAGCTTGGCGATCGGACCGGAGAAGACCGCCCGCCCGCGGGCGAGGAGGGTGATCTCGCTGCACAGCGCGGCCAGATCATCCATCCGGTGACTCGAGAGGACGATCGCGGTGCCACCGTCCGCGAGCTCGGTGAGCACCTGGTGCACGTGGCGTGTGCCGGCCGGGTCGAGGCCGTTGGCGGGTTCGTCGAGCACCAGCAACCGGGGGGTCGTCATGAGCGCGGCGGCCAGCCCGAGCCGTTGTCGCATCCCGAGCGAGAAGCCGCGTACCCGGTCGTCCGCGACATCGGTGAGCCCGACCCGCTCGAGCACGTCATCGAGGCCTCCAGAGCCGTCGCCCCGCAGGCGAGCCAACGCGGCGAGGTTCTGCCGCGCGGTGAGCGAGGGATAGAGGCCCGGTCCGTCCACGAACCCGGTCACCCCCGCGGGAAGCGCGAGCGTCCGGCGCACCGGACAGCCGAAGATCTCCAGCTCGCCCCCGTCGGCGTGGGCCAGACCGAGGAGCAGGGCCAGCAGCGTCGTCTTGCCGGCGCCGTTGGGTCCGACGAGGCCGTGCACCTGCCCCGGCGCAACCTCGAGGTCAACTTCGTCGAGCGCGACGACCTCGCCGAAGGACTTGATGACAGCGCTGGCGCGGACGGCGAGCGGCTGGGTTCGACGATCGAGGGCTGCCGGCGGCGTCCCGGCCGTCTCGGCACTCGACGGCCCGCCGGAGCTCCGGCGGGCCGTCGTAGCGGACTGCTGTCCGGCGCCTGTCCGGAGGCTCGTCAGTGCGTCTCCGAGCTCGGGATGTACGCGCCCGGTACCTGCGACGGTGCGTAGATCCTCGAGTCACCCGGGTAGGGCACCTTCCAATCGTGAGCCTGGTACCACGTGTACCGGTTCATCTGCTCCGGGTTGGCGTAGTCGGGGACCGCACCGTTGCCGGTGAGGTGCTGGCCGGCGAGCCAGGCCTGCCAGGCAGCGGCGGTGGCCTTTTCGTCAGCCGGTACGGCGTTCCTCCGCGCCTCCGACCTCGTCAGCGCCGTCCTTGCCGCGCCACTCGTGCCCAGCGTGTCCAGACCGCAGGCCGGCGGGGTGGCGATGCCCTCGGTGAGCGGGATCTGGTTCGGCACCGCGTTGAAGGGCCGGTAGTCGGGCCGGTTGGTGAACGCGTCGTACATCGGCGTCGCCGCGGCGAGCTTCTCGTTCAGCGGCTGCGCGCCGAGGATCTGCTCGATGGTGCGGACCATGTTGATCTGCGAGTAGTAGGTGCTGTCAACGGCGCCGTGCAGCGACCACGGGCTGATGACCTGGACCGGGGCACGGTGCCCGTCGACATGGTCGGCACCGTCCTGGCTGTCGTCCTCGACCACGAAGATCGCGGAGTTCTTCCAGTACTTGCTGTGCGAGATCGTGTCGACGATCTGACCCGTGGCGAGATCGTTGTCGGCCACGCCGGCCTCCGGGTAGGTCGGGCCGCCCGTGTGATCGCTGGAGAGCCAGATCATGTTGAAGTTGGCGGGACCGTTCTTCCGGAAGTCCTGCTTCCAGATCTGGTAGCGGTAGATGTCCGGGATCGACAGGTCAAACGGCGGCGACTGGTGGTCGGCGATCGCGTTCAGTGACGGGATCACCGAGCCATAGTTGCCCTTCAGGTCGGGGGTGGTCAGCTGCGAGGGGTCGCCACCGTTCTCGACGCTCTTGCTCGCGCAGTAGTACTGCTGCCAGGTGCCGGACGGCTTGCCCTCCATGTACTCGAACTCGCCGTAGTTCCTGGCCGTCGCGCCGGCGGACCCCACGGCGGTCCACAAGAAGCCCGAGCGCTGGTGGCCCAGCACGTCCTCCTCGGTGTCGTAGCTGCGCTGGTACTCACCCGCGGAGGACTCGGTGTACTCGGGGTTGTCGCCCTGCATCAGCCAGTTGTGGCCCTCGGCGGAGTTGGTACCGACGTCGTATGTGTTGTCGTAGAGACCGAACTGCTTGGCCAGCGCGTGCTGGTTCGGAGTTGCCCGCTCACCGAACTGCGTGAGCGTCGGGTCTCCATTGCCCTTACCGATGTCGCCGAACACCTGGTCGTAGGTGCGGTTCTCCTTCACGATCAAGAAGACGTGCTTGATCGTGGAGGGGTCACCGATGCGCGTCGGGACCGGCACCGGCTTGGCCCGGTGGCCCGTGGCCTGCTCGACGTTGTTCTTGCCCCAGCCGTTCTGCGCGAAGACCGTGGCCGTGTAGCGCGCGATGTCCAGGTCGCTGGGGAGAGTGAAGCGGGTCAGGGACGCGGTCGTGCTGTGCGTGTCATGACCGGTCACGGGGACGGTGCCGTATCCCTTGTACGTCGTGATGGCCGGTCCGCGGGCGTCGATGCCGCGGGTGTTGGTGACGACGATCTGGTTGCCGGCGCTCGCCACCGTCGCCGGGTAGTAGTCGGTCGGCAGCAGGCCGATGTAGCTCACCGGATCCTTCGGCGTGCCGTCGTAGCGATACACCGCGACGGCGTTCGCCCTGCCCAAGGTGACCAGCAGGTGGCCGTCCTTGGTCACGTCGATGCCGTCCGGCTCGTAGCCCACCGAGGACGACGGCCACGGCTTGGTCTCGATCGTCTGCACGACCTGGTCGGTGGCCGTGTCGATGACCGAGACGGTGTCACTGTTGGTGTTGGCCACGAACAGCGCGTTGCCGCTCTGGTACATGGCCGTCGGATGCAGGCCGACGGGGATGGAGCCGACCGCCGCCGCCGGGTCCGCGGGATGGATGACGCTGACGGTTCCGGTCGTCGATGTGCCGAGATAGCCGTCCGCGGGCACCTGGGTGCCATAGGAGCCCAGGGTCATGTCACCGGCCTGCGCCTGACGGCCGCCCTCGTTGCTCACGTAGAGCTTGCCGCCGGCGAAGCTGAGCTCACGCGGAGCGATGCCGACATTCCACGTGTGCTCGATCGCCCCGGTGTTGGGGTCGAGCGCGACGACGGTGTTCTGTCCGTTGATGGCCGCGTACAGAGTGGACCCGTCCGGCGAGTACTTGGTCTGCCCGACGAGAGCGGACTGGCCGTTCTTCGCCGGGATCGAGAAGGTGGTCGGCACGCCCAGCGTCCCGTCGCCGTTGACGGGGAAGCGGGTCAGGCCGTTGCGCTGCGGGAGCCAGAGGAACTTCCCGTCCGGCGAGTACGTCGGACCTTCCTGACCGACGCTGCCGTCGGACAGCTTCTGGTTGACCGCTGATGCGCTGCCAACCGCCCAGATGAGCTTGTAGCTCGACAGGTCGAAGATCTGCAGGACGACCGACTTGTCGGCGCTGGTGGCGGCGAGGAAGCGCCCGTCCGGGCTGACCGTCGAGCCCATGAACTTGCCGAACTGGGTGAGCAGACGGTCACCGAGCGGCTTGATGATCTGGTTGTCGGAGACCTGAATACCGTTGGCGTACTCGGTGCCGACCTGGTTCTGATCAAACCCCGTGGCGGCGTAGGTCACTCCCGCGCCGGCCAGGAGCACCGCCGTCGCGCCGGCCGCGATGATGCGGTGTCGGCGGCCGGCCCGGCCGCCGAAGCCCAAACGAGTTCTCGAGACCCGTCGGCGTCGCCGTGTGACCTGCGTACCCGTCCGTTCACTGCGATTCCCGCTACTGGACCGGCTGAGCATCGGCTATTCCCCTTTGTGCGCTCGACATCGGCAGCGGGTACCTAAGCGCTGCGATCGGGCGCCCAGGTGACCCGCTCGTAAACCAGGCGTTTCGATCTCGCGGTCCGCGCGAATCGGGTGCCTCCGCCCTCGGCCAGGGGTGCCATAGGATGGCGCGGTGCCGTTCACGCTCCGCAACCTCAGGGACGACCTGGAGGACGTCGGGTCCCGGTTTGATGGCGCGCCGGACCTGGAGTTCCGCATGGCGACCCGCGCCCTCGGGCTCGAGCGATCCGGCCTGAGCTACCAGCGCGTGCCGCCCGGCTACCGCTTCCCGTACGGACACACGCACAAGACACAGGAGGAGGTGTACGTGGTCGTGCGCGGGAGCGGGCGGATGAAGCTCGACGACGAGATCCTCGAGCTCAAGGAATGGGACGCTGTGCGCGTGCCACCCGGTACGTGGCGAGGTTACGAGGCCGGGCCGCAGGGCCTTGAGATCCTCGTCATCGGCGCGCCCCATCTCGGCGAGGCTCCGCGCGAGGACGTCGACGGTCAGCGCGACTGGTGGGCTGACTGACCAACGCCAGGCCGGGCGGCGATCACGTCGGGGCCCGCGCCGTTAGGTCTCTTCCTCGGCCAGCGTGCGCGCGTCGCAAGGAACGTCGACGGCGATCTGACTCCTGTCAGCGCGAGGGTCGGTCGAGGCTTCGGGGAAGTCCGAAGTGGGCGAACAGGCTGCGCTCACCGAACCAGGTGATGGCAGAGACCTGATTCTCGGTGAGGGTGAGCACCATGATTCCGTAGGCGCGCGCGATCGGCGCGTGCGGATCGGGGAGATAGCAGCCGAACGCGGGTTGGCCGTTGGCGCGGATTGGGACCAGCCGGTAGTTGGCGCCGCGGCGCGCGGCGCGGTCCTCGAGGAACCCGGCGATCGCGGTCGCGCCTTGGTACTCGTAGGGCTCGGGCGGCATGGTGAGCCAGGCTTCGTCGGTGAGCAGGGAGACGATCCCCTCAGTGTCGCCGCGCTCGACGGCGCTGGCGAACTGGCCGACGAGCTTGCGCTCGCGCGAGGAGTCGGGCAAGGGCGCGCGTTCGATCTCGCCCGGTGCCAACCGCTGGTCGAGTGTGGCCCGGGCGCGCTGGAGCGCGCCCTTGACTGACCCCTCGGTGCTGCGAAGGATCGCGGCGGTTTCGGCGGTGTCGAAGCCGAGTGCATCGCGCAGGACGAGCGCGGCGCGCTGGCGCGGTGGGAGGTACTGCAGCGCAGCGACGAACGTGAGCGCGACCGACTCGCGGGCCTCGTACCGCGCTGCGGGACCGGCAGCCCTGTCGGCTACAGAGTCGAGGAGAACGTCGGGGTAGGGCTCGAGCCAGCTGGGTTCGGCGAGACGAGTGGGCTCGGGCGGCTCGACCATCGATGGCACCTCCTGCGGGCGGCGCTTGCGGTCACGCAGCGCGTTGAGAGAACGGTTGGTTGCGATCCGATACAGCCAGCCGCGCAACGACGCGCGCTCCTCGAAGCGGTCAAGCGCCCGCCACGCCGCCAGCAGCGTCTCCTGGACCACGTCCTCGGCGTCCTGCAGGGATCCGAGCAGCCGGTAGCAGTGCAGTTGCAGCTCCTTGCGGTGGGGCTGGACCAGCTCCTGGAAGGCGAGCTCATCGCCTGCACGGGCGCGCGTGAGCAGGCTCTCGGTCACGTTTCGCGCTCCGATCTGGCCGTCACGGGTTGAACGCATCACTCCTAATGACACCAGCCGGCCGGCAAACGGAACGGTCGATCGATTTGGGCTTTGACCGTTCCGTTCGCGCCAGCAGCGGTGTCTGAACCAGCACAAACGACCAACACCCGGCCACGGGAGCGCCGCATGACGAGCACAGCCAGACAATTCAACCGTTGGCAGGCCTTCGCACTACTGGCGGTGGCCTACTTCATGACGATCGTCGACTTCACGATCGTAAACGTCTCACTGCCGACGATCGGACGCGGCCTTCGCCTGGGCACGACCGGACTGCAGTGGGTGGTGACCGCGTACGGGCTCGCGTTCGGCGGCCTGCTGCTGCTCGGCGGCCGGGCCGCGGATCTGCTCGGCCGACGGCGAATCCTGATGGCCGGGCTGGCCCTGTTCACCGCTGCGTCGCTGGCCTGCGGCCTGGCGACGGGTGACGCGTTCTTGGTCGCCGGTCGCGCTGCGCAGGGCGTCGGCGGCGCGCTGATGCTGCCCGCCGCGCTGTCGATCGTCATGAACATGTTCGGCGAGGGTGCCGAGCGCAACAAGGCGCTGGGGATCTGGGGCGGGCTGGGAGCCACCGCCGGCACGACCGGGTTGCTCGCCGGAGGACTGCTCACGCGGTATGTCGGGTGGCAGTCGATCTTTCTGGTGAACGTCCCGATCGGGGTGCTCGCGCTGGCGCTCGCGCCCCGACTGGTCCCCGACAGCCGCCTCGAGACCCGGCGACGGCGCTTTGACGTGCTCGGGGCGGCGCTCGGGACCGGCGGGCTGGTGGCGCTCGTTGACGCGATCACGCAGGCGCCGCAGTACGGCTGGGCCTCGCCGCGCACGATCGGCGTGCTGGTGACGGCGGGCGCCGCGCTGCTGGCGTTCCTGGTGGTCGAGCGCGGCTCGAGCGACCCGCTGCTGCCGCTGTCGATCTTCCGGGTGCGCACGGTCGCCGGCGCGAACGTGACCGGGCTGCTGCTGGGCGGCAGCTTCTACGCGTTCGTGTTCGTCGGCACCCTGTACATGCAGCTGGTGCTGCACTACAGCGCGATTCAGACCGGCGCAGCGTGGGCCGCCGCGTCGGTGGCGTCGATGTGCCTGGCCGGCCTGTCGCAGTGGCTGGTCACCCGCCGCGGGCCCGCGCTGGTGATGGCGATCGGGATGACCCTGATCGGCGCCGGGATCATCTGGGCCACGCAGGCTCCCGTCCACGGCCGTTTCCTGCCCAACCTCGCCGGGCCGTTCGTGGTCGCCGGCGCCGGCACCGCATTCGCGTTCATCCCGATCTCGGTGGCCGCACTCGCCGGCGTGCAGCAGAGCAAGGCGGGACTGGCATCCGGGCTGCTCAACACCTCGCAGCAGCTGGGCGGTGCGATCGGGGTCGCGATCGCGTCCTCCGTAGCCGCCGGCCACACCACCGCGCTGCTGCATGCCGGTTACACCGCCCCCGACGCGCTCACCGAGGGCTATCAGCACGCTCTCTGGGCGCTGGGCGCGATCGCCCTGCTCGCGCTGCCGGCGATCTTCACGCTCGTCCGACGCGGTCAGCCCATCGGCGAGGAGGTCACCGCGCCCGTGGGCGAGCCGCAGCCCGCGCTCGTCGCCCCCCACTGATCTACCCACCGATGAGGAGACCGACGATGTCATCCACCCAGCCAAACCAACCTAACACCCGTTGCCGCCGGCATCTGAGCCGGTGACACCCCGCCAACTGGAGGACAGCCTGATGACATCTGCACCAGTCGTCGCCCGCGAGGACTGGCTCGCGCGGCGTGCCGAGCTGCTGACGCTCGAGAAGGAGCACACCCGAACCGGCGACGAGCTCGCCCGGCGCCGTCGCCAGCTGCCGTGGGTGGAGATCGAAAAGCGCTACACGCTCCAGACCGACGCCGGGAAACGAACCCTGGCAGAGCTGTTCGGCGGCCGCTCGCAGCTGCTGATCTACCACTTCATGTACGGCCCGAGCTACGCGGCGGGCTGTCCGGTGAACAGCTCGATCGCCGATTCATTTGACGCTGTGATCCCACACCTGGAGGCTCGCGACGTGACGTTGATCGCGTTGTCGGGAGCGCCGATCGAGCGGCTGCTGACCTATCGCGAGCGGATGGGCTGGCGGTTCAACTGGGCCTCGAGCTGCGAGAGTGAGCTCGGACGGGACCTGGGCTTCTCCAGCACCCTCGAGGACACCCGGGCGGCGATCGGAACGGAACTCGACCGGATCCCCGCGGTCGCCTTTCGCAACGCCGAAGCGTGCGGCACCGACATCTACGGGTATCTCACCGAGCTGTTCGGCTTCACCGCGTTCGCCCGTCAGGGGGAAACCGTGTACCAGACCTACACGACGACGGGTCGCGGGGTCGAGTTCCTCATGCCGTACTACGCCTTCCTCGATCGCGCGCCCCGCGGGCGCGATGAGGGCGAGGACGACTGGCAGCTGTGGATCCGCCGCCGCGACGAGTACTGAGGCGGTGACGCCCCTCTCACCGCCGCACCTGCCCCGGGCGCGCCCGTGTTCGAGCCGCTCGACTACGGAGGTGTTGCTGCCATTGAATCGCGAGCCGAGGCACCAAACTGCGATGCTGGTAGTGGCCGTCACGTGAACGAGCGATTGGAGTTGGTGCCGTGGCAGGCGTTGCAATCACGGTCGAGCCGATCCCCGAGACTTCTCGTGCCGAGCGCGCGGTGGCAGACGTGCAGGCGATCGGCGCGTCGGTTGCGGACGCTGAGCGGGTCCGCGACTCGGTTCCGCTGTGGTTTCACACGTTCGCGCTTGCGCCGGGGATCTACACGCCGGGGATCGCCCGCGACCACGGCTATCGCCTCGCGGTGCTCGGCGCGGCTCGCTTTGCGGGCAGGAGCGTGCTCGACGTCGGCGCGTTCGACGGCTTCTACAGCTTCCTCGCCGAGGCCCGCGGCGCGCGACGCGTTGTCGCGGTCGACAATGAGCAATACGTCCACTGGGTGCGAGCTCGTTTCGGCGTAACGCTCAAGGGCGGCGTCGGCTTCCACGCGATCGCTGGGCTGGTCGGATCGCGGGTCGAGTACCGCCGTATGGACGCGCTTGACGTGCGCGACCTCGGCGAGCACTTCGACGTTGCGTTGTGCTTCGGGATCTTGCACCGGGTGACCGATCCGATTGCGTTGCTGCGGGCGCTCGCTGACGTGCTCGAGCCGGGCGGCGAGATCGTGCTCGAGACCTACGGTTCGCGCTTGGCGCCCGACACGCCGGCGATCGAGGTTCACAAGCCTGGCGATGTTTACGCACGCGATGACTTCGTCTATTGGGGCTTCTCGCCGGAGAGCCTGCGGCGACTAGCGCGCATCGTTGGCCTTGACGCAGTCGAGGTCGTCGATGAGCGAGTGATCGATGGTCACCCGCGGATTCTCGCGGTGCTAGGAGCGGCCGGCCGACAGGCGCCCGCCGATCCAACCTCGCGGCCGCGTGGCTCAGGCCCCCAATGACATCTCGGCAAGCTCGTGACGCAGCGCCGCCGGTCGATCACTGGTGATAGCGTCGACCCCGAAGGCGGCCGCTCGCACGGCCAGTGCCGCGTCGTTGAGCGTTCCGGTCGTGACGCTCAGGCCAGAAGAGCGTAGGCGATCGACCAGCGCGGGATGCAAGAGGAAATGCTCGACGCAGACACCGCGCACCCCCGCGCCCGCCGCCCATCGAGCGAGCGCCGCAGGCGCATAGTCGGCCCACGCAATCAGCCGCGCCGGCATCCCGTGGCGTGCGGCCTCCTCGCACGCAATCGCATGAAATGAGAGAACCTCCACACGGCCGCGGTCCGGCCGTGCGCCCGCCGCTCGGCACACCGCGGCGGCGGTAGCGCGTGCCAGGTCAGGATCGCCGTGGGCCTTTACCTCGACCTGCACCCGAAGATCGCCGGGCGCGTAGTCCAGCAGCTCGTCGAGAAGCATCGGCGTCTCGCTCGTCGGGGCGCCGTTACGGTCGCGCAGACAGGCGTGGCGCAGATCGCTCCACACGGTCTGGTGCGCCCAGCCGCGCTGCGTCGTACAGCTGCGCAACCACGGGTCATGAAGCAGCACCAGCCGCCCGTCGGCGGTCAGACACGCGTCGGTCTCGAGCCCATCGACCCGACCAGCCAGCGTCGCCCGAAGGGCTGCCCGTGACGAGTCTGGTCCCGGCTCGCGACCGAGACGGTGCGCATACAGCAAGGGTAGGCTCACCAAGAGCATCAGCGTGGCTCCCTGCTCCCCCTCCCATGTCGCATAGCTGTTATCGACCTGTTGGGTTGTGGTGAACGGCCGACGAACGGCGAACGGCCGTGGGAGCACGGTGTCGTGACTACCGAGATCAGCGATATCGGGCCGAGCACAGCGCTGGGTGCGGGCCGTAGCGCCGGTCTCGGACCGTGCGGCTGGCCAAGTCCGTGACGCCCGTGGCCGCAACCATCTAGCCGAAGTTGAGCGGCCCGAGGATGTGCGTGGCCACCCGGTGCGCCGACCAGCTCAGAGCGTGGTAGCTGCAGTCGTCACGGCCTGAGTAGGAGACCCTGCCGACGGCATGCTTGGTGTCCAGAAACCTCCCGTTGAGGTTCCCAGCCTCACCGTTGGTGAAGAAGACATCGCCGCCGAACCTGGCGCTTGGGTGCACGAGAAGCGAGTAGACGCTCTTGAAGGCGCGATGCGCCGTGCTGCCGCCGGGGCACGTGAGGGTCAGCGCGCCGACGGAGAAGTCGGTGACATGGCGGTGCGGCTCGATCGTGCGGTAGAAGCTGATCGAAGCGCGGTGCGAGCCCTGCGTGACCTGGCCGGCGAAGCGGTCGACCAGTGGCCTGACCTTGCCGTTCCAGTTGATCGTCTTGTGGCAGCCGGCCAGCGGTCCGCTGCCCGTGAAGACGAGCTTCCCGCTCACTGTCCCGCCGGCGAAGGTCCCGGATAGCACCGCGCTGCCGTTGGCCGGGTTCGGCGAGAAGCTGTCTTTCGAGGGCAGGGTAACCGTGAACTTGTCACTGCTGGCGATCGCCACGGTCTTGTCGCCGGGAACCAGCAGGTCGGCGGCGGCACCGCCTGGGCACGTGAAGGTCGCGTCCTTCAGGTACAGGTGCTTGCCCTGGTGGCCGTCACGGGAGACCTGGAAGTCGAGCGCGAGCGAAGTGCCGGCGGCGGTGCTGGTCTGCTGGCCGTCGTAGTAGCGGCCGCGCAGCGGACCGCCCTCAGCCAGCCCCGACGCCGCCCCAACCCCCATGGCCGCCACGGCGGAAATCGCGACGGCGATCCCCATATAGCGCGTTCCCCCCACAGGGAGAAATTGTAGGCCTGCGCCCGCGGTCGCGCCACGGGCCTGCCGCGCGGGGTGCCGGCCTAGTAGGAACGTCTCGGTGAGGGGGCGCCCTGTGCGCTCTGCTCGAGGTCGAGTATGAGCCGCCTGATCACGGGGTCGCGCTCGAGCAGAGGGTCGGTTACGGCGTTCACGATGCCTCGCAGCAACGAGATCGGTATCCAGCGAGCCGGCACGATGATCCGAGCTGATCGCCGCTCGATTCCGTGGACGGTTGCCGCAGCGACGCGCTCGGGCGGTATCGGCGTGCGCAGTGCCTTCGGATAGGCGTGTCTGAGCATTTCGGTGGCGGCGGGACTGCCGCCGAAGGCGGCCCTGATCAATGGTGTGTCCGTCCAGCTGGGGTAGAGCACGCCGGCCGTGGCACCGTGCGGCGCGAGCTCAGCTCGGAGCGCGCGGCCGAGCTGTTCGACACCCGCCTTAGAGACCGCGTAGGCCGCGTTCACGACGCCGTTGCAGTACGCGAAGATGGAGGAGGTGAGGACGACGTGGCCGCGTCGCGCGATGATCTGCGGCAGGGCGGCGCGGACGGTGCGCCATGCGCCGAGGAGGTCGACCTCGATGACTCGCTCGAACTCCTGCTCGTCGGCCGCGGCGATCGTGGTTGGGCGGCCGACCAGAACGCCGGCGTTGGCGATCACCACATCGAGGCCGCCGAATCGGTCCGTGGCGGCGCGCACGACGGCTTCAAGCGCCTGTCGGTCGGTCACGTCGACTGTCATGGCGAGCGTGCGGTCGCCGCCAAGCTCGGCGGCGAGGGCGCGTAGCACGTCCCGGCGCCGCCCGGTCAAAACGAGGTTGGCGCCGCGATCCCGGAGGGCTCGGGCCGTGGCACTGCCAATGCCGCCCGTGGCGCCCGTGATGAGCACAACTTTCCCGGCGACCGGATAGCTCATATTGCGACTCTGAACTAGGCGCGCCGGACTGTGCATCGGGGGAACCCACGGATGCTGCCGCGGAAACCGCCAGAGCCCCTTCCTTCAGTTGTCCGGAGGTCGGGGCCGCGGACGACGCGCCAGAGCACTGGAAGGCCCCGGGCGTCGAGCTCTGCGGCTCATCCAGCCCGGGTGACAGGCAAGATATTCAGAGAGATTCGAATTGCGTGCCGCGGGGCTGGTTTGCGGGCTGGCCTCTGGCGGTCGGCTCGCGGGTGACTCCCCAGCAACTTCAGTGGACGGCCAGGACGAGCGAATGTCGTCGTCGTCGTCGTTCTGAAGCCAGCGGTGAAGCGTCCAGCGAGCATGACCCAGCTCGTCGCATACAGGCAAGTCTTCGCGTGAGGTGACCACGAGCCGGGGTCGATCCCCGGCGTAGGGGTCGGCGTCTGGCGTGTCGTGGTGATCGATCGTGAGGCTGGTTGTCGAGATCAGGGCAACGTCTGATAGCCGAATCTGCCTGGACGGACGGCGCTCGCGGTCTGCCCCTGCTGGATCCACGAAGGACGAACAACCGTTCCGGAGCCCAGGCCGGTTGCCGCACTTCTCCTTCGGCTTGTCGAGCGCTCGCCTAAGCTGATGGGTGTGGACGCGGCAACCCCGGGCGAGCTCGTGAAAGTAGCCGACGGCGGCACGGAGCTCGACGGGCTCGTGTTTGATCGGCCGAGCAGCTCCAAGGTCATCGTCGCTGTGGTTGACCCCACCCGCGGCCCGCTGTTTCGTACGGTCAATCCGAACGCCTTGACGCGGCGCGAGCAGGAGGGTCCAGATGACCGAGTGCTGCGTCTGCTTGTGCGCCGGACGCCGCCTCCGCACTCAGTAGCACGAGCGGCGATGAGCGGTGGGCAGAGACGCTCGGGCTACACGCGCGGCGCGACTCATCGCCCGACCGGCAGGTAACGCCGAGCGACGCCTCGCGTCGGGCTTGCTTCCGTCTAGAGGGTGCCGAAGGAGCGGAGGCCGCGTGCGGCGCTGAGGACGGCGGCCGCGCTCAGCGCCAGCATCGCGGTGAGCTGAATCGCGATGCTGGTCGTGACATCGATGAGCTGCCCGGGGCCGTTGCCTGCCGCCGCGACGCTGGGTGAGTCGGCGACGATGCCCGTCAGGAAGACGCCGGTGGCCAGCGCGATCACCGCCATGCAGACCGCGACGAGCGCGATCGCGGGTATCGAGACGGCGAAGGCGCTGCGCGGGATATCGATGCGGCGCATGATGGCGCGTGGAGCGGCCCAGCAGGCGAGGCTGGCGGCCGCGGCGCAGAGCGCACAGAGTCCAAGCAGCAACCATCCGCCGACGCCGGCATGGTGGTGATGAGCGTTCAACCAGAGGGTGAGGAGCCCGACCGAGCCGGCAAAGATCCCGATCCCGGCCGGCAGCAGGGCGATCAGACCCATCAGCGTC
This sequence comes from Solirubrobacteraceae bacterium, assembly GCA_036392135.1. Taxonomy (GTDB): domain Bacteria; phylum Actinomycetota; class Thermoleophilia; order Solirubrobacterales; family Solirubrobacteraceae; genus Palsa-465. The sequence goes on from DASVYO010000137.1 coordinate 14,607, forward strand.
GGGTCGCGGGTCCGATGCGCTTGGGCGAGCGAGGCTCGCGCCAGCGGCGCCGCGGCGAGCACCAGCGCGCTAACGGCGACCACCGCGGCGACCAGGATCAGCGAGTGGGCGACCCCGAGCAGCGGATGAGCGTGCTCGACGTGACCATCGCCCTCGGTTGTCTTGACAAAGCCTGCGCAGAAGGCGCAGAAGGCGATGAAGCAGCCGAGGACACCGGCGACGGTACTTCTGGCGCGGGTCGCGGGTGCTGTGCCGGGGAGTGGTCGCAGGTGCGCCACAAGCGCACCTCGCATCAGATCTAGGGTCGCGGTGACGCTGGGCGGAGTGTCATCAAGCAGCGCGGACATCTCCGTCCCATAGCGATCACGCCACGTCTCCGGATAGAGGGCCAGCAAGCGCTTTCTCATGCGCGCGCCTCGGCAGCGGAGAGGCGACCGAGCCCGAGTCGTGCCACACGCTCCAGCGCGGTCAACTGCTCGCGAAGCACAGCGGCACCCGATCCTGTCAGCCGATAAGGCCGACGACGATCCTCGGTCTCAAGCGGCTCAATCAGGCCGCGCTCCTCAAGGCGGGCAATCGCCCCATAGAGCGTCCCGGGACCGAGCTTGACCCCGGCCATCTCCTTCACGTCGCGCGTCATCGCATAGCCATGTTTCGGGCCGTCGGCGAGACTGGCCATGATGAGCAAAGACGGATCGCTGCTACGCATCGCGGTATAGCGTATCACGTAGTAGTCCTGGTGGCGTGCCGATACGACTATCTCGACCGCCGACACGCCGAAGGCCGCGCAAGGCAGGTGCGCACGCCGTCTGCGCACGATGCGCGCTGTGAGCAAGCAGAGGTCTCGTGCAGAGCCAAGAGCTTGGCGCTCGGCGGGTTCTAGCTGACTCCGGTTGCGATATTCGAGTACATCGGGAAGTTCACGGTGTCGTCGTTGACGTATGGGTCGACCGCCTCCATGACGGCGGAGGCGACCGCCTGTCGAGCGGGAGCGGGCGCCTGATTGAAGATCGCTGCGATCGGACCGGCGGCGATCGCGCGAGCGCCAAAATCGGGCACGGCCGGGAAGGACGCCGTGAGCTCGACACGCTCCACCCTGACGTTGGTGAACCCGGCGGCCTCAAGCAGCGCCGTCAGTTCGGTTGCCGGGACTGCGAACGGGGAGTTCATCATCTGACCGGCTTGCTCGCTGACGTGGAGGTGCAGCGCGTCCCGGATCGCCCGGAACGCCGGGGTTTCGTCAAGTCCCGTCCAGCACGCGACCGCGACCCGCCCGCCGGGGCGCAGCACGCGGCGCAGTTCCTGGATCGCGGTCATCCGGTCGGGGAAGAACTGAAAGCCGTGGTGGCAGGTGGCGCAGTCGAACGAGCTGTCAGCCAGTGGAAGCTCGAGCGCGCTGCCTTCCAGATATGTGATCGGCGCAGAGCCCGATTCGGCCGGCTGGCTCCGCGCCACGGCCAGCATCGCGGGGCCAATGTCGACGCCGGTGACGGTGCCGGTCGGGCCCGCGGCCCGCGCCGCGAGCCGGCTCACCAGGCCGGTTCCGCATGCGACGTCGAGCACGGCCGAACCTGGCGGGATCTCGAGGTCCGCGACGAGCCGCGCCGCGAACGGAGTGAACATCCCCGGCACCAGGAAGTCTTGGTACTCATTAGGCCCGTCGCCGACTTGCGCGGACCAGTCCATCGACGTCATCACAACCCCCCATCGTCGCGATCGATCGGCCGATTCTCGCTCACCGGCGGATTGCTGTGGGACGATCTGTCGCGGCTTTCACGTTTGTTAGGGCGCTCCCTAGGATCGCCGAAATCACGCGCCAACGGGGTGGCGGCGTCTGAGCAGGACGGCCCCGGCCCAGCCGGGGCTTTCGAAGTGGGCCGTGGAGGAATCGAACCTCCAACCTTGGGATTAAGAGGCGGTCATTTCCAGGGCTTTTGTAGTGGATACGTGCGATGCAAGTCGTCTCATTCCAGTTAGCGCAGGTCAAAAATTGCTGAGTTGGGGACACGGTTGGGGACACGGTCGACGTCGGACGGTCGTCGCTTCAACCTGATCGAGCGCCGGCGACGTCAGCGCGCGGGCAAGCTTCCCCCTCCGCCGAGTCCGCGACAGCAATCTGTGCCTGCGTGGCGCTTCATCCCGCTTTGAGCCGCCACCACGAGCCGCCCGGGAACCCCGGACCGCACAGCCCTCGTATCGCTCTAAAGCAGAAGCACGGCCCTGATTGCCGGTATGGCGACGTTGGAGAAGTCAGCTGGAGTCGGTCGCGGATGACACGTCTGTGGGCGTGGTCGCGCTTCTGTTGATCTGAGGACTGGATAACCTCAGGCCGCTGGCGATCCGCTCGCGGGGCAGCGCGCCGTCCAGTTGATGTTGGTGGTGCCGGTCCGACATCCCGGTCCGGAGTTTGCGTTTGCTCCGATGCGGTGAGTGTGGCGCGAGAGTCCAGGGTGATCCTCCAGGCCGAAACCTCGCCGCCGGGCACTTCGGACGCAGCGGGCAGGGACGGCAGGCAGTAGACGTCGGGCTCGGCGAACGTTGCTTTCCACTGACGGCATCCCAGGGCTGTCCGAGGGCCCAACGAGGGGGTGCCCCGGGTGGGACACCCCCCCTACAGCGAGTTACTAAGCGGCGAACTGCGGGGCGAGTTGGGCCAGCCGCAACTGGTTGCCGGACGGGTCGCGCAACCCACAGTCCCGGCCATACGGCATGTCGGTCGGCGCCATCGTGAACTCGACCCCGGCCTCGCTGAGGCGCTGGTAGTCGCCGTCGACGTCGTCGGTCGTCAGGAACACGGTGCCGGCGAACCCCTTCGCCATCAGCGAACGGACCTGATCGGCTGTCTCGGTGTCCATCACCGGCGGCCCCGGGATCGCCATCAGCACGACGGCGAAGTCGGGCTGGCCCTCAGGGCTGACCGTCAGCCAGCGGAAAGCGCCGAGCTCCGGCATCGTGACGTCGCTGCGAACCTCCCAGCCGAGTTTGCCGACGTAGAAGGCGAGCGCCTCGTCCTGGTCGTGGACCCAAAGCTGTGCGTTCTGAACCTGCATGTGTAGCTCCTTTCAGCGGTGTGCTGAGAGGCAAGCTATTCCGTCGTCGCCGCCCGGTCTTCTCGGTTTGTGCTGTGTTGCGGACGACCGTACAGGCGCACATAACAGGCGGGAACGATCACCTGCGCCGCGGCCGGCGGGAAGCTTGCGCGGTATTCGGTGGGTGTCTTGCCGAAGTGGCGCTTGAAGCTGGTCGTGAACGACCCGAGGCCGACAAGGCCGACGTCCAGACAGACTTCGCCGACCGACCGGTCGGTGTTACGCAGCAGCGCCGCGGCCCGCTCAAGCCGGCGGGTCATCAGGTAGGCCTTCGGCGACTCGCCAAACGTACGGCTGAACTCGCGACTGAAGTGGGCCCGCGAAAGGCCAGCGGCCGCCGCCATCTCCTCGACGCCGATCGTCTCGGCGTAGCGACGGTCAGCGAGATCACGGGCGCGAAGCAGGTGCCTGGCGGGCGGCACGAAAGTCACATAGCGAGGCTACCCCGAGAATGGTGCCAGCGCCTGAACACCAATCGATGACACCTGCACCGCGTCCGACCCAACCCACCGTGCTGTCTCGGCTTCGCGGGCGACCGCATTTGATGGTCACGAGGCAGCAGGACTGTGCCGTCCGCGCTCAGGAGACTTGCTCGTCGCCACGAGCAGCACTCCCTCCTCCCGCCTGAGCGGGCCGCCGAGACTCCGCAATCACACACAAGCAGAACTCTCGCCCGCCCAAGATGCGACGAGGCTGGCTTCCGCTTTTCGCGGGTCGATCTCGACGCTGCCACGGCGCCAACGCCGGCGTTGGAGACAGCGACGAGGAAGGGCCGGCGCCGGCCGCTGCTGGACTCGCGCGCAGGAGACCGCTTCGCTCTCACCCTGATCTCGCTAGCGCTCGATGAGGTTGACGCGACGCCGGCGACTGATGAGCGCTGCCGACCCGCGAACCGGGTTGAGCCGCTGACCGCTAAGGAGGCTGTGGGCCGCGTACGACGCGGCCCACAGCTTGTTGCGTTATCACCGAAGCGGCCGCTGCTGCTTCCGGCCGGCGACTGCTCGACATGTCCGCGAGCCGCAGCCCGGCGGACGCGGCGCGCCTGGCGGAGCGTTGCTCCTTTCCGCGCAAACCGAGGTGTGAGAAGCGCCACGTTTAAGTTAAGGCGTCGCGCCCAAGAGGCTCAGAACCACCGCGGTCGGGTCGGCGTCCTGGGCGTCAGTGATCCCGGCCCGGAATTCGTCGCCGTCGCTGATCGGCAGCACGAGAACTGCTTCGTAGCGGCGTCGCTCGGTCCCGAGCATTCGGACGCCGTGCTCACGCTCGATGCGTTCAGCGAGACCCCAGAGCAGCCCGGCGGTGTGTCCGTCGCCGCCAAGTGCGGCAACACACGAGAGGCCGGCGAGGCAGTAGGCGGTCAGCCGGATGTCGTTCATGTTCTGGCTGAACGCGAGCGCTTCGCGGTAGAGGCTGTCCGCGGCTGGAAGGTCTCGGGTGTCGAGTCGAAGGTCGGCGAGACTGTGCACCACTGAGGAGACGCGCTCGCTCAACCCGTTGGCGCGCAGGATCTCAATGGACCGGATGTAGCGCTCGGCAGCCTGGTCGTAGGAGCCCATCTCGCGCAGGTTCTCGCCCATGTAGTGCAGTGAGCGGGCGATCTGCTGGGGATCACCAAGGCGTTCGGCGATCTCGAGCGCCTGCTCGTGCCAGGCGAGGCCGCGCTCAGGAGTGCCGGAGATGAACTCGAAGCCGACGAGGTGGTTGAGAACCCGCACCTCGCCGCGTTCATCACCGTGCTCGCGGAACAGCGCAAGCGCCTCGATCATCGCGGCGCGGCCCGCGTCGGGGCGCTCGGCGTAGACGTGCCCAACCCCGGACATCATCAGCACCGTCGCGCGATCAGATGCGGACAGCGCGCCCGAATCTGCGAGCGCCTGCGCATACCACCGCCGTAGCTCCTCGAGTCGTCCTGCTCCCAGCCATGAGAAGAACAGCACGTCGGCAAGGGGCACCGCCGCCGCGAGGTCATGCTCTAGCCCCCAGGCAAGCGCGATGCTGACGTTGCCGGGATCCTGGCGTAGCCGACCCAGTATCTCGCCCTGCTCGGGACCTGCACTGCTCGCGGCGACGCCGAGCGCGAAGAACCAGGCGGCATGGCGGGCACCGAGATCGTCCTCCTCACCGCTGGCGGCCAGGCACTCCAGCGCGTACTCGCGCGTCGTCTCCAGGAGGAAGAAGCGTCCCCGGTCGCCTTCACGCAGCAGGCTCTTGTCGATCAGCGACTGCAGTTCCTCGAGGCCAGCATCACATATGCGTTCCGCGGCCTCGAGCTCGAAACCGCCCACGAAGACGGCAAGCCGGCCGAACAGTCGTTGCTCGGTTTCACCCAGCAGGTCATAGCTCCAGGCGATCGCAGCGCGCATCGTGGCCTGCCGCGCGGGCAGGTCGCGGCGGCCTCCGGCAAGGAGCGGCAAGCGCTGCTCCAACCTGGTCAGCAGCTGATCCTCTGAGAGCAGCTTCACCCGCGTGGCGGCCAGCTCGAGCGCGAGCGGGAGACGATCGAGGCGCTCACAGATCGCTTCGACCCCGACCCCGGGTTCGAAGTCAGGCTTGACCTGTCGGGCCCGGGCGGTGAACAGCTCCACTGCGTCCTGCGGAGAGAGCGGCCCAACCGGATATTCCTGCTCACCAGAAATGGCCAGCCGCTCACGGCTGGTCACGATCGCCGCACACTGGGGTGCGCGGGCGAGCAGTTCGCCGATCGCCGGAGCGGCATCAACCACCTGCTCCATGTTGTCGAGCACCAGCAGCAGCGACCGGTCGCCCAGGTAGGCCGGGAAGTCCTCGACACCCCCAACCGCAGCCGCGATCGCTGGGACCACCAGCTCCGGGTCGCTGACCGCCGCCAGGGACACCCACCAGACGCCGTCGACGTAGCGATCGGAGCGCTCGGCAGCAAGCGCGAGGGACAACCGCGTCTTGCCCGTCCCACCGGTTCCCGTCAGTGTTACGAGTCGGTGGCTCTCGGCCAGCTCTAGCAATTCGGCCAGCTCGCGCTCACGTCCGAGGAGCGGTGTCGCCTGAACCGGTAGGTGGACGTGGCGCAGCGTACGCAGCGGCGGGAACTCCCCGTCACCAAGCTGGTACAGGCGCTCCGGCACCGTAAGGTCCTTCAAGCGATGCTCGCCAAGATCCCTCAACGGGACATCCACGAGGGCACGCGTCTGCGCCGAGACGACGACCTGCCCCCCGTGCGCGACGGAGGAGATCCGCGCCGCCTTGTGAACGGCCATCCCCACATAGTCGCCCTCGACGAGCAGCACCTCTCCGGAGTGGATCCCCATGCGGACTCGCAATGGGCCATCCGCGAGCGCGATCTGCATCTCGCCGGCCGCAGCAAGACAATCGCCGGCGCTCTGGAACACAAAGAAGAACGCATCCCCCTCGGTCCCCATCTCCACTCCGGCCCGCCCCGCCGCAGCGGCGCGGATCCGCTCGCGGTGGGCCATCAACGCCTCGGCATACCGACTTGCCCCCAGCTCGTGCAGCAACCGTGTCGATCCCTCGACGTCGGTGAACAGCATCGTCACCGTGCCAGATGGAAGGTGTCGCTCCCCGCGCTCCATCGCTGCGCAGACGCTACCCGAAGGCCACCACCAGATCTCGGACCTAACCATCGTCACCTGTCCGCGTGACGAGGCGTCGCGAATCCGATCGTGCGCTGAGCGCTCGGCCGGATGACGAACGCGGTCGCGCGCGTGGGTCGCTCTTCCGCGCAGAGCGGGGCGCGCTAGCCCCTGCCTCGCTCAGCGCTCGAAGCTGGCACCGGCGCTTGCTGGCTGGCAGGAAGCACGGACGACCCATCCGCGACGCGAGCGGCGACGGCGCTGGCATGACCCGGATAGGCGTCAGGCGACCACGACGGGTTGTCGCGGAGCGCGGCTGCTTCGTGATGAATGCGGAAGCGATGGCCGAGCTTTGGACCTGCCCCGGTTTGCGTGACACCGGGTTTGTCTGTTGATTGTTCTTGTTCCAGTGATTGATCTCAACCGTGCAGCGGCGAGAGTCGTTGTTGTTCGTAGGCGACTGGGGAGAGCATTCCGAGGGTGGAGTGGCGGCGCTGGCGGTTGTAGAACGCCTCGATGTACTCGAACACTGCGGACTGCAGCTCGAGCCGTGACGGCCAGGTGCGACGGTTGACGAGCTCTTTCTTGAGCGTCGCGAAGAACGTCTCGGCCACAGCGTTGTCGTAGGCGTCGCCGCGGGAGCCCATCGAGACAGCGATCCCGGCCTCGCCGGCGGCGCGCCCGAACGCCAGGCTGACGTATTGCGAGCCTTGGTCTGAGTGGTGGATCACCCCCGAGTCCGGGCGTCGGCGCGCGAGCGCCATCTTGAGCGCGTCGACGACAAGGCTTGAGCGCATGTGCGTGGCCATCGACCAGCCGACGATCTGCCGGGAGTACGCGTCTTGGACCGCGGCGAGGTACAGCCAGCCCTCCCCGGTCCGCAGATAGGTGATGTCCGCGACCCACAGCACGTTCGGAGCCGCCGGCCGGAACTGCCGCTCGACGAGATCTGTGGCCGGGGTGACCCCCGGGATCCGGATCGTCGTCTTCCAGCGCTTGCGGGGCCTGACGCCTGAGATACCGGCGGCTTTCATCAACCGCGCGACCCGCTTGCGCCCGACCCGGACGTCCTGCTCCATTCGCAGCTCGGCATGAATCCGAGGCGCCCCGTACACACCCCGGCTCTGCTCATGGATCTGGCTGATCTTCTCGGTCAGGAACGCGTCGGTCAGCGCCCGATCCGACGGTGCCCGGCGCTCCCAGTTATGAAAGCCAGTCCGGCTGACCCCGAGCACGCGGCACATCACGGCGACGGGATAGTTGGTCTTCTCCGCGGCGATCAACGAGTAGCGCTCGCCTACCGCCCGTCGTCCTCCCTCGCGAAGAAGACCGCCGCTTTTCGCAAGATCTCGCGCTCCATCCGCAGCGTTGCGTTCTCATCCCGCAACCGCGCAAGCTCCTCACGCTCATCGCTCGAGAGCCCGCCCGGGCGCTCACCGCGCGAGGCTTTCTCCTCCTGCAGCCAACGTCGCAACGTGACATCGGAGACCCCCAACGACTTCGCCAACTTGCGCTGCGGCTGATCACCCAGTTGAGCTAGACGGACCGCCTCACGACGGAACTCCTCGGGATACGGCGGCCGAGTTCTGGGCACCTGAACCTCACTTTCCCCGGCTTACGACCGGAAGCGTTCAAGTGTCGTCGAAAACGGGGCAAGTCCACGGGCCACGCGTACACGTGCCAACACGAACGCAGGTCTCGGCACGGTAGACGACGTCCGTCTCGCTTCTCGCCAATGCGAGGCGGCGACCGCCGAGCTCGACATCGCCGCTCCATGTGATCGCAGTGCGCGACAAACGCTCATCCACGTCGCAGGACTATCACCACCGCTTCGTCGCCGAGGCGCTCATGCGGCGCGAGGCGGCGGCGGAGGGAAGCGATCATGCGGATAGCCGAGCCGGACACCCGAGTTTGGGCAACAGGGAGCGCTGCTTTGTCGGTTCCCGCCAGCCCCGTAGGGCGTTGGTCGGGCTGCTAGGGGCCGCCGGCCGACCGAGGGAGGGCCTCGAAGGTTTCGCTGTCGGCGAATCCGCGCTGCTGGGTCACGGCAAAGGCGCTAGGACTGGTGGCCGGGCTCGGCTGGCACCTGGGTGAAACGCTCACTTGAGGTGGGATTCGGTGCGAACCAGTCGCCGGCTGGGTGTACGAACTGAGTCCCGCGTAGCGGTGAGTTTGCGGATGACAGCCGAAGCCGTCGAGGTTATCCTGGCTGGTTGTAGGGCTGAGTTGACAAGGCAGGGGCGCGGCATGGGTCTACGAAAGCAAACGGTTGTTGTGGCTTGGGCGTCGGCGGTGCTGTTGGGCGGAGGGAGCTCATCCGCGCGGGCGACCGTCGGCCTGCGGTGGACGGCTCGCAGTGTGATCGGGGCGTCCAGCGACATCGTGGGTCTGTCATGTCCGTCAGCGTCGCTGTGCGTTGGGATCGACGGCGCGGGCAATGTGGTGGCCTCGCGTGATCCGGCCGATGACGCGGTGCCGTGGCGAGTCGCCAACGTCGATTCAGGCTTGGACTTAACCGGCATCTCGTGCCCGTCGCCGTCCTTGTGTGTCGCCGTGGATTCTGGGGGTGGAGCGGTCGTCTCGACCAACCCGACGGGCGGCGCGCCAGCCTGGCGTCGGACGCAGATCGACAACAGCAATCCCGGTGGGGCATATCCGATGGGTGGCGTCTCGTGTGCTTCAACAAGACTGTGCGTCGCGGTAGATGCGTTCCAGAACGTGGTGACTTCGACGAATCCGACTGGGGGTGCGGGAGCTTGGACCACGACGTACGGGATCGCCCCTGGCGGCTATCACGGGGGGTTCCACGCCGTGTCGTGTCCGTCTGAGTCGTTGTGCGTTGCCGCCGGTAGCTGGGGTACGGGCCCGTCGGGGTATGGGGGTGCCGGCAACATCGCCACCTCGACTGACCCGACGGGCGGGCGGGCCTCGTGGCACCCGATCACGCTCGGCCCGGTTTCTGGTTACGGCTATGACTTTGTCAGTGCACTTTCATGTGCCCCGGGCTTGTATTGTCTTGCCGCATCGGGCTCCGGTGACATATTCATGTCGCAAAATCCGGCCGGCGGTGCCGGAACATGGACCACCTCGAAGTTCAGCCTCACACCAGTCGCGTCGGTGACGACTGCGTCATGCCCGACGGCATCGCACTGCGTCCTCACTGACAGCGCCGAGAACGTCTATGTCTCAGATGACCCCAGCGGCGGGGTCAGCACCTGGCTCACGACGCGACTGGACAACATTCCGGGGCCGACCGTGGTGGCGTGCGCGTCGCAGACGCTTTGTTTCGCGGTTCACGACAGGAGGCTATTTGTGGGGCACATCGGGCCGCTCCCGCCGCTTGTCGCTCAAGTCAGAGCACAACTTCGCCGTGACCTCGCACGCACACCCTCGCTGAAGATCGCGAGCGTCCTAAGACACCACGGAACCAGCCAGCCGTGGACGGCGCTGGTCGCCGGTGAGGCGACGGTGACTTGGTCTTACCCCGCCACGGACACCCGGACAGGACAGCATCAACTCAAACCTCGGGTGCTCGTCGCGACCGGCCGTAGACGATTTACAGGAGCAGGCCACGCCCAGGTCCACGTCCGACTCACCGCCGAAGGTATGAAACTGCTCAAAGAGGTCAAACGTCGCGTCATAGTCACAATGACGGCGACCTTCACGCGCCCGCATCGCCCTCCGGTCGCGGCTAGAACGTCGCTCGTACTTGAGCGCTAGCAGCCGCTCAGGCTACGAGCACCTTGAAAGCGTGGGTATGCGTTCCTCACACTGCACCGCGTGTAGCCTCCCGACAACGCCGACGGACTGACATATCGCGAAGTGACGTGACGCGGTTCGAGAGTGCCTGCTCACTTGCGCCCAGCAGGAGCCTCAAATCGCCTCAGCGCACGATCGCTCCCGCGTGACCGACGCTACG
>DASVYO010000138.1:0-29067 GCA_036392135.1 Solirubrobacteraceae bacterium
CACCGGCACGCTGCGCCTCCTGGGCGGAGGGGCAGTCCAGAACAACGGCTCGGCGGGGCGCATGTGCGGGTACGAAACGCTGCCCTTCAGAGCCACGATCAGCACGCAGGTCGTCGGCTCGGGCTGAGCCGCTCGACGACCCGGTGAGGTCACCCGATGAGACCGACGCGACCCCCGCATGGCCGCGGCGCTTTCGTGACTTAGCCTCCGGCCGCTAGGCCCGGCGCCGCCGCGCGACCAGCCGCGCGAGCGTGACCGCGATCACGAGCGCGCCACCGTAGAACACGTCCTGAACCCAGCCGGCACCGCCGAGGAGCTGCAGCCCGGTGATGCCGGTGACCAGGAAGTACGTCGCCACGAACACGCCCCAGGGGCTGAACCGTCCCGGATTGATCACCGTCTGACCCAGGAACGCGCCGGCAAACGCGGGCAGGAGATACGGGGGACCGCCGCCCGGGTCGGCCGCGCCGACCACGCCCGCCTGCATGATCCCGGCGATCGTGCAGATGAGAGCGGTCGAGATGAGCGCCAGGGCGCGCATCGAGTCCACTCGCAACCCGGCCAGCCGCGCGACCTCGCGCCCCTCACCGACGAACAGCAGATGCCGCCCGAGCGGCGTGTAGGCCAGGACGTACCAGAGCACGATGCAGATGAAGAGGCCGATGTAGAAGGCGATCGGCAGTCCGAGGAAGGTGTTCTGCATCGCATTGAGCAGGCTCTGCGAGATGCCGCCGATGGTCACCGAGTTGGATATCCCGTAGCCGACGCCGCTCAGGAAGGTCCCCATGCCCAGGGTCACGATCAGGGACGAGACGCCGATCCTGACGACGACGAAGGCGTTGAACGACCCGATGATGAGCCCGACCACGAGAGTGGCCGCGATGGCGGGGATCAGGGCCCAGCCGTGGTTGACGTTGAGAAACGCGACCATCGTGGCCGAAAAGCCCATGACCGAAGCGACCGAGAGGTCGAACTCGCCCGCGGTCAGGGACACGATCAACCCGAGGGTGATGACGAGCTGAACGGCCTGGGTCCCGAAGATCGTCTCGAAGTTGGCCGAGGTCGGGAACGTGCTCGGACGCAGCAGCGAGAACACGATGATGATCACCGCCCACAGGACGAGGATCCCGTAGCGCTCCCCCAGCTCGACCGGGCTCCAGCGCGAGGGACCCCCCGCGGGCTCGCTCCGTGGCTCGGGCGCGGCCGGCGTGGACGCCGTCGCGGAGCTGGAGCTGCTCGTGTCAGTCACGACTCAGGCCACTGGGTCACGGGGCCATCGTCTCACAAACCGACGGGCAAGTCGCACATTGCATACTCACGGTTCGCATATTGCATACGATTCTGGTAGCGTACCGGTCGGGCGATCGCATGTCCATGGACATGCCTCACCCGAGGTGAGAGAGAGACAGCCGCAAGAGAGGAAGCCATGAGCCGACCGAAGGGTTTTGCCTCGCTGGTGCTCGTTGTCCTGTGCGCAGCCCTGCTCGCTGCATGTGGCAGCAGTTCGTCGTCGTCGTCATCGTCATCGGCAGCGTCCTCCGGCGGCAGCTCCAGCTCGTCGGCGGCGTCGGGCGTTACCGAGGCAAAGAAGCTGGTCGCTCAGGAGGAGCAGCCCCCGCCCTTCAACGGTCCAACCTCGAAGGTCGACATCGCCAAGGCGAAAGGCAAGACGGTCTACTACGTCAGCCTGACCGAGGAGATCCCGGCCCTGCACGAATGGGGCGTGGTCCTCGCCCAGCAGCTCCAGGCGGCCGGCGTCACGACGCAGAAGTGCGACGCCAAGGGCAGCCCGGACGGCATCACCACCTGCCTCCAGCAGGCCCTGGCGGCCAAGCCGGCGATGATCGTCGCCCAGGCCCTCGACACCAAGTTCATCGCCTCCTACATCGCCCGCGCCAAGGCCGCGGGGATCAAGTTCGTCACCGCCCAGACGGGCACGCCGGGCATTCCGACCATCCCCGGGGACAACGCCGAGGTCACCTTCGACTACCCGCAGGTGGGCCGGATCCTCGCCGACTGGTTCGTCGCCGACTCGGGCTGCGCCAAGGGTGGCCCGCAGGTCATCACGACCACCAGCAGCCGCCAGCCCTCGGCGGCCGAGGTCAACGGAATCCTCAGCGAGGTCAAGCGGCTGTGCCCCAGCCTCAACATCCCCTCGGTCCAGAACGTCCTGATCCCGGACTGGCCGACATCGCTGCCGACCACGACCCGGTCGCTGCTGACGCAGAACCCGAATCTCAAGTACCTGCTGCCTCTCTATGACGGCATGACGATCTACATGGTGCCGGCGATCAACGGGATCCTGGCCGCCAAGTCGAGCGTCAAGGTGGCCTCGTTCAATGCCACTCCGGTGGTCATCCAGAACGAGCTGGTCAAGCCCTCGCCGCTCGCCGCCGACATCGGCGGGCCGAATGAGTGGTACGGCGTCGCGCTGGCCGATCAGGTGCTGCGGGTCCTGGCCGGCCAGGCACCTGTGGCCAGCGAGAATGTCCCCCTGCGCCTGTTCACGCGCGACAACGTCGGCACGATCGACCCCACCAAGAACGAGGCGACCTGGTACGGCTCGGCCAACCCGATCTGCTCTTACCACAAGCTGTGGGGCCTGCCCTGCAGCTGATCCCCGCGTGATGCCTGCCGCCGGAGGCGGAGCCGAACCGCGACCCTCCGCCGCCCGCGGCGGAGGGTCAGCTGGCCCCACACTCGCGCTGGAGGCTGAGCACCTCTCCAAGTCGTTCGGCGGCGTGCGCGTGCTGCACGACGTCAGCCTGTCGGTCAAGCAGGGGGAGATCCACGGCCTCGTGGGCAGCAACGGGTCGGGCAAGTCCACGCTGATCAAGATCCTCTCGGGCTATCACGCCCCCGACCATGGAGGCTCGCTGAAGGTCCGCGGCCAGGACGTGCCGCTCCCGGTCCCACCCGACCGAGCCACCCGGCTCGGGCTCAGCTTCGTCCACCAGGACCTCGGGCTGATCCCCCAGCTCAGCGTGCTCGAGAACCTGCGGGTCGGGCGCTTCACGTCCCACCCCGGCTGGCGGATCAGCTGGCGGGAGGAGCGCGCCACCGTGCGCGCCACGCTCAAGCGCTTCGACCTGCACGTGGCGCCGGAGACCCGGGTCGAGCGTCTGTCGAGCATCGAGAGAGTGCTTCTCGCCGTCGTTCGGGCCTTCACCGACCTCGAGCACGCCCCCGGCGGCGTGCTGCTGCTCGACGAGCCGACCGCCTACCTCCCGCGCGACGGCGTGGACCGTCTGTTCGCCGCCGTCCGCCGGGCGGCCGAGCACGGCGCCGGCGTTGTGTTCGTCAGCCACCGGCTGGAGGAGATCGGGATGCTGACCGACAGCGTCTCGGTCCTGCGTGACGGCGAGCTCGTCGGCACCCGGGAGACCGCCGGGCTGAGCGAGTCCGACCTGGTCGAGATGATCGTCGGGAGCAAGCTCGCCACCGGATCGTTCGCGCCCCGCAGCGAGGGAGAGGTCGTGCTCCGAGCCCGGGCGCTGTCGGGCAGCGTCGCCCACGATGTGGAGCTTCAGCTCCACCGCGGCGAGGTTCTCGGCCTCACCGGCCTGATGGGCATGGGCCATGAGGAGGTGCCCTACCTCCTGTTCGGCGCCGCCCCCGCGGCCGGCGAGCTCGAGCTCAACGGCGAGCGGATGGCGGTCGGCCAGATATCGCCGCGCCGGGCGATGGCGGCCGGCGTGGCGCTCCTGCCGGGCGATCGCCAGGGCGCCAGCGGCGCCGGGAGCCTGTCGGTCAAGGAGAACGTGACGCTTCCGACGGTGGAGCGCTTCTTCACCGGAGGCTTTCTGCGTCCCAAGCGCGAGCGCGCGCGTGTGCTTGAGGTTCTGCGCGCCTACGACGTGCGCCCGCTGGCGCCGGCGCGCAAGCTCGAGACGCTCAGCGGCGGCAACCAGCAGAAGGCGCTGGTGGCCAAGTGGCTGGAGCGCAAGCCGACGATCTTCTTGATGCACGAGCCCGTCCAGGGTGTCGACGTGTCGGCGCGCGAGGAGATCGCGCGAGTGATCGCCGAGATCGCCGCCGAGGGCGGGTCGGTGCTGCTGTCCAGCTGCGAGTACGAGGACCTGGCCCGTATCTGCGGGCGGGTCCTGGTATTCCGCCACGGCCGGATCGCCAGCGAGCTGACCGGGGACGCACTGACCAAGGAGCGGATCATCGAGCGTTGCTATGCCACGGAGATGGCCGCGTGAGCGGTGATGGGGTCCCCGCCGATGGCCGCTGACGGCGCGCGCGCGGCCGAGGGCCCGGCCGCGCTGCAGGCGCAGCTGGCCCCTGATCGCCCCGCCGATGGTCCCGGCCCGCTGGCCGGGGTACGGATCATCGAGCTCGGCCAGCTGCTGGCCGGCCCGTTCACGGGGCGCCTGCTCGGCGACCTCGGCGCCGAGATCATCAAGGTCGAGCCGCCCGGCCAGCCCGACCCGATGCGCGACTGGGGCCACGCCCGCTATGAGGAGCACTCCCTCTGGTGGCCGGTGCTCTCGCGCAACAAGAAGTGCGTCACGCTGAACCTGCGCAAGGAGCGCGGCCAGGAGCTCCTGCTCGAGCTGGTCCGCCGCTCCGACGTGGTGGTCGAGAACTTTCGTCCCGGGACGCTCGAACGCTGGGATCTGGGCTTTGACCGGATGCGCTCGGTGAACCCGGGCATCATCCTCGCCCGTGTCTCGGGCTACGGCCAGACCGGCCCCTACGCCGAGCGGGCCGGCTTCGCCTCAGTGTCGGAGGCGATGGGCGGCCTGCGCTACATCAACGGCTTTCCGGACGAGCCGCCACCGCGGATCGGGATCTCGCTGGGGGACTCGCTGGCCGGGATGTTCGCCGCCCAGGGCGTCCTCGCGGCGCTCTACAAGCGGGACGCGCTCGGCTTCGGCCAGGGCCAGGTGGTGGACGCGAGCATCCTCGAGGCGTGCTTCGCCCTGCTGGAGGGCACCGTCCCCGAGTACGACCGGCTCGGGATCGTTCGCGAGCCGAGCGGGACCTCGCTGAAAGGCATCGCGCCCTCCAACATCTTCAAGTCCCGCGACGGCAAGTGGATGGTGATCGCCGCCAACCAGAACAAGGTCTTCGGCCGGTTGTGCGAGGCGATGGGCCAGCCCGAGCTGGCCGAGGACGAGCGCTTTGCCACCCATCTGGCCCGGGGCGCCAACCAGGAGGAGCTGGACGGGCTGATCGCCGAGTGGGCCGCGCAGCACGACGCCGAGCACATCGACCGGTTGCTCAACGAAGCTCACGTCGTGTGCGGCCCGATCTACACGATCGCCGACATCTTCAAGGATCCGCAGTTCAGGGCCCGGGACATGCTCATTCCCCATCACGACCCCGACTTCGGCGAGTACATCGGCCCGGGGATCGTGCCCAAGCTGTCCGCGACGCCGGGCGAGGTCCGCTGGTCGGCCACCTGGGAGGAGGGCTCGCACAACGACGAGATCTACGGCGACATGCTCGGCCTGTCGGCGGACGAGCGCGAGCAGTTGCGCCAGGACGGCGTGCTGTGAGTGTCACCGTCTGCGACGTCGCGCCCCGCGACGGGCTCCAGAACGACCCAACGCAGCTGACCCCGGCCACCCGCGCCGAGCTGGTCAACCGCCTGGTCGGCGCAGGCGTCACCCACATCGAGGTCGCGTCCTTCGTCAACCCCAGGCTGGTGCCCCAGATGGCCGGCGCCGAGGAGGTCGTCGCCGGCATCGAGCGCCGGCCGGGCGTCACCTACAGCGGCCTGATCCTCAATGCGCGCGGCTACGACCGGCTGGCCGCCTGCGGCCTGGACGAGGTCCACATGAGCGTCGCGGCCTCGGAGACGCTCAATCGCCGCAACCAGAACGCCAGCGTTGAGGAGTCGCTGGCCGACGTCGAGCAGATCATCGCCCGGGCCCATGGCGAGGATCGTCGCGTCGTGATGATCGTGGCCGCGTCGTTCGGCTGCCCGTTCGAGGGCGCGGTCGATCCCTCGCGTGTGCTGGCGGTCGCCGAGCGCGCGGCCGCGGCGGGCGCGGATGAGATCGTCTTTGCCGACACGATCGGCGTCGGCGTACCCAGCCAGGTGCGCGAGCTGGTGCGGGGCGCCCGCGAGCTCGGGGTTCCGATCGGCGTCCACCTTCACGACACCCGCGGCACCGGGCTGGCCAACGCGCTGACCGCCGTGCAGGCGGGCGTGAACTCGTTCGACGCGTCCGTCGGCGGGGTCGGCGGCTGTCCCTTCGCACCCGGGGCGACGGGCAACATCGCCACCGAGGATCTCGTCTACCTGCTCCACGGCGAGGGCCTGGACACCGGGATCGAGCTCGCCCCCCTGATCGAGGTCTCGCACTGGCTGGCCGGCCAGCTCGGCCACGATGTCCCGGGCCGGGTGCAGCGGGCGGGAGATTTTGAGGCTGTTTCGGCTCGCGTGCGCGGCATCGGCGCGGTCGCCACAGGAGAAAGCAACTAGAGGGGAGTCAGGGAATGGCGTATCGGCTCGGCGTGGATGTAGGCGGCACGTTCACCGACGTGCTGGTCCTCGAGGAGGAGAAGGGAACGCTCACGCTCGAGAAGGTGCTCTCGACGCCTGAGGATCAGTCGGTCGGCGTGCTCGAGGGCGTGCGCCAGGCCTGTCAGCGCCTCGGCGTGCAGCCCAGCGAGCTCAACGCGATCCTGCACGGCTCGACGGTCGTCACCAACCTGATCCTGGAGGGCAAGGGCGCGACCGGCGGCCTCCTGACCACCCAGGGTCACGAGCAGCTGCTGCACCTGGCCCGCGCGTGGACGCCGGGTCCGCTGTACGGCTGGATGGGCATGATCAAGCCCAGCCCCGTCGTCGAGCTGTGGCGCACCCGCACGGTCTCGGCGCGCATGAGCGCCTCGGGCGAGGTCGTCCGTGAGTTCGACGAGGCCGAGGTCCGCGCCGCGCTCGAGGAGCTGGCCGGCGAGGGGATCGAATCACTGACGATCGCCTTCCTCAACTCCTACGTGAATCCCGAGCACGAGCGCCGCGCGCGTGAGGTCGCGCTCAGCGCCTTCCCCGACCTACCGGTCTCGATCTCCTCCGACCTCGTCTCCGAGTACCGCGAGTACGAGCGCGCGCTGACCGCCGTGCTCAACGCCTACGCCAAGCCGCAGGTCACGAAGTACGTCGACGGGCTGGAGTCGCTGCTCAATCAGGCCGGGTTCACCGGCCGGCTGGACATCGTCCGCTCTGACGGGGGCACCATGTCGGTGGCCTCGACCAAGGAGCGGCCGATCGACATCGCCCTGTCCGGGCCCTCAGGTGGCGCCGTGGGCGCCGCCTATCTGGCCCGCGAGATCGACCTGCTGGACGTGCTGACAATCGACATGGGCGGCACCTCGACCGACGTGTCGCTGTGCGAGGGCGGGACACCGCCGATCAAGCGCGACGTCCAGCTGGGCTACTACCAGTTCCAGTCGCGCTCCATCGACATCCACAGCGTCGGGGCGGGCGGCGGCTCGATCGCCTACCTGACCAACGTCGGCTCGCTGCGCGTCGGTCCCCGCAGCGCAGGCGCCGACCCCGGGCCCGCCTGCTACGGGCGCGGCGGGACCGAGCCGACCGTCACCGACGCCAACGTCGTCCTGCACCGGATCCCGCCGGGCTCCAAGCTCGCCGACACGCTCGAGATCGATGAGGAGGCGGCCAAGCGCGCCGTACAGACGATCGCCGACGGGCTCGGCATCGAGCTCACCGCGGCAGCCGAGGCGATCCTCTCGATCGCCAACGAGAACATGCACGCCGCCCTGCGCGTGGTCAGCGTCGAGCGGGGCTATGACCCGCGCGACTTCGGCCTGATCGGCTTCGGCGGCGCCGGCCCGCTGCACGCCAACGCCCTGGGCCGGCTGATCCACGCCGATCCCGTCGTGATCCCCTCGACCCCCGGCGTGCTCAGCGCGTTCGGTTTCCTCGCCTCCGACGTGCAGAACGA
This sequence comes from Solirubrobacteraceae bacterium, assembly GCA_036392135.1. Taxonomy (GTDB): domain Bacteria; phylum Actinomycetota; class Thermoleophilia; order Solirubrobacterales; family Solirubrobacteraceae; genus Palsa-465. The sequence goes on from DASVYO010000138.1 coordinate 7,926, forward strand.
GTTCGCGCAGACATTCCTGCGCATCCTCGAGAACACCCCGGCCTCCGCCCTGCGGGAGCAGCTGCAGGGCCTCAAGCGGGAGGCTGACGACTGGCTCGAGCGGGAGGCGATTTCCGAGGATGTCCGGGAGTACGACTTCTTCGCCGACTGCCGCTACCACATGCAGGACATCCAGATCCCCTGCCAGGTCGGGCTCGACCAGCTCGACGATGGCTACGGCACCCGGCTGCGCGAACAGTTCGAGGCCGAGCACCGCCGCCGCTACGGGTTTGACCTCGACGTCCCGATCGAGGTGGCCACGCTGCGCTGCGTCGGCAAGGGCGCGCGGCCGCTGACGCTCTCCCGTGAGGACGCTAACGGCGCGTCCTCAGAGGATGGCATCGACCGCCACGAGCAGGTGTTCTTCGACGGCCAATGGCTCCAGACCCCGGTCTACGAACGCCGCCACCTGCGCACCGGTCAGGTGATCGACGGTCCGGCCGTGATCGTCCAGCAGGACACGACCGCCGTGATCGAGCCCCGGTACCGGGCCACGGTCGACGGCTATTCCAATCTGATAATCCGCGAAACGGGGAGGGACTGATCATGGACACCGACGTCCGGCGCCCGACCGAGCTACCGGACTTCGTCCGGGAGCACGACATCGACCACGTCACGCTCGACATCATCGAGAACACGCTGTCCAACGCCCGGTTCGAGATGGACCGCGTCGTCGAGACGACGGCGATCAGCCCGGTCATCCGCGAGCAGTCCGATCAGTTCCCGCTGATCGCCGACCGCCACGGGCGGATGGTCATCGGGCAGTTCGGATCCGAGATCCCCACGATCATGGCCAACTCGCCCTACGAGGTGTCCGATCTGCGCGACGGCGACGTGATCGCGCTCAACGACCCGTACCTGTGCGAGGGCTCGATCTCGCACTGCCCCGACCTGTTGATCCTGCGGCCGATCTTCTTCGACGACGAGCTGGTCGGCTACTCCTCGCAGTGGGGCAACCTGATGGACGTGGGCGGCACCGCGCCCGGGTCGATGCCGATCTCGGCCCGCAGCATCTACTACGAGGGCATCCGCATGCCCCCGATCAAGCTGTATGACCAGGGCCGGCTCAACGAGGAGGCGCTGCGGCTGTTCTGCCACAACACCCGCACGCCGAAGATGGTCGAGGCCGACATCAAGGCGATCGCGGCCGGGACGGCCGCCGGCGCAGCGCGGGTGCGCGAGCTGTGCGCGCGGTTCGGCAAGGACACCTACCTCGAGGCGTGCGACGCGATGCTCGACCGCACGCGCTCGGGCGTGATCGACCTGATCCGGACCCACCTGCCCGACGGAGAGCGCTTCGAGTTCACCGACTACGCCGACGATGACGGGCTCGGCAACGGGCCGATCAAGCTCCAGATGGCGCTGTGGCGTGACGGGGACACGATGAACGTCGACTGGACCGGCACCAGCCCCGCCGTCCCAGGCTCGGTCAACTTCTTTCTCAACCCCGAGATGTTCAGGATGTTCATGGGCGTCTTCTTGATCATGGCCTTCTCGCCGGATCTGGTCTTCAACGCCGGCTACTACGACGTGGTCAACGTCAAGATCCCCGACCACTCGGTCCTGCGCCCCGACTTCCCGGCCCCGGTCGGCAACCGGCTGAGCCTGATGGCCCGCCAGTTCGACGTCGTCGGCGCGGTGTTCTCGAAGGCGCTGGCCGAGTTCGCCGTCTCCGGCGGCTACGGGACGAGCCCGAACTTCGTGTTCGCCGGGACCGATGAGCGTGGCCAGGACTTCCAGGTGCTGGAGATCCTGTACGGCGGAATCCCTGCCCGGCCGGCCGGCGACGGCCTGGACGGTCACTCGTGGTGGCCGATGTTCAAGGCCGTGCCCACCGAGTACCTCGAGAAGTACTATCCGATCGAGGTCGAGTCCTACCGGGCGCGGACGGACTCGGGTGGCGCCGGCTACCACCGCGGCGGCCACGGCGTGGGTAAGACCTACCGCTTCCTGTCCGACGGGACGATCTCCTTCCAGGACGACCGCGCCGTCACCTTCCCCTGGGGCTACAACGGCGGCCAGCACGGGATGAGCTCGGAAAAGGTCGTCATCCACGCCGACGGCACGGAGGAGCGGCTGCCGTCCAAGGTAGAGACCTTCCCGGTCAAGAAGGGCGACCGCCTGATCTTCTCGACCGCGGGCGCGGGCGGCATGGGCGATCCGCTGGACCGCGAGCCCGAGCGGACCGCGGCCGACGTGCACGCGGGGCTGGTCAGCGTTGAGGCCGCGGCCTCCGAATACGGCGTGATCGTCTCCCGCGATGGGCAGATCGATCACGCGGCGACCGAGAGCGAACGGAAGCGGATGCGCAGCGAGCGCGACGAGCCACCCGAGTTCGACTTCGGGCCGCTGCCGTCGATGGAGGAGCTCGGGCAGCAGATCGCCGAGGAGCGCCGCAGTTTCGATGCCCGCCTGGCCGGACGGTCCGCGAGCGCCTGAGCGCGGGCAACGCGTGCCCCACACGCTGGCCGAAAAGATCCTCCTGGCTCACGCCGAGGTGGATGACCTGTCGCCGGGCGACATCCTGATGGTGCGCGTCGACACGGTCATGGCCAACGACGTGTCCGGGCCGGTCGCCTTCCGCCAGATGGAGAAGATCGGTGCCAGCCGAGTGTTCGACCCCAGCCGGGTGGTGATGGTCGCCGACCACTTCGTCCCGGCCAAGGACGCGCGCTCGGCCGCGCTGCAGCGGCGGCTGAAGGACTGGGCGCTCGATCAGGGCGTCAGCTTCTACGATCAGGGGCGGGGCGGGATCGAGCACATGGTCCTGGCCGAGGACGGCTGGATCGTGCCTGGCGAGGTGATCGTCGGCGGTGATTCGCACACGTGCACCTATGGAGCGTTGGGCGCGTTCGGAAGCGGGCTGGGGTCGACCGACATCGCCGCCGCGCTGGCCAACGGCGAGTTCTGGCAGCCGGTGCCGGCCACGATCCGCGTGCGTTTTGACGGCGCCAAGCACGGCTTCGTGACCGGCAAGGACCTGATCCTGGCCGTGATCGCCGAGATCGGCGTCGCCGGGGCGACCAACGCCGTGCTCGAGTTCGTCGGCGAGGGGGCACGGGCCTTGACCATCGACGAGCGGATGGCGGTGGCCAACATGGCGGTCGAGGCCGGCGCCGAGACGGGGCTGTTCCCGGCTGACGAGCTGACCCGCGCCTATCTGGCCGACCGGGCGAGGCGCGACTGGGAGCAGCTGCGCTCCGACGAGGACGCCGAGATCGCCCGCGAGGTCAGGGTCGATCTGGACGCGCTGGGACCGCTGGTCGCCGCCCCGCACTCCCCGGGCAACGTGATCGCGCTCGCCGACGCCGTGGGCACGCCGGTGGAGCAGGTGTACATCGGCAACTGCGCCAACGGCACGATCACCGACCTGCGCCAGGCCGCCGCGATCTTCCGGGGCCGCTCGGTGCACCCGCGCGCCCGCGCGGTGATCGTCCCGGCCACCCAGACGATCTTCCGCCAGGCCATTCACGAAGGTCTGCTCGACATCTTCGCCGCTGCGGGGGCGATGGTCTCGACGCCCACCTGCGGCGCGTGCTTCGGCGGCGGGATGGGCGTCCCCGCCGCCGGTGAGACAGCGGTCACGACCACCAACCGCAACTTCCGCGGCCGGATGGGCTCGCCCGAGGCCAGCGTCTACCTGGCCAATGCCTGGGTCGCCGCCGCGGCCGCCGTGGCCGGCGAGCTGATCGATCCGGGCGAGCTGATCGCCGCGCCATGAGGCTCGCCGGCCGGGCGGTGGCCATCCGCGGGGACAACATCGACACCGACGTCCTGTACCCCGGCTCGTTTCTGAACGTCGAGGACCCGGAGCTGATGAGCCCGCACCTGTTCGAGGGCCTGGACCCGAGCCTGCGCGACCAGCTCGGCGCGGACACGATCCTGGTCGTGGGCGAGAACTTCGGGGCCGGCTCCTCACGCGAGCATGTGCCGCTGGCCATGAAGGCCTCCGGCGTGTCATGCCTGGTGGGCCGCAGCTTCGCCCGGATCTTCCGCCGCAATTGCCTGAACCTCGGCCTCCCCCTCGTCGACTGCCCGGGGGCCGTCGACCGAGCGGAGACGGGAGCGCGGGTCGAGGTCGATCTCGACGGTGGGATCGTGACCGTGAACGGCGATCGCTTCACCATCGTGCCGATGCCCGAGTTCATGCGCCGGATGCTCGATGCCGGGGGCCTCATCCCGTGGCTGCACGGGGAGGCCACCGGCTGAGGACTCGACGAACGCTCAGCCGGCCGCCGTGACCGGCTGCGCCGAGCGGTGGATGTACTGTCCCCGGGTCCCGTCGGCGACCTCGCCGTTTCGGAACACCGGCTCACCGCGCAGGATCGTGTCGGTCGGCCAGCCGCGGACCGCGATTCCCTCGAACGGGGTGTGATCCTGGGCCGAGCGACACAGCTCGGTGCTCACCACCTGCTCGAGCTCGAGGTCGACCACGGCGAGATCAGCGTCGGAGCCGACCGCGATCGTCCCCTTGCGCGGGTAGAGGTTGAACGCCTGAGCGGGCGCGGCCGAGGCCACCTCGACGATCCGCGACAGCGGGATTCCGCGCTTGTGCATCCCCTCCGAGATGAGCACCGGGTACAGGAGGGCGGTGCCCCCGAAGCCGGGCAGCGCGGGCCACAGGTCATCGCCCTTGGAGCTCTCCATACAGCACGCGTGGTCCGAGGCCACGGTGTTGATAAGTCCATGACGCAGACCCGCCCACAGCGCCTCGTTGTCCGAGCGGTTGCGGATCGGCGGGTTGACCTTGCCCCCGAGCCCCTTGCCCTCCAGATCCTCGCAGGCCAGAGCGAGGTGATGGAGGGTCGTCTCGCGAACGACGTCGAGAGCCGGATAGCGACGCGCGACGTCGACCGCGGTCTGGAGCGCGAGCTCGCTGGAGAGGTGCAGCAGGTTGAGGTTGACCTTGGTCGCGTCGGCGAGCACCCCGGCCTCCTCGATCGACAGGCGCTCGGTCAGCGGCGGCCGCGCGGCGTTGTACTCGGCCAGGCCGGACACGCGCGGATCCGCCTTGGCCCGCTCGATGAACACCCGCAGCAACTCGGCCTGCTCGCAATGCAGGCAGACGGAGATCCGGCCGGGGGCGGTCGCGTCGACCTCGGCCACCTTCTCCATGATCTCGAACAGGTGCCCGAGGTCGTAGTCCTCAGACATCGTGTAGGCCTGGGCATCACGGCTGTCGGAGGCGAGGTTGAAGCCCTTGTAGAACATGTAGTACTTGAAGCTCGAGACGCCCATCTCCGAGACGAGCCACGGAATCTCCCCGATGTGCTCGGCGGTCATCGGTGCGAGGTGGAAGCCGTAGTCGATCCGGGCGTGGCCGGCCACACGCTCCAGCACCTCGGGGAAGATCTCGCGGTACGGCCCGCTCTTGTTGAGGTAATGCTGGCCGGTGCGGAAGTAGGAGACCGCGGTCGTGACGCCGCCGACCACCGAGGAGGTCGTCTCGGATTCGGTGTCCTCGGTGATGTCGCGGTAGATCCCGAGGTGGAAGTGGCTGTCGACGCCACCGGGCAGCACCGCCTTGCCCCTGGCATCGATCAGCTCGCCGGCCTCGGAGGTATCGATCCGATCCTCCAGCGCCGCCACCCGTCCGTCCCGGATGCCGATGTCCATGGGCAGCTGTCCGACGTACGGGATCACCACAAGGCCGTTCTTGACGACCGTGTCGAAGCGGGCCATTTCTATTCCTCCTGGAGATGGGTCATGGGTGCGAAAAGGGGGGCGATCGCCGCCTGGCGATCGAGGGCCAGGACCATGTCCTGTACGTGTCCCAGCGCGACGTCGCCGAGCAGGGGGCCGGCGTTGTCGGCGAACTTGAGCTCCAGCTCGCGATCACTGAGCGGACGCTGAGGGCCACCGCGGTTGGTCATCACGGCCCGCTCGAGCTCGCGGCCGTCGTTGAGCCGCGCGGTCAGGACGGCCGGGAACTGGTTGGGGAAGATCTCTGAACACTCCGAGCGGCCGGCCACGGTGACCTTGGCCATGTGCCGTCGGCGCTCCTCGTCGGTGGCCAGCGCGTCGGTGAAATCCCCGAGCCCGAGGCCGAGGCCGCCGCCGCCGAGCAGGGCCGCGACCACCGTGTAGGGGCCGCTGAACTGGGCCTGGTAGCCGGTCTGGGGAGCGCGCTTGAGGGCGATCGGCTCGCCGATCGTGCGCACGGTCGGCTCGGCCACGCCGAGCACGAGGGTGTCGATCTGCTCGAGCGACACCCCCTGCTCGCGGAGCCCGAGCGCCGCGTCGATGCCGCCATGGGTGAAATGGTTGGCCGGGTAGGGCTTGAAGAAGATCCCCGGGACCTCCCAGCGCTCGCCCAGCTCGGCGTCGATCGCCTCAGCGTCATAGCGGCCCTGCAGGAAGGCCTCGAAGAAGCCGAACCGGCCCTCGAGCACGGTGGGGGGGCCGGTGATCCCGTAGGCGGCCAGGCGGGCGGCGGAGATCGCCGCGTGGGCGGCCCAGCCGCAGTGGATCCGCTTCACCGTCCCGCCCGTACGGTTGGCCTCGATCACCCCGCCGGCCATGCTCACCGCCAGGCCGATCGCGTTGGTGACGCCCTCGGCCCCCAACCCGAGGAGCACCGCGGCACTGGCCGCGCCGGCGATCGTCCCGCAGATCGAGGTCGCGTGCTGACCGCGGTCGAAGTAGACGTTGTTGCGGGCCTCGCGGTCGTATCCCGCCATGCCCAGGCGCACGCAGATCTCGAGCCCCACGGCGATCGCCGCGATCAGCTCGCGGCCGTTGCGCCCGGCGGCCTCGGCCACGGCCAGCGAGGCCGGCACGATCGAGGCGCTCGGGTGCAGGACGGACGGGAGGTGCGTGTCGTCGTAGTCCAGCGAATGGGCCAGGGTCCCGTTGACGAGGGCCGCGAGCTCAGCCGGGAGCGGCTCGGATACGCCGACCGCGTGGGCCTCGGGCCGTCCGCCGCGGTCGGTGGCGTAGGCGTGGACGGCCCGGCTCGTATCGAGCCGGGTGGCGGCGACGATGATCCCGAGCGTGTCGAGCGTCCGCTGACGCACGCTGCGGGTCACCTCGTCGGGAAGGAGGTCATAGGTGTGCTGGACGGCGAACTCCCCCAGCCGCTCGGCGAGCGTGCTCATCGGCTCGTCCCGTGATCGGCGGACACGACGGCGAGCGGGCGCACGGGGGAGCCGGTCGCCCCGACCAGCGCCAGCGGCGCCGCCACGAACACGAACTCGTACACCCGAGCTCGCGCGAGCTCCTCGAGGTCGAGCGTCTCGATGATGTTGATCCCGTGCTCGACGAGCATCACCCGGTGCGCCGGGAGCAGGCTGTGCCCGGCGCCGGGAGCCAGATGCTCGAAGGCGATCGAGTCCGCGCCCACCGCACGGGGTCTGAGCGCCGCCAGCCAGCGCGCGCCCGCCTCGCCCGGACCCGGTACGCCGCTGTCGAAACCCACATAGGCCTCGCGGTCACCCCACCGCTGGGCCCAGCCGCTGCGGATCAGGACCACGTCGCCCGGCGCGACGGTGACGTTCTGCTCCGAGGCCGCCCTCTCCAGGTCGTCCGGCGTGATCTCGTAGCCGGGCGCACAGGCTCCCAGGCCGAGGGTGGCGGGGATGTCCAGCAGCCAGCCGCGGCACACCATCGGAGCGATCGTCTCGACCCCGAGCTGGGTGAAGCGCCCACCGCGCTGCGCCTCGGCGGCGTCGAGGCCGCCGTGCAGCCGGCCCTCGTGCGAGACGTGGCTGAGCGCGTCGATATGAGTGCCGACGTGGCCGCCGGTGATGATCAGCTCACTGGCCGCCGAGCCGCCGTCGGCGCGGACGGAGTCCCCGTGCCGCCGGGCGAGCGCCATCCGGAACTGGGGATGGTTGGGGGACTGGGGCATGCCGAGCTCCATGGCGCGCCCGAGATCGAAGATCCGCACGCCACCGGCGAGCGCGTCGAGCACCGGGTCACTCACCCGTGCGTCCTTTCGGTCATGGCGACGATGCGGCGGGCCCGGGCCACGACGGCGGCATCGATCATCTGACCGTCGAGCACGCTCGCTCCGTCGCCATGGACCTCGACGTGGGCCAGCACGCGCCGGGCCTCGGCGAGCTCCCCTGAGGTCGGTGTGAACACCTGGTGCACGACCGCGATCTGGCGCGGGTGGATGACCGATTTGCCGAAGAACCCGAGCGCGCGGGCTGAGCAGGCGCTGCGCCGCAGGCCCTCCTCATCGTCGAGCGCCGTGTGGACGCTGTCGACCGGAGCCCCGATCCCGGCCGCCCGCGAGGCGAGCACGAGCATGCCGCGGGCGACGACGGTCGCGGGGCCGTCGGCGGTGCCGGGCGCGCCGATGTCGGCGAGGAAGTCGGTGGCACCGAACACCAACCGGGCCACTCGGGGCGCCGCAGCCAGCTCGGCAGCGGCCAGCGCGGCGGCGGCCGTCTCGATGCTGAGGTACAGGAGCACGGTCCCGGCCGCCATGCCCGCCGCCTGCTCGAGCGTGTCCAGGGCGCCCGCAACCGCCCGCACCTCGGCGGCCGATTCGACCTTGGGCAGGCGGATCCCGGTCAGCCCGGGCGTGGTCACCGCGGCGAGATCGTCGAGATCGGGGCCGTCGGCAGCGCGATTGATCCGGACGTGAAGCTCCCCTCCCCCGGCCGCGCCGGCCCCAGTGATCACCGCCGCCACTCGGTCGCGCGCCACGAGCTTGTCATCCGGCCCAACCGCGTCCTCGAGGTCGAGGATGACGGCGTCGGCACCGGCGCCGAGCGCCTTCTCCATCACGCGCGGGTTGGACCCCGGGGCATACAGATAGCTGCGGATCGGCGGCGGCTCAGGCAACGATGCCCCGCTCGCGCAGGTCGGCGACGTCGAGCCCGAGCTCGCCGCCGAGAATCGCCTCGGTGTCGGCGCCCAGAGCACGTCCGGTGAAGCGGATGGCCCCCGGGGTCTCGCTCATCCGGAACAGGAGGTTCTGCATCCGCACCGGCCCGAGGTCCGGGTCCTCGACCGAGGTGATCGCGTCCCGCGCGATCACCTGGGGATCGTCCATCAGATCGGCCACGTCGTAGACCGGGGCGATCGCCGCCCCGACCTCGGTGAACGCCGCGATGGCCTCCTCACGCGTGCGCGCCCCCACCCAGGCGGCCACGATCTCGTCCAGCAGTTCACCGTGCTCGGCCCGCCCCGACCCGGTCGCGAACCACGGCTCCTGGGTCAGCTCGGGACGCCCGACCAGCCGCAGCACCCGCTCGGCCACCGAGTTGGCGCTTGTCGAGACCGCGACCCACTTCCCGTCGGAGGTGCGGTAGGTGTTGCGGGGGGCGTTGTTGACCGAGCGGTTGCCGGTCCGCGCCTGGATCTCGCCGAGCTGGTCGTAGACGATGGGCTGGGGGCCGAGCACGGTGACCAGCGGCTCCAGGATCGAGAGATCGATCTCCTGCCCCTGGCCGCCGCGGGCGTCCCGGTGATAGAGCGCCATCATGGCTGCGTTGGCCGCGGCCAGCCCGGCGATGCTGTCGGCGAGCCCGAAGGGGGGCAGGGTCGGGGGCCCGTCGGCCTCGCCCGTGATGGCGGCAAAGCCGCTCATCGCCTCGGCCAGCGTGCCGAAGCCGGCCCGCTCGCGGTAGGGCCCGGTCTGCCCGAAGCCGGAGATCCGGACGAGCACGAGCCCCGGATTTACCGCCTGCAGGGCATCGAAGCCGAGTCCCCACCGTTCGAAGGTCCCGGGACGGAAGCTCTCGACCACGACATCGGCGGTGGCCACCAGGCGGCGGAAGATGGCGGCCCCCTCCGGGTCGCCGAGATACAGGGCAACGCAGCGCTTGTTGCGCGAGATCATCTTCCACCACAGCGGGATCCCGTCCTTGGCCCGGCCGTGGCCCCGCATGCTGTCGCCGCGCGGGTGCTCGACCTTGATCACGTCGGCTCCGTAGTCGCCGAGGAGCTGGCAGGTGAGCGGCCCGGCGAGCACGGTCGAGACATCCAGCACGCGCAGCCCCGACAGCGGCCCCTGCCCGCTCCCCCCTCCGTCTTCGCTCACGTGCCCCGGGTCACTCATCCCCCGCGCCTCCCGTCACAATCCCGGTCAGAGGCATTCCTTGACTCCGCCCCGCACCGATCGTCAGAACGCCGCCGGCTCGGGATCGGGCGGGGCCACGGTGACGGCCGTCCTCCGCACGGCGGACGTGCTCTCGTTTCTTGCCCAGGGGCCGCCCCGTCCGGTCGGGGTGACCGAGATCGCCAACGCGCTCGGCCTGTCCAAGGCGGTCGTGTTCCGGATCCTCGCCTCGCTCCAGGAACGCGGCTACGTGGAGTTCGATGCGCGCAGCCGGCGCTACCTGCTCGGTCCCAAGTGCCTGGCGCTCGGCATGGCCTACCTCGAGCGCACGGATACGCGGCGCTCGGTTCACGATGCGCTCGTCTCCCTGTCGGCCCGCAGTGAGGAGACGGCGACGCTGTCGCTGCGCACGGGCTGGGAGCGGATGTACGTCGACCAGATCCTCCCCCCCGACGACATCAAGATGGTCGTGCCGATCGGACGGCTCTTCCCGCTCCACGCGGGTGCCTCCTCCAAGGCCTTCCTCGCCTTTCTGCCCGAGGCCGAGCGCGAGCGCTTCTTCAGCGAGCACCCCCATCTGCCCGCGCTCACCGAGCGCACCGTGGTCAGCGAGCGCGCGCTCCGGGCCGAGCTGGAGGAGATCCGTGCGGCCGGCTTCGCCTCCTCCCTGGGTGAGCGTCAGCCGGGCGCGGCCTCGGTGGCGGCGCCGATCCTCGACAGCGGCGGGGTCCCGGCGGCGGTGATCAGCGTGTGCGGACCGCTCGAGCGCTTCGAGGCTCGCCGGCAGAACGCGACCCGGCTCCTGCTCGAGGAGACGGCGCTGCTCTCCCGGCAGGCCCACCGCGGCTCGCCGCTCGCCTTCTGAGCGCCGACGGCGACCGCATCGGTCCTCACCGCATGACCGGCCGCGGTCAGCGAGCGGTGGCATCCGGCAGTGCTCCGATGACGTCCGCGGTCGTGGTGACGTCGGCGTATTTCTGGGCCATGTCGAACAGATTCACCGCATGCACGGTGGCGCTGCGGTCATACACGGCGTCGTGGGGGACGGTGATCCGGAAGTTGAACGCGAACGCGTCGACCACCGAGGCGCGGACACAGCCGCTCGTGGTACACCCCGTGACCACGAGCCAGTCGACCCCGAGGTCGATCAGGTAGCTCGTCAGCGCGGTGGCGAAGAACGCGCTCGGATGGCGCTTGGGGATGAGGATGTCCCCGTCCACGGGGGCCACCTCCTCCACGAACCGGTACCCCCGATCGGGGATGTCCATGATCGATGGCACCTTGGCCGCGAGCCGGCCCGCGTCGTAGGCCTCTTTGGGCGCGACGTGCGGGTAGAGGACGGGCAGCGACCGCTCCCGGAACGCCGCCAGCAGCGGCGCGATGTTCGCGACCGCCGCCCAGCCCGCCTCACCGCAGCTGGTCGGGTAGTACTCGCGCACCGAGTCGAAGAACGGCCTGGGCTCATCCCCGACGGTGCGGTACTGGACATCGATGATGAGCAGCGCCGGGCGGGTTCCGGTCCCCGCCGAGCGGCCGAAGCCGGCCGCCTCGTAGCGCGCCTCGTCCTCCGCGGTGATCACCCCCGACCACGGGGCGCTCATCCGTAGACCTCGATCGGAGCGCCCTGGAGGGCCGCCGCTCCGCTTCGACGGCGGGGCTGAAACCGGCCGCCCCCGTGCGCCACGACCTCGCGGTCGCGGACCACGAACCGTCCTCTCAGGACGGTGTGCTCGACGGCACCGGTCAGCTCCCAGCCCTCGTAGATGGTGTACTCCGCGGCGCTGTGCTGCTCGGCGGCGCGGACCGTCTGGCGGCCGTTGAGATCGACAATCGCGAAGTCGGCGTCGGCTCCGATGGCGATCGCGCCCTTGCGCGGCCACAGACCGAAGACCCGCGCGGGCGCGCGCGTAACCGTCTCGATCAGCCGGGTCAGGGGGATCTCGCGGCGGTGGTAGCCCTCGGAGAGGAGCACCGGGAGCAGGGTCTCCAGGCCGGGGAAGCCCGCGCTGGCCTTCCAGATGTCGCCCTCCTTGGCCGACCGGTGGCGGGGGACGTGGTCTGAGCCGATGACGTTGATCCGCCCGTCACCGATCGCCTGCCACAGGGCCTCCCGATCAGCCGCCGTGCGCAGCGGCGGGTTGACCTTGGCGACCGCCCCGAGCTCGGAATCTATGTCGTGGGTGAGGTAGTGCGGGCAGGTCTCCAGGAAGACGTTCGGGTAACGCTCGCGCTGGCGGGTCAGGACGTCGAGCGTCTGCGCGTTGGTGACGTGGACCGCGTACATCGACGCCCCCGCCACGGAGGCGAGAAACGCCGCGCGCTGCTGGGCCTCGGACTCGACGAAGTCCGGACGCGTGTGATTCCAGGTGGCCAGGGCGGACAGGCCGTCGGGGATCGGCCGGGCGCGGAGGTCCCAGACGATCTCGATGTTCTCGCCGTGGGGGTCGACCATCCCGCCGGCCTCGGCCGCCGCGCGCATCAGGTCGAGCAGGAAACCGTCGTCGTTGCCCGGCAGGCCGAGGTAGCGCCCCTCATCCCCGCGGAAGTTCATGAAGAACTTGAATGACGAGACGCCGAGGTCGCTCACGTAGGCGGGCAGGGCGGCGAGCTGCTCGCGCGTGACCACGCAGAAGTGAAAGCCGTAGTCGATCACCCCGTGGGCCTCCATCACGGCCACGGCACCGTCGAACACGTCGTGGTAGGGGGCGGCGCTCATCAGGTAGGCGATCAGCGTGCAGACCCCGCCGGCGGCCGCCGCCTCGGTCTCCCGCCGCGCGTCCTCGGGCGTCCGCGGCACGGTGATGTCCTGCCCCAGGTGGACGTGCGCGTCGATGATCCCCGGCAGTACGGCAAGCCCGCGCACCGAGACGTCCTCGGCCGCGTCGGCGGCCGCGCCGGGCGCGCACAGCCCGGCGATCGCGCCGTCGCGGACGAGCACGTCGACGTCGCTCAGGTCCTCCGCACCCGGGAGCAGAACCCGGCCACCGCTGAGGCGGAGGTCGTAGCGCTCACTCATGGGTGACCTCCGGCTCCCGTGTCGCGTAGCGCTCGCTCAACTCGTCAAAGAACGGCTTGCCGACGAGCTGCTGGCGTTCCTCCCAGCCAGTCATCTGCTCGAGCACACCCAACGTCGAGCCGGTGCGCCGCAGGTGCTCGAGGACCACCTGCATTCCGTGCACGGCGCCGCGCAGGGCGGCGTTGGCGTACAGGACGATCGAGAACCCCAGCGTGCCGAGCTCCTCGGCGGGCAGCTGCGGGGTCTCGCCGCCCTCGACGACGTTGACGAGCAGCGGAGCGTCGAGGCGCCGTCCGATCTCGGCCAGCTCGTCCCTCGACCTCGGCGCCTCGATGAAGATCACGTCGGCGCCCGCCTCGCGGTAGAGCGCGGCTCGTTCGAGCGCCGCCTCGAGCCCGAGCATCTGGCGCGCGTCGGTGCGGGCGATGATCAGCAGCGAGTCGCCGGCGCGGGCGTCGAGCGCGGCGTCGAGCTTGGCCACCATCTCGGCCGCCGGGATGACCTCCTTGCCCGCGAAGTGGCCACAGCGCTTGGGGAAGACCTGGTCCTCGAGCTGAATCGCATTCGCCCCGCGGTGCTCGAGCATCTGCACCGTCCGGCGCACGTTGAGCGGGCCGCCGAAGCCGGTGTCGGCGTCGACCACGAGCGGGATGGTGACCGCCGCCCGAACCGCCTCGACCGTATCGGCGAGCTCGGCCAGCGTGATCAGTCCGAGGTCGGGCATCCCGAGCCGGGCGTTGGTCACCCCGGCGCCGGTGATGTAGACGGCCTCGAACCCGAGCGCCTCGATCACCCGCGCGGTCAGCGCATCCGGCGCGCCCGGGAGGATCAGCGGGCCGTGGCCGTCCCGCGCGCTGAGCAGGTCTTTCATCTCCTCGGGCCTGGCCTCATCGGATCCTGCGCGTCCTCCGGATCGTGGTTCGCGAACCCTTTGTTTCGCCTACCGGAACAAGATGATTCGCAGCGCGTCGGCCGTCTCCACTCAACCAGCTACGCGCTGGCTCGTCAAGCCGGTTGAGCACCAGCGTTTGTTTCTGTCAGCGGAACGCTGGAGCCAGTTGCGGGGTTGAGGTGGCGCCGGCCGGTCTCGGACCCGGAGGAGGAATCCTGCGCTGCGACCGCTCGCGGATCGCGTCGGCGGGGGGCGCCGTGGGCCAAGGGGAACGCCGTAGGCACGGAGTAGAATGTTCTTAGTGCTGGGTGGGCCACTCCAAACGCGAAAGACCAGCGTGATGGTGGCTGATCTGATCCGGGATGGCATCCTCGAAGGGCGGCTGCGCCCCGGCGATCGGCTCAAGGAGGACACGCTGGCCAAGGAGCTTGCCGTGAGCCGGACACCGGTGCGCGAGGCCATCGCCATGCTCCAGGCCGAGGGGCTGCTCGAGGGCCAGCAACACCGCGGCGCGCAGGTCCGCAGCTACACCCAGGGCGAGCTCGAGGAGATCTACGACCTGCGCAGCATCCTCGAGGGCTACGCCGCCCGCCGTGCCGCCACGCGGATCAACCAGCGCGAGCTGGCCCGGCTGCGCACGAGCGTCGAGCGGATGGAGAATCTCCAGCCCAAGGACCTCGTCCACCTGGTGGAGCAGAACGGCATCTTCCACGACACGATCCTCCAGGCCGCCGATTCCCAGCGCCTGGTGGCCATGGTCACCCAGACCCGGGCCCTGCCGCTCATCTACCAGTCCTACGCGTGGTACACCGCCGAGCAGCTCTCGCTCTCACTCGAGTACCACCGACGGGTCCTCTCGGCGCTCGAGCGCCACGACGCCGAGCAGGCCGAATACGACATGCGCCATCACCTGTTCAACGCGCGTGAGGCGTTGACCAGCGCCTATGCCGAGTCGTCCGCCAAGGTCGACCCGCCCCGGGCCGTCCGGGCCGTCAACTAACCGGCCGGCGGCGGTCACGGCGCCTCTCGCCGGCTCCTCCAACCCGGCGAGCCGTCGGCCCGATCCCGCGGGCTGAGTCACCTCGGGCCCCCGCCTTCGGCCGTGGCGGAGGTACTCAGATTGTGTAATGTATGGAAAGTACGGAAGTGGCAAGCTGGGCACGACGGCCGGGCGATCGGCAAGGAGGAGGTGCTCGCGTGACGAGTCTGCGAGAGCGGTTGTCGGATCCCCGGATCCTGGTTGCGGTCGGCGCCCACGACGGCCTGACGGCGACGCTCGCGCAGCGCGCCGGCGTCGAGGCCGTGTACCAGGGCGGGTACGCCGTGGCCGCCCATCACCATGGCCTTCCCGACATCGGCCTGGTCGGTCTGAGCGACGTGGCCGAGAGCCTGCGCCGGATGACGGCGGTGGCGAGCGTTCCGGTGATCGTCGATGCCGACACGGGCTACGGGTCAGAGCCCGGCGTGCGGCGCACGGTGCTGGAGCTCGAGCGCGCCGGTGCGGCGGCGATCCAGATCGAGGATCAGGTGTTCCCGAAGCGGTGCGGCCACATGGAGGGCAAGCGGGTCATCCCGCGTGAGGAGATGGTGCTCAAGGTGCGGGCCGCGGTGGCCGCGCGGCGCCACCGGGACACGGTCATCATCGCCCGGACCGACGCGCTCCAGGTGCACGGCCTCGACGACGCGATCGAGCGCTGCAACACCTTCGCCGAGGCGGGGGCGGACGTAACCTTCGTGGATGCTCCCCACAGCCGTGAGCAGCTCGAGGAGATCGCGCGTCGCGTGGACGGGCCGTCGCTGGCGAACATGTCCGAGACGGGCCGGACTCCGCCCCTCACCGCCGATGAGCTGCAGCAGCTGGGCTACTCGATCGTCATCTTCCCGAGCACGCAGACCTGGCTGTTCGCGCGCGTGTACCAGGAGCTTCTGGACGAGCTCATGACGACGGGAACGAGCATGGGGATCCGCGACCGCATGCTGCCCTTTGACGAGGTCAACGAGCTGCTCGGCCTCTCGCGCTGGGAATCGTGACGTGAGCGACGCCGGCGAGGTCTACGGGGAGCGCGGCTTCGGCGGCCGCCAGGAAGCGGGGCGGCACCCGGCCCTCGTCGTGATCGACCTCAACTACGCGTTCACCGATCCGAGCTCACCGCTGCACTGCGACACCGATGCCGCCGTCGAGGCCACCGCCCGGCTCTTGGAGGCCGCCCGCGAGGGCGGGCGGCCGGTCGCCTTCACGACACTGGCCTACGACGAGGCCGGCAAGCGCGTGGCCAAGGCGTTCATCGCCAAGGCGCCCGCGCTGGCCATGCTCACCCCGGGCTCGCGCTGGGCGCAGATCGACGAGCGGATCGCCCCCCGCGAGGGCGAGCCCGTGCTCCTCAAGCTGTTCGCCTCAGCCTTCTTCGGAACCGCGCTCCAGCCGATGCTGACCGCCGCGGGCTGCGACTCGCTGGTAGTCACCGGCGCCTCCACGTCCGGCTGCGTCCGAGCGACCGTCGTCGACGGCGTCCAGCACGGCCTGGCCGTGCTCGTTCCCCGTGAGGCGGTGGCTGACCGTGCCCAGAGCGCCCACGACGCCTCCCTGCTCGACATCGACGCCAAGTACGGCGACGTCGTCTCGCTCGAAGAGGCGATCACGGTCCTGCGCGGCACTGACCCCCGGTAGCTGCGCGCCCCGGCCGCGGATCCCCGTGCCGAGGCGCCCACGGCGTCATCCGTTGGGATGAGACGGGCGTTGGATCCCCGCCTGCCGATGGGTCCTGGATCTATCTGACGGCCGATGTGGGCGGGCTGCTACGTCCTTACCGTCCTCCCTGAGTGCGAAACCGCGACCCGGAGGACCAAACCACGATGATCGAAGCCACCCACCTGACCAAACGCTACGGCGAGAAGACCGCCGTCGACGATCTCAGCTTCACCGTGAAGCCGGGGATCGTGACCGGTTTTCTCGGGCCCAACGGGTCGGGCAAGTCGACGACGATGCGGCTCATCTTGGGCCTCGACGCCCCAACTGGCGGCCAGGTGACGGTGGCCGGGAAGGCCTACCGTGACTTCCCCGCCCCGCTGCACGAGGTCGGTGTGCTCCTCGAGGCCCGCTCGGTGCACACGGGTCGCTCGGCCTACCACCACCTCCTCGCCCTCGCCCAGACGCACGGGATCCCCCGCTCGCGCGTGAACGAGCTCATCTCGCTCGTCGGCCTCGACGAGGTGGCCCGCAAGCGCGTCGGCCAGTTCTCACTCGGGATGGGCCAGCGGCTCGGGATCGCCGCCGCCCTGCTCGGCGATCCGGAGGTGCTCATCCTGGACGAGCCGATCAACGGCCTTGACCCCGAGGGGATCCGCTGGATCCGCGACCTGCTCAGGCGCCTGGCCGCCGAGGGGCGCACGATCCTCCTGTCCTCTCACCTGATGAGCGAGATGTCGCTCACCGCCGACCAGCTCATCATCATCGGCCGCGGGCGGCTCATCCGCGACGTTGGTCTGCAGGCGTTCGTCGACGAGCATTCGACCAACCGCGTCCGCGTCCGCGCCCCCGATGCCGGGCGGCTGCGCGAGGTCATCCTCGGCCCCGAGGTCCGTGTCTCCAGCGACGAGCCCGGCGTGCTCGTCGTCGAGGGCCTGACCGCCGAGCAGATCGGGGTGGCCGCCGCCCGGGAAGGGCTCATCCTCCACGAGCTCACCCCCGAGAAGACCTCGCTCGAGGCGGCGTTCATGGAGCTCACCCACGACGCGGCCGAATACCGGGCCGTCATTCCAGCGCAGGACCTCCCCGTTGCCACCGACCGTCAGGAAAGGATCGCCGCATGAGCGCCTCTGCTCCCGCCCTCGACCACCCCTCCCCCGCTGCCCGGGCCCGTCCCGCCTCGGCGCGCAGCCGGGTGACCCAGCTCGGCGTCCTGCGCTCAGAGTGGACCAAGCTCTACTCGCTGCGCTCAACGCGCTACTCGCTGCTGGCCACGCTCGTCATGACGATCGGCTTCGGGATCATGGCCAGCGCGATCAACGCCTCGCGCTGGCCGACGATGAGCGCCATCGACCGGGCGAAGTTCGACCCGCTGGCCACGAGCCTGATGGGCGTCACCTTCGGCGTGCTGGCTATCGGCGTGCTCGGCGTGCTGCTCATCACCGGCGAATACAGCACGGGGATGATCCGCTCGACAATGGCCGCGGTCCCCCGGCGGCTGCCGGTGCTCTGGGGTAAGGCCGCCGTGTTTGGCGTGGTGTCCGCGGCGCTCGCCGTTCCCGCGGCCTTCATCGCCTTCTTCACCGGCCAGGCGCTCCTCTCCGGCCAGCACATCGAGATCGCCTTCTCGCATCCGGGTGTTCCCGGGGCGATCCTGGGCGCCGGCGCCTCCCTGGTGCTGGTCGGGCTATTCGCCATGGGACTCGGGGCGATCCTGCGCAACACCGCCGCCGGGATCGCCTCGTTCGCGGCGATCATGTTCGTGGTCCCGCCCCTGCTCGGGATCCTGCCGGCGCGTCTCGCCGACGCGATCGATCCGTACCTACCAAGCAACGCCGGCCAGGCGATGATGGAGATCGGTCACCATGCGCACACGTTGGCTCCGGGCGCCGGGGCTGCGGTGCTGGCCGGCTACGCGGCGGCCGTCATCGGCGTCGCGGCAGTACTGCTCGTCCGCCGCGACGTCTGACCGAGCGCGGGCAAGGAGCGGACGTAGACATGTCAGCGGCGGGCGGGGGATGATTCGGGAGATGTCCCTTGCTCGCCGTCTTGGCCTGCGTTCCCTCTTCGCATCGCGGAGCGAGGTTCTGCTCGCGCTCGTCGTGAGCCTTCTCGTCGTCGGGTCGCTGATTTCGACCGCTTTCCGGGATGGCACCCCGGCCGTCCTTGTCCTGGTTCCGTTCGCGCTCATGGCGATCGTCCTGCGCCGCGCGCGTCCAACCTCGGCCCTCCTCCTGGCCGTCGCCGTGGCGGGGGCATCGCCCGGCAACCGAACGCTGGCGCTGCCGGTCATGGTGGCCCTGTACACGCTCGCCAGCCGCGTTCCGTGGCGCATCTCGGTTGCGGTCGCTGCCGGCGCCGCGCTGGCCTCGATTCTGGCCGCAGCGGTGTTCGGAGCGGGCACGGCGACCGATCACGGTGGGCTCTACGGCTACGCGATCGGCGTCACCGCGCAGTATGCGGCCGCGATCGCCGTAGGGCTGTACGTCGGGGCCCAGCGTCGCGTCCGCGACGGCTACCGGGAACGCGCCGAGCGCCTCGACCGCGAGCGCGAGCTGCTGGCTGACCGCGCGGTCGCTGAGGAGCGGGTCCGGATCGCCCAGGAGCTCCACGACATCGTCGCCCACAATGTGAGCCTCATGGTCGTCGAAGCTCAGGCGCTGGGTGCCACCGTTCCCGATGAGCGGGTCGCGCAGCGCAGCCAGGCGATCGCCGATCTCGGCCGGCAGGCCATGACCGAGATGCACGCGACCCTGCGGCTGCTGCGGGCTGACGGTGCTCAGCCGGAGCTCGCGCCGCAGCCGGGGCTCGACCAGCTCGAGCGCCTGATCGAGCAGCTTCATCGCGCGGGTCAGTCGGTTGAGCTGAGCGTGGAGGGACAGCCCCGGCCGCTGGCCCAGGGCGTCGATCTGTCGGCCTACCGGATCGTCCAGGAGGCATTGACCAACGTGGTCAAGCACGCCTCAGGCGCGCGCACGCGCGTGACGGTGGCGTACCGGGACGACGGGGTCGAGCTGACGATCGTCGACACCGAGGGCGAGGCCCGCACCACCCGACTGCCGGAGACGCCTGACGTTTCGGACGGCCACGGGGTGATCGGGATGCGCGAGCGCGCGGCGATGTTCGGCGGCCGGCTGACGGCCGAGTCGCTGGCCGACGGCTTCCGGGTTACCGCGAGTCTCCCCTACTCCGCCGCGAAATCATGACCCCGCTCCGCGTCGTCATTGCCGACGATCAGCCGATGATGCGCGCCGGCTTCAAGGCCGTGCTCGAGGCCACCGGCGACATTCAGGTCGTCGCCGAAGCCGGCGACGGTGAGGAGGCCGTCCGCGCCGCCACCGAGCACCACCCTGATGTCGTGCTGATGGACATCCGCATGCCGGGCATGGACGGCATCGAGGCGACGCGGCGGTTGCCGCGTGCGCGGGTGTTGATCCTGACCACCTTCGGGCTCGACCAGTACATCCTGGAGGCCTTGCGCGCGGGCGCGAGCGGCTTTCTGCTGAAGGACGCCCCGACCGCTGAGGTTGTTTCCGCGGTGCGCGCCGTCGCCGCCGGCGATGCCGTGCTGTCGGCGGCGGTCACCCGTCAGCTGCTGGATCAGGTCGCGCGCCGGCTTCCCGCCACGGCGGTCTCCCGTGGCGGCGCCGAGCTCGAGTCATTGACCGACCGCGAGCGAGAGGTCCTGCGGATGCTGGCCAACGGGCTGTCCAACGCCGAGATCGCCTCGGCCCTGGTCGTGTCCGAGGCCACGGTCAAGTCCCACGTGTCGCACCTACTCGGCAAGCTGGGGTTGAGGGACCGGGTTCAGGCCGTGATCTACGCCTACGAGACACGCCTGATATCTCCAGCTGACTGACGCCCGATGCGGCGAGCGCTCCTGCCACGGGGCGTGTGGACACGTCCCGGTTTCCGCGTCCACCTCGCAGGTAGCGCAGCCTCCTGCGCCGGCTACGCCGGGCCTATGTCAGCGCCTGGCGAGAGTCACGGTGGTCGTCTTCGCGGCGGCGACGCCACCGGTCGGCAGGTACTCGACCCGTATACGAGCTTGGATGACACGCTGTTTGAGGAGCCGGCGCCGAGCGATCGACGTTGGAACCAGGCTGATGGTGGTCACCTCCGCGTGCCGGACGGTCGCGCGTGCGTCGCGCAGCAGCCGGAGACCGGAGGCTGACCGCACGAGGATGACGCCCGGGTTGGACACACCGACCGTAAGGCGGACGATGCCACGAGGGCGTGAATGACGGGCAACGATCACAAGCTTGCCGGCGTAAAGGCTGTCTACCGCCACCCCGCAGGCGTTCTTGGTGCCGAGCACGATCTGCTCGGTCGCGGCGGTTGGGTCGGCGCTGGTGAGATCGGTGCGGTCGATCGTCGGGCCGTCCGCGAAGTACAGGTAGTGCGAGTAGGCGACAAGACCGCATGGCCCGTTCAGGCCGGTGATGTACGAGTTGTTGACGTCTCCGCCATTTAGGGTCGCACGAGCAATTGACGCCG
>DASVYO010000139.1:0-9650 GCA_036392135.1 Solirubrobacteraceae bacterium
GGGAACCAGCGCCGCCAGCCCCGTGTGGGCGGCGCTGATGGCGCTGGCCGATGCGTCGCGCGGGTGTGCCGGAGGTCAGGTGGGCATGGCGCTCCCGGCGCTGTACCGCGCCGCGGGGTCCGACTACGCCGGCGCCTTCAATGACGTGCGCAGCGGCAACAATGACTTCACGGGCACCAACTCAGGTCAGTTCGCCGCCACGCCCGGCTATGACATGGCCAGCGGGCTCGGCAGCCCCAACGCGGCCACGCTGATCCCGGCCCTCTGTGCCAGCGCCCTGCGCCTGATCCCGATCGCCCCTCAGCGCGCGGCCCGCCGGTCGATGATCGCGCCGCTGCGGGTCAGATTCAGCGATGTCCCCCACCTCGGCGCTGCGCTTCGGGCCCGGGGGCTGCCCCCCGGCCTGCGCTTGGCGCAAGCCACCGGGTTGATCCACGGCACACCGCGACGGGCGGGGCTCTACCACGTCACGCTCACCGCCTCCGACCGCGACGGGGCCCGCGCCTGGGAGCGTTTCACCTGGACGATCGGCAATCCGACCCGGCTGTTCGGTGTGTCCGTGACCGGGCTCAGCGTCGGCCACCCGACGCTGGCCTTCACGGTCGCCGCCGGGCGCCGCTCGCCCGCCCTGCAGCGCCTGACGATCACCGTCCCGAGCGGACTGCGGGTGTACTCGACGCGGTCGATCGTCATCCGCAGCGCCGGCCGTCCCGCACCGTTCAGCGCCTCGCTGGCCCGCGGGCGGCTCACCTTGAACCTGCGCCGTGCTCAACCCCGAATCCAGGTGGTACTCGGTCCACGGTCCGTCGGTCCGGGCGCCGGCCCCCTGGCC
Organism: Solirubrobacteraceae bacterium; assembly: GCA_036392135.1. Classification (GTDB taxonomy): domain Bacteria; phylum Actinomycetota; class Thermoleophilia; order Solirubrobacterales; family Solirubrobacteraceae; genus Palsa-465. The sequence goes on from DASVYO010000139.1 coordinate 833, forward strand.
GGCCAGCTCACCGTCACCGCCATCGGCAGCGGCGGCTCCATGAGCACGTTGCGAGCGGGGATCCAGCGCCGATGAGCATGATCAGCGGATCCTGCGTCGCGGTGCTCGACTTTCCGATCGAGCGCTGCTGGGCCCAGGTCGCGGATATCGAACGGGCGCCGGAGTGGCAGCGAACCCTGCAGTCGGTCGAAGTCATCGAGCGCGATGCCGAGGGCCGGGCGATCGTCTGTGACACGGTCAACGATGCGCGGCTGCGCAAGATCCGGGTTCGCGTGCGGATCGAATACGAGGAGCCGCATCGGCTTCAGTTCCATTACGTCGAGTCCGAGGACCTCGATGACATGGAGGGCGGCTGGGAGCTCGAGGCGCTCGGCCCGGAGCGCACGCGGGCGACGTATTCACTGGGTGTCGATCCGGGTCCCATCCCCCGCCTGGCCCGACCCCTGGAACGAGCGATCCGGCCGCTGGTCATGGGGCACCAGGCGCAGGAGCTCGAACAAGCGCTGTCGGCCCGGCGCTGAGACCAGGGAATTGGAATCCCGGCCCGAAATTCCCGGTACCACAGCCGGTCCAGCATTCCCGAGAGAGGAGTAGGCCGATGTCCCTGCACGCGATCATCTCCTACGACGACACGCAGGACGACCACGATGCGCTGATGATGGGCCGCGTCCTGGCCGAGGCCGGCGCCAGCCTGACCCTCGCCTACGTGCGTCACGCGGTCCAGTCCCGTCCCGACCACGAGGAGCTCGCCCACGGCGAGGCGGAGGCCCTGCTCGGCCGCGGGGCCGACTGGCTTGGCCGGCCCGAGGTCGGGCGCCGCGTCGTCATCAGCCCCTCAACCGGCCAGGGACTGGCCTGGCTGGCCGAGCAGGAGCACGCCGACCTGGTCGCCTTCGGCTCCGATTACCGCACCCGGCCCGGCCATGTGGCCGTGGGGCGCTCCGCCCAGACGTTGCTCGAGGGTGGGCCGGCCGCACTGACCATCGCTCCCGCCGGCTACCGCGCCCGGTACAGCGGCCGGATCGAGACGATCGGCGTGCTGCCCGGCTCCGCCGACGAGGCCGCGATCGAGACCGCGTTCTCGCTGGCGGCGCAGTTCTCGGCCACCGTCGTCGATCGTGGTCACGGCGTCGACCTGCTGGTGGTGGGCTCGCGCCCCGAGGCGCCCGAGGGCCGCGTGATGATCAGCTCCCGCTCGCTGTCGGCGATCGACGATGCGACCGCGCCCGTGCTGGTCGTGGCTCGCGGCGTCGCCCTGCACTTCGAGTCGCGCCTGCTCACCGCCTGACGGGGCCTCGGCCGCCGCCGCCGCGGGCGTCCCGCCCAGCGCCGGGCTGGTGCCGCGCGGCCGCACCGCGGCCCCGGTCCGTCATGCTCCGGGGCCTCTGGTGCGGACGCTCGTCATCTCGGATCTTCATCTCGGCAACCGCGCGGCCCGCGACGTACTGCGCCGCGCGGAGCCGCTGGAACGACTGACCGAGGCGATCAGCCAGATCGACCGCCTGGTTCTGCTCGGCGACGTGGCCGAACTGGCCACCCGCTCCGCGGAGCGCTCGCTGGCCGTGGCCGAGCCCGTGCTGCGGGCGATCGGCCAACGGCTGGACTCAGACCGCGAGGTGATCCTGGTTCCGGGCAATCACGACCGGCCGCTGGTTCGGGGCTGGGCTCGCGCCCGGGGAAGCCGCCTCACCCCAGCCGGTTCGGTGCCCGCCGAGGCAACCCCGGCGCTGGCTCGCGTGGTGTCATGGCTGGCCCCCGCGCGGGTCCGGATCCACTACCCGGGGGTGTGGCTGGCCGACGGCCTCTACGCCACCCACGGCCATTACCTCGATCGCCATCTGAACCCGCATGCGCCGGTCGGCCTGCCCCGCTTCTCGCCCGCCGAGCGCCGTGGCACCCGGGCCACGGCCTGGGACTACGAGCAGCATCGGTTTCGCGCCCGCCGCGACGACGGCCGCCCGCACCCGCTGTCAAGCGGGCTGAGGCTGGCCGCCCGGGCTGTGAACCCCGCCCTGCCGCGGCTCCTGATGCGGGTCGGACTGTCGCCGCTGACCGCGGCGGCGGTGGACCTGCAGATGCGTCATGCCGCGCTGCCGGCGCTGCGCCTGGTGCTGGAGCGGCTCGGTGTGGAGGCCGACACGGTCATCTTCGGTCACGTCCACCGGCTGGGTCCAATGGCCGGCGATACACCGCGAGACTGGCGCGCCGATGGCGGCCCCCAGATACTCAACACCGGCTCGTGGCTCTACGAGCGCCTGCTGATCGATCGGGCACAGCCCCCGCACCCCTACTGGCCCGGAGGCGCGATCCGGATCGACTCCGGGCAGCCGCCCCGCGTGGTGAACCTGCTCCAGGATCTCGAGCCGCCGCAGCTCTGAAGGCCCGACCGGTAACGTCAATCTGATGCCGCGGCTGTTCCTGTGGACCCAGGCCCTGATCGTCGTGTTCGTCCTGGCCGGGATCATCATCGCCATAACCCGGCTGGCGTGACCCGGAGCCCGGCTTGACGACCGCCTTCAGCTCGATCGTCGTCGGCACCGACGGCTCCAGCACGGCCACGGTCGCGCTCGGCCAGGCGATCGGCCTGGCCCGCTCCTGCGGCGCCGCCCTGCACATCGTCAGCGCCTATGAGCCGGTGCCCGAGGGCCAGCTCAACGTTCACCCGTTCGCCCCGCCGGTGGAGGTGCAGTGGACGGTCCATGCGCGCCAGGAGGTGCTCACCCTCCTGGCGGCCGCCGAGGCCCAGGCGCGCGAGGCGGGCATCGCCGCGGTCGAGACCTACGCCCGCGTCGGATCGGCCGCGGATGCCATCCTGGACGTGGCCGAGGAACGGGCCGGCGACCTGATCGTGGTCGGCAACAAGGGCATGACCGGCGCCACACGCTTCCTGCTCGGCTCGGTGCCGAACAAGGTCTCGCATCACGCACCCTGTTCGGTGCTGATCGTTCGCACCGGCTGAGCCCGTGGCGCCCGGCGCCGCCGCCGAGCCGGCGCTGAGCCTGTCGGAGAGGCTCAGCCTGTCGGGGAAGCTCCGCCCGCCTGCGCGGGCTGCGCCGGGGGCGGGGACGGCGCCGGTGGCGCCGTGGCCGCTCCGGCGTCCAGCAACCCGAAGCCATAGCTGGCGTTCGGGTGGGCGCCACCCAGCGGGACGGCGGTCTGCTCGAGACGCATCAGCACCTGAGCCGGGGAGGGGTGCGGTCCCAGTACTCCGCTGGCGATGACCAGCGCGCAGGTCGCCGAGACCTCCGGCGCCGACATCGAGGTCCCGATGTAGTAGCCCGGATAGCCGAAGCGGCCCCACTGGGGGGGGTGGACCAGGGTCATCTGGTAGATCGAGGGCAACGACCGGTTGGGGAAGCAGTTCGGGTCGGAGGGGAGCAGGGCGTCGCTGCCCCCGCCCGGAGCGACCAGGTCAAGACCGGCGCCGCCGTTGGAGTAGCCGGCCAGGCAGCGGTCCTTGGTCGTCGCCCCGACCGAGATCACATTGCGGGCCCGAGCCGGATACGCGATCCGGGTGCCCTGATCATTGCCGGCGGCGCCGACGATGATGACACCGTGCTGGTGGGCGAAGTTGATCGCGCCGACGATCTCGGGGATCTGGTTGGACGAACTGACCTCGTTGGGCAGGAACTCAAGGCTCAGATTGATCACCTGGGCTCCGTGCCTGACCGCGTAGCGGATCCCGCGGGCGATCGTGTTCTCGTCCCCGAGTCCGCTGGCGTCGAGGATCCGCAGCGGCATGATCGACGCCCCGTAGGCGATCCCGGCCAGGCCCACGCCGTTGTTGGTCGACTCACCCACGATGCTGGCCACGAACGTCCCATGACCGTTGCGATCAAGTGGGTAGCGGTTGCCGGACACGAAGTCGTAGGGCGCGACGAAGCGAGTGCTGCCGAGATCGGGTGAGCGTCGGAACTGGTGCCAGTTGCGGTATGCGACTCCGGTGTCGAGAATCGCCACCGTGACCCCCTTGCCGCCCGGCACCCCGGCGGCCAGGAGGTTGGCCCAGGCATCGGGGGCGTCGATGCCCGTCCCCGGCAGCAGATTCCATTGCAGCTTCTCCCATCCGTACGGAGCGCCCGACCTCCCGGGGTCGTTGGGATAGAAGGGGCCGGCCAGATGCGCGATGTAGTTGGGCTCGGCGAAGGCCACGCCCGGGCGGCGACGCAGGCGCTCGGCGGCCGCGATCACGCTCTGGCCCGGGCGCAGGTGCAGAACCTGAGCACGGGCACCGGCCGCGGGGTTGGCGCGGCGCGCCCCGAGCTCAGCGACGAAGTTGGTCGTGGCCGCGGCCACCGGACCCGATCGGTAGCCGACCAGAAGCTCGTGGGGCACGTAGCCCGGCGCGGCCAGGGCCGCACCCGGGGCGCCCAGGGCGACGGCCGCGGTCATGACCGCGGGAAGCAGGTGTCGGGTGAGGATTCTCAGCACAGGAGGAGACGCTTTCAGGCCGGCGCCAGCACGAGCCCCGCCGCCCAGGCCTTAAGACATCATCGACGTAGCGAAGTTGCCCCGCCGCAAACGGTATCGACATCTCCCCCACTTCACGTAAGTGACTTCTCGCTTCTTCCCCCGTGATGAGTACTTCATGCGTCTCGCGCTGCGCGAGGCCGACCGGGCCGTGGCCCACGACGACATTCCGGTCGGCGCCGTCGTCGTCCGCGACGGCGAGGTGATCGGAGCCGGACACAACGAACGCGAGCTCCGCTCGGACCCCACCGCCCACGCCGAGATGATCGCCCTGCGCGAGGCGGCACGGACGCTCGGCAGCTGGCGGGTGCTCGACAGCGTGCTGTACGTGACCCTCGAGCCGTGTGCGATGTGTGCCGGGGCGATCGTCCTGGGCCGGGTCCCCCGCGTGGTGATCGGGGCCAGCGACCCCAAGGCCGGCGCCGCCGGCAGCGTGCTCGACGTCCTGGCCGAGCCGCGCCTGAATCACCGGCCGCAGGTGGAGAGCGGGCTGCTGGCGGAGGAGTGCGCCAACCTGCTCCGGGCCTTCTTCGCCTCGCGCCGCTGAGCCGGCCGCTTGCACTAACTTGTTGCCGGTCCCACCTGGAGAGGTGGCAGAGCGGTTGAATGCGCCGGTCTCGAAAACCGGTATGGGCTTTCAGTCCATCGGGGGTTCGAATCCCCCCCTCTCCGCTAACGCCCCCGATCGGCCGCCCGAGCTCGATCCGGTCCCCGGCCGCGCGCGGCCCGCGCCGTCGCCGGAGGCGTACACGCGCCCGGCGGCCAATAGGAATCGCTAGCTCGATCTAGACCTTGGTCGAGTTTGGAGACGGCGGCCGGGAGACGATGCGAAAGGGTGCTCGACGTATGGGACGCCCCTGAGGCGCAGATCGCCCCGGGCAGCGCCGCGACCGCGGCGGCGCTCGACCGGGCGTCGGTGACGCTCGGATGGCTGGAGCGCCCCGGCCTCGGCCTGGCGACGCGTGCGCGGTCCGTGCTGGTCCGCACGCAGGCGTTCGGGCCGGTGCTGGTCGTCGCGAGCGTGCTGGCGATGATCCTGGCCGCGGGGTTTCTGGCCGGTCGTGGCAACCCGACCGTGTTCGTCCATTTTGGCAGCCAGTACGTTGGCGCCACGCATCCTCCGCGCGGGGCGGTGATCGTCCGGGGGTCGGGCTACGACGGCCAGTACTTCTGGGCGCTGGCCCGGGATCCGCTGCTGCTTCATCACCGCACGGCCGCCCAGGTTCCCAGCTTTCGCCTGCAGCGGATCGTGTATCCGGCGCTCGCCTACGTGCTCGCGGCGGGCCGCGCCGATGCGCTCCCGTGGACGCTGCTGGCCATCAATGTGATGACCGTGCTGGGCCTCACGGCCGCCTTCGCCCGCTACGCGCGTGGCCGTGGCGAGTCGGGTTGGTGGGGACTGGCCGTCGGGCTGCTCCCCGGTCTGCAGTTCGCGACCCTGGCCGATCTGAGTGGCGTCCTGGCCGTGGCTCTGACGCTGGGCGGTTTGATGGCCTGGGAGCGCGAGCGACGGTGGACGGCGTCCGGCCTGCTGGCCACCGCAGCGCTCACCCGTGAGGCGATGCTGCTCGCGGTGGCGGCGATCGCCATCGAAGCGATCGCCCAGTGGTGGCCTCGGCGCCGCGCCCCGGGCGCGCTGCGCCGGTCCACACAGGCCGTGTGGCCAGTCCTGGCGCTTCCGGCAACGGCCTTCCTGACCTGGCAGGCCTACCTCCACCTGCGCCAGGCTCCGAGCGCGCTGCCTCCGCTATCCGCGTTCCAGTGGCCGGTCCTCAGCCTGATGCGCCAGGCCGGCCGGCTGCTCGCCGGCGGTCTCACGGTCTCGAACCTGTGGGACCTCGCCTATCTGGCGGCGATCCTGGCCGGCATCGTCGCCGCCGTCGGACTCGTCCGCCGACGGCTCACCGCGCCCGCCGTGGCGGCGGTGCTGTTCGGCCTGATGATGCTCATCCTCTCGTTCGGCAGCGACTGGGGTTACACGCGGGAGAGCGCTCCCCTGTTCGCGACCCTCCTGATGGGCGGGCTGGCCAGCCGGATGCGCCCCGCGATCGCCATCTGCGTGACGGTGGCGGCGCTCGGCGTCGTCATCCCGTTCGTGGTCGCCTGAGCCGGACGGGCCCGCACACGGGTCGGGCCGGGGCGGCCGGCCCGCACCTGGGTCCGCCGCCTGCGCCGCGTCTCGACCTAGCTCGTCTTGACGATGATCACCGAGCAGTCAGCCTGGTGGGCGATGGTGTTCGGCACGCTGCCCAGGAGACGCCGGTTCATGCCCTTGTTCCCCACCACGATCACGTCCGCACTCTGCTCGGAGGCATGCTTGATCAGCACGTCGGCCGGTTTGCCCTGGGCGGCTACCGTCGTCACCTCCAGGCCGGCGGCGTGGCCGCGAGACTCGACCTCGGCGAGATTCGCCTCCACCTCCTGATCGGGGTTGATCGACCACTGGATCTCCTGGGGTGCATCCGCCTGGTCGCGACCCACCCGAACCTCGTCCACCGGGCGGTAGCAGGAGATCGCCACGAGCCGGGCGCCATAGCGCGTGGCCAGATCGATCGCAAACTCGACGGCCTTCGCTGCCGTCTCCGATCCGTCTGTGCCGACGGCGACCGTATTCACCATGCGCCCCACCCCTTTTTTTTGTAGACCCTTGAACCCCGAGGCTCTATGATAAGCGCAGATTAGGGTGCGGAATCGGGCAATACAGGCAGTGATCGTCGTTGTCGCGCTGGCGCTGGCCGCCTGGGCCGTGATCAGCCTGGCCAAGAATTGGGCGGACTGGATCGTCTTCGGCGTGCTCGTGATGACCTTCTTCGGGGCGGCCATCGCGATCTATCCGCGGCGCTATACCGCCAAGCGACGCACGTTTGTGAAGACGACCAAGCCGCCGCGCTAGGCCAGACGAACCCGCATCCGGTGGGCGGGTGATCGCGTGGTCGTCCGCGACCGGATTTGCCGGCGTGGTCTCTCAGAAGTCGCTCCGGCCTGGCGGCAGCGTTTCGGGCCACGTCCGGGTGCCCGGACTGCTATCAACCTGAAGCAGACCGAGAACGCTGCCGAGCGCACCCAGCGAGCCAACCACGGGCCGCCTCCGGCAGCTCCACGCTATCCGGCGCCAGCGCTGTCTGGTGCTTGTGGACCGCCCCCCGACCCTTGTGAGGCCATGAAACGCTGCTTGTCATCGATCCTGCTGCTGGTGCTGGTGCTGGCGGTCCCCGCCGCTGCGACCGCGACAACGTTCGGCGCCCAGGTCGGCGGCGTGTTCATCAACCAGAGCAGGCACATCTGGTCGCCCGCGCAGGTGATGAGCTCGCTCACCAGCCTGTATGCCGCGGGCGGCCGGGTGGGACGCGCCGACTCTGACTGGGCGGGAGCCGAGCCCCGTCCCCCGGCGCGGGGTCACCATACGTACCAGTGGGGCTATGACGACACGCTCGTCGGACAGATGGCGCAGGCGGGTCTGCGCTGGGAGCCGACCCTGCAATTCGCGCCCCGGTGGGCGCAGGCGCACCGGTCCAACGTCCTGCACCTGAAGACCGGCCGCTTCGTGGTGCCGTTGCCCCCGGCCAGGAACGCAGACTTTGCCGCCTACGCCACCGCCTTCATGCGACGCTACGGCGCTCACGGCTCCTTCTGGGCCACGCACCCGTCGCTGCCCTATCTCCCGGTGAGCACCGTCGAGGTTTGGAACGAGCCCGACAACACCCACAACTGGGGTCCCCAGATCAATCTGCGTGACTACGCGAATCTGTACGAGGCGGTCCGCTCCGCCGTACACCGCGTGAACCGAGGCGCGCGCGTGCTGACCGGTGGGCTCGCCTGGACGCGGAGCTCTCTGCCCCGGCTGCTCAAAGCCTTCCGGGGCATGCCGCTGGACGCGGTGGCGATCCACCCCTACGCCGCAACGCCGACCGGGACGATCGCGGTGACGCGCTATGCGCTGGCCGAGATGCGCAGGCAGGGACGGGGAGCCACGCCGACGGTGGTCAACGAGTTCGGATGGACCTCGGTGCGTGGGACCTGGGGCTCCACCAGCGCCGGGCATGTCAAGCCCTTCGTCTACCAGGCTCTGGTCGGCCTGTCGAAGCTGCGGCTGGCCGCGATCCTTCCCTTCGAATGGGCCAGCCCATCATGGGGCCTCAACGACGGCCCGTTCGCGCAGGCGGTGGCGCGGATCACCCACCATCGCTGACCGAGGGCGGCAACGCGCCGTGGTGCAACCCACCGAGGTGAAGCCGGAGACCTGGACGATCCTGGGCGGACGTCCGGCGCCGGTGCCCGGAGCCACCCTGAACACCCCGATCGTGGCCGCCTCCACGTACGTGCTGGGCGGCGAGCGGGTCTACAGTCG
>DASVYO010000140.1:0-2085 GCA_036392135.1 Solirubrobacteraceae bacterium
CACGGCCGCCTGCTCGGTGACCGCGTGCTCGGGGGCCGAGGCCGCCGACCGGGGGTCGCCTCCCCTTGACTCCGGCGCCGGCGATCGCGGCGCGGCCGCTCGCTCGGGCGGCGAGGACCGAGGCTCCGCGCCCGACGACCCGTCGTTACGCGCGCGCGGGGGCCGTGACGGGGCTTCGCCGCCGCCCGCCGGCTGGCGGGCGGTGGGCATCAGGATCGCGCCGACGAGGGCGATGGCCCGCTCCGTCACGGTCTGGCCGACGCGCACCCCGAGTTCGGCGCCGCGCAGGCCGGCGCGGATGGGTCGGGTGATCAGCGAGGTCAGCACGTTCGCCGGGATACCCGCATCACGCCGTCCGTACTCCGGAGTAGCGCGACGCCGTTTCGGGCAATCTCATAGTCTGGATCCTGGCGTGAGGGAGGAACGATGCTAGATGTGGATGTGAAGGGTCTCGTGGGCGGTGGCCTGAAGCTCGTCGAGCGCTTCGGCGACGAGGCGTACTACGTGGCTCTGTGCATTCGCAGCGGGCTGGTGCGGCCCGAGCTGCCCCACAAGGTGGCCCAGATGCTGGTCGCCTTCGACCGCTACGGCCTGCTGGCCGGTGCCGTGACCATTGGCGCGATCCGTCATGGCGACGATGTGGCGGTCCGCGACGAGCGCGGTGATGTCACCTACAAAGAGCTTGACGAGCGCTCCAATGCGCTGGCCAACGCCTGGCGAGAGCATGGCCTGGAACCGGGCGACGGCGTGGCCATCCTGGTCCGCAACCACCGGGGGTTCCTGGATGCGGTGTTTGCGGCCGCCAAATGCGGGGCGCGGATCGTGCTCCTGAACACCTCCTTTGCCGGCCCCCAGATTCGCGAGGTGGCCGAGCGTGAGGGCACCGACCTGCTGGTCTACGACGACGAATATTCGAAGATGCTCGAGGGCATCGACGATCCGCCGCACGGCCGCTGGCGCGCCTGGGTCGATGACCCTGGGGCCGAGGCCGGGGACACGCTCGACACGCTGATCGCCCAGGGCTCGACCAAGCCGCCCCCCAAGCCCGGCGAGAGCCCGAAGATCGTGATTCTCACCAGCGGCACCACCGGTACCCCCAAGGGCGCGCCGCGCAGCGAGCCGAAGTCGCTGTCGCTGATCGGCGGCCTGCTCGGCAAGGTCCCGTTCCGGGCCGGGGAGGTCACGGAGATGTGCGTGCCGATGTTCCACGCGCTCGGCTTCGCGCTGACCGCGCTGGGTCTGGCCCTGGGTTCGACGCTCGTCATCCGCCGCCGCTTTGACCCCGAGACGACGCTCGACAGCCTGGAGGAGAACCGGGCCTCGGCGATGATCGTGGTGCCGGTGATGCTGCAGCGGATCCTCGAGCTCGGTGAGGAGAAGGTCCGGCAGCGGGACACCTCCGCGTTGCGGATCATCTTCGTCGGCGGTTCGGCGTTCGGGGTCGAGCTGTGCAAGCGGGCCCTGAAGGCCTTCGGTCCGGTGGTCTACAACCTGTACGGCTCGACCGAGGTCTCATACGCCACGATCGCCACGCCCGCGGAGCTCCAGGAGGAGCCCGGCACCGTCGGTGGCGTCGTCCGCGGCTCGATCGTCAAGATCCTGGACGAGGACGGAGAGGAGGTTCCGACCGGCGAGAGCGGGCGGATCTTCGTCGGCAACGCCGGCCAGTTCGAGGGCTACACGGGCGGCGAGACCAAGGAGCAGATCAAGGGTCTCATGTCCTCCGGCGACGTCGGCCACTTCGACGAGAAGGGCCGGCTGTTCATCGACGGCCGCGACGACGACATGATCGTCTCCGGCGGCGAGAACGTCTTCCCGCAGGAGGTCGAGCACCTCATCGCCGATCGCGCCGACGTGCAGGAGGCGGCGGTCGTCGGTGTCGACGACAAGGAATTCGGAAAGCGCCTGCGCGCCTTCGTCGTGCCGGGTCCCGACTCCAAGCGCGACGCCCAGGAGATCAAGGACTACGTCAAGGCGAACCTCGCGCGTTACAAGGTGCCGCGCGAGGTGATCTTCCTCGACGAGCTGCCTCGCAACGCCACCGGCAAGCTGCTGCGCAAGCCGCTGACCGAAATGGACGTCACC
>DASVYO010000141.1:0-2851 GCA_036392135.1 Solirubrobacteraceae bacterium
TGGCCACCATCGCCGCACACCTCATGAATCCGCCGGCCGATCCCGGCCAGATCGCTGGCGAGGTATCGGCCACCGGGGACAGCGTCACGAACTTCCTCACCATCAGTGCGCAGGATCCGAATCCGGCCCGCGCGGGACAGATTGCCAATGCTTTTGCCCGCGCGATCTCCTTCAACCGGCAGCAGGCTGCCATCGCTCAGCTCAACAGCGCCATCGTCGGGATCAACTCGCAGCTGAGTCACACCAGCCTCAACGACAGGAGCCAGCGGCTCACGCTGCAGCAACAGCTCAGCCAGCTGAAGGCTGCCCGCGCGACCCAGGGCAGCGATGCGGCGATTCTCCAGAGCGCAGGGCCGGGCTCGCCGGTTGGCCTGAACACCCGGCGCACGATTGAGCTGGGGCTCGTGATCGGACTGCTCCTAGGGCTCGGCGGGGTGGTGCTGGCCGAGAACGCGGACCGCCGCCTGCGCACCCCGGGTGACCTCGAGGGCATGACGGATCTGCCCCTGCTGGCCTCGGTCGCGCCCAGCGCCTTCTCGGGCCAGCTCGAGACGACCGAGCTGGACGATGAGGCGTTCCACATGCTGCGCACTGCGCTCACCTACTACCACGTCGATCGGCCGCTCGAAAGTCTCGTCATCACCAGCCCCGGGGAGAAGGACGGCAAGACCACCGTGGCCACCCGCTTGGCGATCGTGATGGCCCGCGCCGGCCAGAACGTGATCCTGGTCGACGGTGATCTGCGCCGGGCGCAGGTGAGCGCCAAGCTCGGCATCAAGGTCGACGCTGGGCTGGAGAGCGTCCTCGCCGGCGCCAAAGCGCTTCAGGAGGCCCTGGTGGAATACCCCCTCGCCGGGCTGAGCCGAGGCCATCTGACCGTTCTGCCGGCCGGGCCCCCGCCACCGGATCCCTCCGCGTTGATCAGCTCGGAAAAGATGCAGCGCGTCCTGCGAGAGCTGACTGAACAGAGCGACATCGTCATCATCGATACGCCCGCCGCCCTGGCCGTAAGTGATCCGCTGGCGCTGATGCGTAGCGTCAGCGGCGTCGTCCTCGTCGCGCGGATGAACACATCGACCCGGGAGACGATCCGCAGGCTGCAGCGCATGATCTCGTCCGCTCATGGGACCCTGCTCGGCGTGGTCGCCACGGGCGCGGCCGCCGGGCCCGTGTATGACGGCTATTCCCCCAAGCATTACGGAACCAAGTCCGGCAACGACTCCAAGCGCCGTCTCGGTCGGTCGAAGGCCAGCGACGCCAAGCCGGTCAGCGCAGCCAACGAAGCGCACGATTAGCCTCGGCTAGGTGTCCTGCCCTCGGTCTTGGTGAACGCGGCTGATGGGTGGCCGGTCGTTGAGTGAGGTGTGCGGTCGTCGCCGGTTGTAGTAGCGCATGAACGATGACAGAGCTCGGTTGCGACGGGTCGAGGAGGGCCAGATCCGGGCGTGAGCCCATTCTTCATCGAGGGTTCGGATGAACCGTTCGGCCTTCCCGTTCCAGCGCGGGGTGCGGGGTGGGATGAGGATGTGCCGAGCGCCGAGCTGAGCGAGCACGTCGGCGAAGACGCGGCTGTTGCGGTAGGCCATCGCGTTGTCGGTCATAACCGCTTCGGTCGGGCCGCAGCCTTGTTGGCGCATCCATGCCGCGGCGCGCGCCAGGACTGCAGCGGCGATCTCGCCTCGATCGTGAGCGTGGATTTCGACATAGGCCAGGCGCGAGTGATCGTCGATCACGACATGGGCGAACTGCACCCCCCGCCGAGACCCGGTCGGCTGGCGCGTCTGCTGAGAGCGATCGCCGTGCGCCCAATGACCGGGCGTTGAGAAGACCGGGAGCTGCTTTGCGTCCATGTGCAACAGGGCGCCGGGCTCAGACCACTCATAGCGACGCGTGAACCGCTGCGCGGGTGTGCGGCGTCGCTGCGAGCAGCCATGACGACGCAGCACCTTCCAGATCGTCGAGCGGCGATAACCGACCAGCCCCGCCAGCCTGGCCGGACCGAGATTGGTCTGCTGACGCGCCCAGAGGATCCGCCGCTCAGCCTCCTCAGTCAGCCGCCACGGACACGATCTGGGCACCGGTGGACGGGCCCGCAGACACGCCCGCGAGACCCGCTCGGCCTCGGTTGCGTCCAGCCACCGGTGCCACCACCGATGCGCCGTCGCCGGCGCAACGCCGAGCTCGGCCGCGGCCGATCTCAACGTCGCGCCAGCGACGATCAACCTGACCAGCTCAAGCCGCCCTGCTGGTCCGAGCCTGCATCTACCGTCCTCCATGTCCGAGTCCTCCAGAGCGCTGCAGTTGTGGAAGACCACAGCCTCAGGCAGGACTCGGACGTCCCTTCAACCGTTCACCAAGAACGTAGGCAGCTCAGCTAGCCGCGGATCCGCAGCCCGCGCACGGCGGTCCTGGCCTCGACGAGCCCGTCGGGGTCGAGCACCTGGCCGACGACGTGGGCGATCACCACGGCGTGCCGGCGCAGGGCGCCACGCAGGCGCCTCAGCTGTGCCGGGGAGAAGCCCAGCGCAATGGTCCGCCGGCCGCCGCGCAGGAACAGCTGCCGGGCTGAGCTGACGCTGATCCTCCGCCCCCGCGACACGGTGATGACAGCGGTGGCCAGCGCGTTGCAGCGACGGGAGCAGCTCAGGCGCGCGAGCAGGTGGCCGTGGGCCGCGGGGCTCTGACGCGGCAGCGAGAGGCCCACCCGGGCGATCGGGGGCTGCAGCGCGACGGCCAGGGTGGCCAGCTTGGCCAGGTTGGGGCTGCCCAGGCCCGAGGCCTCGTCGTAGGCGGGCCCGGCGGTGCAGCACCCCAGCGGACGCTGGTTGCCCCCGGGGAGGTAGGCCCCGAG
>DASVYO010000142.1:0-42875 GCA_036392135.1 Solirubrobacteraceae bacterium
GCCCGAGCCGCCCCGGCCCCCAGCGTCGACGCGCCGGCACCAGCCAGCACGGCTCCGGCGGACGCGCGTAGGAACTGCCGGCGGCCGATCCGCCGAGGTCGGGTGCCGGCGTTCGGATTGTCGTCGTGATCGACCATCAACACTCAGGCTCACCCGTGCGCGCGGCGGTCAAACGACAGGGCCGACCGGTCACCGGATCTTCACAGCACAACTGCGGCTCCGTGATGGCATCGTCGAACGCTCGCGCCTGGCTTGACTGGTGCCGGAGCCCGCCTTTACGCTCCGAGCGACTATGGCCTCAGCACGCCAGCCGTCGTTGGCCGTGCGACTAGGGATCTCCTGGTTGACGAACGCCATCGTCCTGGCCGTGGTCGCCGGCCTCCTGAGCGACGTCCACGTGCGCAACCTGGGGTCGCTGTTGGCCGCCGCGGCGGTGTTCGGGGTCCTCAACACGGTGCTCAAGCCATTCCTGCGCCTGATCACGTTCCCGCTGGCCCTCCTCACGCTGGGGGTCGCGTGGTTCTTCGTCTCGATGCTGATGCTGGTGCTGACGCGCGACATCGTCAGCGGCTTCCAGCTTCATGGCTTCGGGACCCTGGTGGCGGCCACGCTGATCGTCTGGGTCGTGAACGTCGTCCTCGACCTGACCCCGGGTCCGTGGCAGATCAGCGGTCACCGGCGCCGTCTGCACGGCCGCAGGGAATGAGTCCCGGGGGCCGGCTCCGGGGCAACCACAGCGCCCCGGGCCAGCTGCGGCGGACTGGGACGGTCCGCGGAGCGGTGCGTTTGTCAGTCCTGGTCCTCGCCATCGCGTTATCGACTCCGGCGGTCGCGGCGGCTGCCCGACTGTACGTCGCGGTGGGAGACTCGGTGGGCGCGGGATTCGGCGCCACCTCCGGGAACAGTTTCTTCGATCGGTATTGCGCCTACCTGGAGTCAGCCGCCGGCGGGTCTCTCGTCGACCAGTGCGTCAACGATTCGATGGGCGGCTTGACCACCGGCTCGGCACTCAGCGGAGGCACCATCCAGAAGGTCGTGAGCGACATCCATGCGTCCACGGACACGCCCGTGGTCACGGTCATCCTGGGCGGCAATGATCTGCTCAACACGCCGGGCTGTCAGCCCATCACCGGGGCCCGCTGCCCGTTCATCCACAACATGCGCACGATCCTCAACCAGGTCGAGACGGCGCTGGCCAGCAAGTCCGGCACCCATGTGATCCAGTGGCTGGAGTACTACAACCCCAACCACGACAATCCGTTCGGCAGCGCGTCAGCGGACCAGAGCACCGCGGTGTCCGAGCTCGGCAGCGACCTCGCCCTGACCCCCTGCTCGTCCCATGACCTGAGCCTGATCGGGCTCAACGATGCGATCAACTGCATCGCCCGCGAGAAGGGCGCCACCCCGGTCGACGCGTACGCGCCGTTCCAGGCCAGCTGCACCGCCAACGACTGCTTCTCGGACTCCGTGCACCCCAACGACAAGGGCTACGGGCTGATCTTCAATGCCTTCAGCACCACGCCTGCAAGCCCGGTGCTCACCACCCCGCCGCCCGATGGGACCTGGCCGACCACTCCCAGCTCGCCCGTGATCTCCGCTCTTTCCGAGACCAGGACGGCGTTCGCGCCCAGCCGTCCCCATCACAGCCGCGGCACCGTGTTCTCCTTCCGGCTCGATCAGCCCGCGACGGTCAGAGTCGCGATTCAACGCCTGGCCCCGGGCCGGCGCGTCGGGCGGAGCTGTCGACCGCCCTCAGCTCGCCTTCGCCGCCGCCCGGCCTGTACGCGCACGATCGCCGTGACCGCGCGGCGCGTGCCGGGTCATGCCCGGATCAACCGGATCGGCTTCAGCGGACGCGTCCGCGGCCACGCCCTGGCGCCGGGCCGCTACTCCGCCGTATTCACGGCGACCAGTGCAGCGGGCACATCAACACCGCGGAGACTGGCCTTCAGGATCCTCAAAGGCTGAGTGACCGGCCAACGCGGGAATGCGGTCTCGGACGCGAACATGAGCCGTATGGCTGACCAGCCGGTGATCGAGTCGGCGCGCTTCGAGGTTGCTCTCCAGTCCCTCGGGGAACTGCGGGAGTTCTATCGGGGGTCGCTGGGGGTGCCGGGCGTCGTGGCGGCCAGCGATCACCTCCAGCTTGAAGTCGGTTCGGCGCGCGTGGGCTTCGTTGGGGTCGAGAGCGGTCGTCCCTTCCATCACTTCGCACTCCTGGTCAGCGCTGAGCGTTTCTCGGCCGCAGCCGCGTGGTTGTCGGGCGCGACGGATCTGCTCAGCAGATCGGCTGAGGGTGACCCGACCTTCACCTTTGACGCCTGGGATGCCCGCGCCTGCTACGCGTTGGATCCGGCGGGCAACGTCCTGGAGCTGATCGCCCACAACTGCACCGGCGTCGCGGCCCGGCCCGGTCGTTTCTCGGGCGCCGAGCTGCTGGGGATCTCCGAGGTCGGACTTGTCGTCTCCGACCGCCCGGCCGCTGTCCGTGACCTGGCCGCGGTCGGTTTGCCGATGTGGGCCGGGCAGCTGGATCAGCTGCGATGGCCGGTGTTCGTCGGGCGTCAGGCCAATACGCTCGTCCTCAGTCCGCCCGGCCGGGCATGGCTACCCACCGAGTCGGCAGCGGGGCTGTACACCTCCACCACGGTCATCCGCGCCGGCGGGCGCATCCGGATCAGCGTGGCCGACGGCCGACTGAACATCCACACCTGAGTCTGCCCGGGCATCGGGCGGTTGGCCCTGGCAGCTTCGCGCGCCCGGGGCCGGAGGCGGGTGCGGCGCTGCCATTTCGTTTGCCCTGACCGGCGTCACTCCGATATAAGGTGCGCTACTCGCTCGGTGCGGGCCGAGCAACGACCGCGCCGCACCGGCGCCGAGGAGAGAACAGATGAGGAGAAGCAGGCCTGGGCGGATCGCGCTTGCCGTCGTGGCGGCGAGCGCATGCAGTGCCCTGGGAGCATCCAGCGCGCTGGCGAGCACGCCACCGCTGCCCAACTCGATGGCGTCGAGTGGTGATTCGATCACCCGGGCGTACGACTCGACCGCGAGCGGCTGCTTTCTCAGCGACTGCCCGCAGTATTCGTGGTCGACGGGCTACAACTCGACCGTCAACAGCCAGTATCAGCGGATCCTGGTCGCCAACCAGGGCATCAGCGGACACGAGTACAACGATGCGCAGACGGGCGCCAAGATGAGCGCGCTGGACGGTCAGCTCAAGACCGCGGCTGGGCAGGGAGTGCAGTACGCGACCGTGCTGATGGGCGCCAATGACGTGTGCACGTCGAGCATCTCCACGATGACTCCGACGTCGACGCTGCAGGGCGAGTTCCAAACCGCGCTGAGCGACTTCTTCACCGCCGATCCGAACGCGAGTGTGTTCGTCAGCTCGATCCCCAACGTCTACCAGCTGTGGCAGCTGCTGCACAACAACTCATCCGCCGAGTCGACATGGACGACGTTCGGTATCTGCCAGTCGATGCTCTCGCCCTACAACACCGATGCCCAGCGGCAGGCGGTGCTGACCCAGGAGGAGAACGACAACTCGGCCGAACAGGCGGTGTGCGCGAGCTTTGCCCACTGCAGGTGGGACAACCTGGCCACGTTCGACTACAGCTTCACCACCAAGGACATCTCGACAGTTGACTACTTCCATCCCTCGCTGACCGGGCAGAACGCGCTGGCCAACGTCACCTGGGGCGCTTCGTACTGGCCGAGCACAAAGTAGCCGGACCCCTGGGGTCTTGCGCGCGCGGCGGGAGGGTCCCGCCGCGCGCCGGGCGAACGGCGATGGTCGCCTGGGTCTACCGTCCCCGGGACGCCGAGTGCGTATTCGCCTGATCGGGCGGCTGGTCAGCGCGGACCTCACCCACGCCGATGCGCTCGACGGCCAGGAGCGCGGTGTCATCGCTCTGGGTGCCGACCTGGAAGTCGGCCAGCGCCCGTTCGACCCGCGCGATGGCGTCGGTCGCGCTCGTGGCGGGGGCCAGCGTCTGCTGGAGGCGCTCGGGCCCGAAGCGGTCCTCCGCCCCGGTGGCGTCGGGAACGCCGTCGCTGTAGAGAACGAGAACGTCACCGGGGCGCAGGGCGAGCGTGACCGGTTCCCAGGTCTCGTCGGCGAACGCCCCGAGCACCGGTCCGAACTGGCCCACGTACTCGGCGTGGCCGTTGCGGATGAGAATCGGGAGCGGGTGTCCGGCGCAGATGATGTCGGCCTGGGTCT
The DNA here is from genome assembly GCA_036392135.1 of Solirubrobacteraceae bacterium. Taxonomy (GTDB): domain Bacteria; phylum Actinomycetota; class Thermoleophilia; order Solirubrobacterales; family Solirubrobacteraceae; genus Palsa-465. The sequence continues at coordinate 4,223 of DASVYO010000142.1, forward strand.
GGCCGTCGTGCTCGCGCAGGACCACGCACACGGCGGTGCACAACGACGTCCGGTCCCGGGCCGTCAGGTCCCGGTTGAGCTTGTCGAGGGCCGCCCGGGCGGAACCGGTAAGGGTCGCGACCGCGCGCAGCGTGTGGCGCATCAGCCCGGTCAGCGCCGCGGCGGTCGCGCCGCGGCCGGTGACGTCACCCACCACGAGCATCCACTCGCCATCGTCGAGGGCAAAGGCCTCGTAGAAATCCCCGCCGACCCGGTCCTCCTCGCCGGCCGGCCGATACAGGCTGGCCGTCCGCCACCCGGGTAGCGGGGGCAATTCGTCGGGCAGAAGGCTGTCCTGGAGGGTGCGGGCGATGCGCGAGCGCTCGGTGTAGAGCCGCGCGTTCTCGACCGCGGTCGCCGCCTGGCGGGCCAGGTCGGAGGCCAGCGCGACGTCCTCCTCACCGAAGCTGCGGCCGGACTCGGCACTGACCAGCGTGAGCACGCCGACCGTTCTGCCGTGGGTGCTCATCGGCACCACGAGCGCGGCCCGCATTCCCAGGGCGCGCAGCATCTGGAGCCGCTCCTCGTCGCCCCTGGCGGCGGCCACCAGCATCTCGTCCGTGACATGGTCGACGACCAGCGGTGCGCCTTCGCGGAAGACCCGGGGCGCGCCGCCGGGCTCGTCCAGGTCGGTCGGGTAGCGCTCGCCGAGACGGCGCGCGAGCGCGACCTTCTCGGGGTCGGTGTGCGCGACCGCCACGGTCTGGAGCTGGTGGTGCTCATCGGGCATGCTGACCGAGCACCAGTCCGCCAGTTCGGGCACGCAGACATCCGCCACCCGCTGCAGCGTGGCGTCGAGCTCCCGGGCGGAGGAGAGCGCCTCGCCGGCGCCGGCCAGGAGGCGCTGAACGAGTTCGGCGCGCTTGACGGCGGTGATGTCGGCGATCACGTTGACCACCATCGTGACCCGTCCGGTCGGGTCACGCACCGCTGAGGACTTGGTGAGGCGCCAGCGCTGCTCACCGGTCCGGCGGTCGACGACGCGCACGACCAGTGAGTCTGATTCCGCACCCTCCAGGACCCGTCGCCCGGGAAGGTCCGAGGTCTGCAGCGGCGCGCCGTCCTCGCGGAAGGACTCGTACTGGTAGGCGATCTCGACCGGCGGCGTCGCCATCAGCTCCTCCGGTGAGGCGTAGCCGAGCACGTCGGCCGCCGCCTGGTTGGCGTAGATGAGGTTGCCGTCGGGGTTCTGCACGGTGACCGCCTCGGTCAGGTTCCCCAGCGCCGTGGTCAGCTGCGCCTCCATCGTCTGGCGCTCGGTGAACAGGCCGGCGTTGTCGAGCGCGAGGGCGATGCGCCCGGACAGCACCTCCACGAACCGCAGGTCCTCCCTGGCGTAGCGGCGGTGCGAGCCCCCGGTGACGAGCAGGGTCACGGCGCCGAGCGTCCGGCCCCGGGCGCTCAGCGGAACCACGACGCTGCCGGTGAGGTGCAGTGAGCGGAGCAGCGCCAGGTCATCCTCATCATGGGCGCTCTGCCTCAGCACCTCGTCACTGACCTCGGTCAGCAGCTGCGGCCTGCGGGAGGCGATGACGCCGCTCGAGCCCGGCTGGCCGACCGCGGGCAGCGGACGCTCGCGCAACCGCGCCTCCAGGGCGGCGGCGTCGGGACCGGCCGCGGTGGCCGCCAGACGCCGCAACCCGCCCTCGCCGACGACATCCAGGATGAAGATGTCCGCGAACGCCGGAACGACCAGCGCCCCCAGTCGAGAGGCCGTCTCCTCCAGGGTGAGCTGCCCGTCGGCGACGTCGGCCACGTCGGCCAGGAGCCCGAAGCGCAGGCTGTCGCGCGTGGTCCGCTGACGGGCGCCCGCGCCGAGCACGGACACCGCGCCGCCGATCAGGACGACCGCCGCACGCAGGTAGTAGGCGCCGGTGCCGAAGCTGTGGTTCCAGGCACCGCTGACCACGGCCAGGGCGATCGCGACGATGGCCACGAGCGCGGTCTCACGGGGCCCGCTGAGGAGCGAGACCACGAACGGCGCCAGCACGACCGTGCCGATGACGATGGTGCCCGGACCACCGACCGCGTCCACACCGGCCAGGCCGCCGGCGATGGCCAGGCCCAGGATCACCGCGGCCGCGCGCCGGGCCGCGGAACCGGGCGCCGGCATTGCGCTAGAGATCAGGCGGGCCGCCATTTGCGGCCGGGTTCTGCTCGGTCTTCGTGAACTCCAGCCGGTCCGCCAGGCCGGTCAGCTCGAACAGCCGCTGCACCTCCCGGGAGCCGCGAACGACGCGAAATTCGATCCCCACGTCGGCCGCTCGGCGGTGCTCCTCGACCACCAGGCTGAGCCCGGCGCTGTCCATGAACGTGAGCCCTCGAAGGTCGAGCACGAGCACGGCGCAGCCGTCCGCTCTGCCCATCGCGTCGCGGAGCTGGCCGACCGTGGCCAGGTCCAGCTCACCGCTGGGCGCGACAACGACGGTCGAGCCGTCCCGACGCACGTCAACGTTGAACCCGGAAACTGTTCTCATCACGCGAGTGGCACCTCTGGCCGATGCATAGTACGCCTACGGGGGCCGTCAGAGGGCAATCATGAGCCCCGGTGCGGGTATTTTATTCCCCGGCGCGTCCGGGACCCGGGGGAGGCGCGATCACGCCGGGAGGTCTGCCTACGCTCCCGAGCGCCGGCTCGGATTGACCACGCCGGCCTCGTAGGCCAGCACGACGGCCTGCACCCGGTCGCGCACCCCCAGCTTCATCAGCAGGCGGGTGACATGGGTCTTGACGGTCGTCTCGCCGATGATCAGCTCGGCGGCGATCTCGGTGTTGGACATGCCCCTGGCCACCAGCCGGAACACCTCGAGCTCGCGGGGCGTGAGCTCGTTGAGAGCGGGCGGCGGGTCCTGAGCCGGGGCGCCGGCGGCGAACTCCTCAATCAGCCGACGGGTGATCGCCGGGGCGAGCAGGGCATCCCCGGCCGCCACCATCCGCACGCCGGCGGCGAGCTGGTTGGCCGGGACGTCCTTGAGCAGGAAGCCGCTGGCCCCGGCCCGCAGGGCGTCGTAAACGTACTCGTCAAGGTCGAAGGTGGTCAGCATCAGTACCCGGGTCGGCGTGTCCGTGTTATGCGCGACGATCCGCCGGGTGGCCTCGATCCCATCGAGCTCGGGCATCCGGATATCCATCAGAACGACGTCGGGACGGAGCGCCTGGGCCATGTCCACCGCCTCGCGCCCATTGGTCGCCTCGGCGACCACGTCGATGTCGGCCTCGGAGTTGAGAATCAGCCGGAAGCCGGTGCGCACGAGCTCCTGGTCATCGGCGATCAGGACGCGCACGGTCACGCCAGCGCCCCCTCGAGCATCCTGGGGAGGCGGACCCGCAGCCGCTCGCCGTCGAGGTGAAGCTCGCCCGCGCAGAGCGCGACCCGCTCTCGCATGGCGAGCGTCGGCCAGCCGGCGGTGGCCGCGCCGGGAAAGCTGACCTCCAGCTCGACACCGCCCGGGGCGAAGTCCAGCCGCACCTCGAGGCGTCCCGGGGTGGCCGCGGCCAGCGCCTCCTCAAGGATCCGGTACAGGCCGAGATCTACGCTGGCGGGCAGCGGCCCCGGATCTCCGTGAACCGCGAACTCGACCTCGCGGCCGCTCTCCCGCGCGCGTTCCACCAGCCGGTGGATCTGTCCGACTCCCGGCTGGGGCGCCAGCTCCGCCGGAGCGTCGGGGCGCCGCAGCACGCCGAGGATCCGGCGCATCTCCGACAGGGCCTGCCGGCCGGCCTGCTCCACGGCGGCCATCGCCGCATCGGCCCCGTCCAGATCCGAGTCGAGCAGCCGCTCGGCCACCTCCGTCTCCACGACCATTGCGCTGATGCTGCCGGCGACGATCGCATGGAGCTCGCGGGCGATCCGGGTTCGCTCGTCGGCGATGGCCAGCCGCTCGCGGCTCTCACGTTCCGCGCCGAGCCGCTGCGTCTTGTCGTGCAGCGCCTCGTTCAACAGCCGGCGGCCGCACAGCGCTCGGCCGACCGTCCAGGATGCGGTCGACATGCCGGCCGTGAATACGTAGTCCCCGACGCCGGTATGCGAAACGGCGTCGAGCACCCACCCAGCCACCAGGCAGACGGCGAGGCCGACCAGCGCCCGCCGGCGCGGCTCGTGCACGGCGACCGTGTAGGCAGGCAGGAACAGCAGATACAGAGGGACGACGTGGGAGGTGACCCTGGTCAGCACGGTGCCCATCACGACAGCCAGGATCATCACGACGAACACGAAGGCCAGCGGTGCGCGGCGTCGCCACGCGGTCGGCAGCGTGATCGCCGCGATCAGCAGAAGGTTGAGCACGAGCGGGCCGTGGCGGTCCCGGGCGGTCGCGATGTCCACCGTGTAGGCGACCAGAAGAACGGCGGCCAGCATCGGATCGAGCCAGCGCTCACGAATGATCATCGTCGTCGAGGACCTCATGCGGCCACCGTCTCGCGCAGCGGGATCCGCGCCCGGACCTGGAACCCGCCTCCGCGCCGTCGCCCGGTCTGCAGCTCGCCGCCGTACAGGGTCACCCGCTCGCGCATGCCCACCAGGCCCTGCCCGGCGCCGGGCAGGCGGGCGTCGGCGGGCGCCGGACCGCGGCCGGTGTCGAGGATCTCCAGCTCGAGCGCGTCGGCGGTGAAGGCGAGCCGGACGAACGCCCGGGCGGGGCCGGCGTGCTTGATCGCATTGGTCAGCGCCTCCTGAACGACGCGGAACGCCACCAGGTCGAGGCCGGGGGAGAGCTCGCGCGGCTCACCGACGACCTGCAGCTCGACGGGCAGGCCGGCGGCCCGGGCGCGCGCGAGCAGAGCACTCAGCTGAGACAGCGCCGGCGCCGTGGCGCCCGGGAGCTCCGGATCGCCGTGGCGCAGCACGCCCATCATCCGTCGCATCTCCGTCAGCGCGTCACGACCGGATGATTCGACCGAGCGCAGCGCGCGCCTGGCCGCGTCGCGATCCTCGGCGGCCACGCGGCGAGCGACCTGGGTCTGGATCACCATCACGCTGACGCTGTGAGCCACGACGTCGTGGAGCTCGCGGGCGATCCGGCTGCGCTCCTCCATGGCGGCGCGTCGCGCCTGCTCCGCCTGGTCGCGCTCGAGGCGCTCCGCCTTGTCGCGCAGCTCCCGGGTCAGCGCGGCGCGGGAGCCGATTGCCCGGCCGCCGGCGAACGGCACGGCGACGAACAGGGCCCAGGTCGCGGCGATGTTGCTGAAGCTCGAGTTTCCGGGGCTGAGGGAGATCGCCGGGATCGCCAGGGTGAGCAGCACGGCGTCCACCGCCGGCCGGTCACGCCCGGTGGAGAGGCGGCCGAGCATGTAGTAGTCGAGCAGCACGGCCAGGGGCTCGACCGTGGCGTGCACGGTGCCGGTCGAGACGGTGAACACGCTGATGCCGACCGCGCCCAAGACCGTCATCGCGGCTGGGAAGCGCCGGCGCCCGGCGACGGTGGCGCAGGCGGTGACGGCCGCGAGCACGGTCAGTGGATCGGCATTCGGCCCGGCGGCCGCCGTCACCCCCGCCACCACGACCAGCACCGTGGCCACGACGACGTCGACGGTGACCGGATTCATCGCCCGCGCGCGCGCCCACAGGTTCGGCCGGCGTTCCACGAGCCGCACGGTATCGCCGGGCAACCCCTTGCGCGTCGTATCAGAGGCTGACTTCGCCTCCTCCCTGAGGAGGACACGTGTCCTCAGATCGATGACGGCCGTCCTCCTGAGGGGTGTGTCCGAAATCAGCCCGGCGGTGACGAGCGATCACCCGCTCAGCTGACGACAAGGGGCTGCGCTCGTGAGAGCTTCTCACCACTGACTTGACGCAGGCCGGGACAAGGGGGAGCCATGAAGACCTGGACGGTGGAGAAATGGGTGGCGGGCACGCCTCAGGATGTACTCGAGCTGCTGACCGAACCCGAGGCGATTGCGCGCTGGGCCCCGATCCCGTTTGAGGTGCTCGAGCTGGACGGCGACCGGCTAGAGGCCGGGACGCGGGCCCGCGTCCGGGGATCGCTCGCCGGCCGCGGGCTGGAGTTCGACGTCGAGATCCGTGAGGCGGCCCCCGAGGCGCTGTCGCTGGTGGCCAGTGGCCCCGTCTCGATCGGCGCCGAGTACCTGCTCTCGCCCGTCGACGGGGGCAGCGAGGTCCGCGCCTCGGTCTCGGTCAGCGGGCGCGGGCTGCTGGGTGGCCTGCTCGCCCGAGCCTTCGAGACCGTGCTGGCCGCCGGAGCCCTGAGCGCCTCGGTCGCCCGGATCGGCCAGCAGCTGCAACCCGCCCTTGCCGCATGACCATCACACGAGAAGGAGAACCACGCATGAGTACGACCACCGATACCGAGCTCGCCCTCGATCCGGGCCTGCTCGCCGAGGATCCGCCGCCCGCGGTTTCGGCCACCCGGGTGACCCGCCGCTACGGCACTGACGAGTCCGCCGTGGAGGCCGTGGCGGGCGTTTCGCTCGACGTGCCCGCGGGCCAGTTCACCGCGGTGATGGGGCCCTCCGGCTCCGGCAAGTCGACCCTGATGCACATCCTGGCCGGACTCGATGCCCCGACCTCGGGATCGGTGTCGATCGGGGGACGGGAGATCACGGGCCTCAGCGACAAGCAGCTCACACTGCTGCGCCGGCGCCATATCGGGTTCGTGTTCCAGGCCTTCAACCTGCTGCCGATGCTCAGCGCGGAGGAGAACGTGCTGCTGCCGCTCCAGCTGGCCGGCCGCAAGCCGGACCGGGCGTGGGTGGCCGAGTTGCTGGCCACGGTGGGGCTGGCCGACCGACGCCACCACCGGCCGGCCGAGCTGTCGGGCGGTCAGCAGCAGCGAGTCGCGGTGGCGCGGGCCCTGGTCACCGAGCCGACGGTGCTGTTCGCGGATGAGCCGACCGGAAACCTGGACTCGGGCAGCGGGCAGCAGATCCTCGGGCTGCTCCGGGACGCCGCCAGCACCCACGGCCAGACGACCGTGATGGTGACCCACGACCCGCGCGCGGCCGCCACCGCAGATCGCGTGCTTTACCTGTCCGACGGGCAGGTGGTGTCCGATCTGCACCGCCCGACCGAGGCCGGGGTGCTCGAGCTGATGTCGGAGGTGTCGCGATGACGCGCCTCGGACTGAAGGCGATCGCCGCCCGGCGGGCGCGGACGCTGCTGAGTTGCCTGGCCGTCGTGCTGGGCGTCGGCATGGTGAGCGCCGCGTTCACGCTGTCGGACACGCTGCGCCACGCCGCGGATTCACTCACCAGCTCCTCCTATCGGGGAACGGACGCGGTCATCGACGCCCGGACGGCGTTCAAGCTCTCGCAGCAGGGCAACGCGTCGCCGCCGACGATCCCGGCCTCGCTGCTCGGGCGGGTTCGCGCCCTGCCCCAGGTCGCCACCGCGATCGGCGATCTGACCAACACCCAGACGCGGATCATCGACGCTCGCGGGTCGGTGGTCGGGCACGGCCCGTACTTCGGGGTCGGATTCGACGCCACCGCGCCCGGCGCACACCGGCTGACGCCGTTCCGGCTGAGCGCCGGGCACTTCGCCGTCGCTCCCGACCAGGTCGTGATCGACGCCGGCACCGCGGCCAAGCTGCCCGTCGGGGTGGGCGGCCAGGTCCGGATCGAGGGCCGCGGCCCGGTGCGCACGTTCACGGTGTCGGGCATCGCCACCTTCGGGGCGGTCAACTCGATCGGCAGCGCGACGTTCGCCGTGTTCGATCTGGGCAGCGCCCAGCGCCTGTTCGATGAGAGCGACCGCTATGACTCGATCCTCATCGCCGCGCGGCGTGGGGTGACGACGAGCGCGCTGCGTCAGGCGCTGTCGCGGGTGATCCCGGCCTCGGCGCAGGTGCAGAGCGCGGCCGCCCAGGACCGTTTCACCCTGACCGGGCTCAAGCAGTTCATCTCGATCATCGAGATCGCCCTGCTGGCCTTCGGCGGCATCGCGATCTTCGTGGGCGCGTTCACGATCTTCAACACGCTGTCGATCACGGTGGCCCAGCGCTCCCGGGAGCTGGCGATGCTCCGCACCGTCGGCGCCTCGCGCCGTCAGGTGCTGGGGTCGGTGCTGCTGGAAGCGCTGGTGATGGGCGTCGTGGCGTCGCTCGTGGGGCTGTTCGGCGGGCTGGGGCTGGCCGGGGGCCTCAGTTCCCTGATGCGCTCGCTCGGCCTGGCGCTCCCGCAGGCCGGAACGGTGTTCGCCATCCACACGGTGATCGTGGCCATGCTCGTAGGGGTCCTGGTCACCGCCCTGGCCGGCCTGGGGCCGGCGCTCAAGGCGACCCGGATCTCGCCGGTGGTCGCGCTGCGCGAGGGCGGGCTGGCCCAGGCGCCGCGCTCCGGTCGCCGCATCCGGTGGCTGGCCAACGGGCTGGCCGGGGTCGCCCTCGGGCTGCTGGTGGCCGGCATGTTCGCTGGTGGTATCGCGACCGGGACGCGGTTTGCCCTGATCGTGCCCGGCTGCCTGCTGCTGTTCATCGCCGTGGCGCTGCTGTCGGCGCGGATCGCGGCCCGGCTGGCGTCGGTGCTCGGGCGTCCGGCCGAGCGGCTGGGCGGGGCGCCCGGAGGGCTGGCGCGCCGTAACGCCATGCGCAACCCGGCCCGGACCGCCTCGACCGCGGCCGCGCTGATGATCGGCGTCGCGCTGGTCGTGTTCGTGTCGGTGATCGCCTCTGGCCTGCGGCAGTCGACGACCGGCACGCTCGAGCATCAGATCAAGGCCGGATATGTGGTGGCGGCCAGCGATGGCAACTCGCCGATCGACCCGGGCGTGGCCGGCGCGATCAGCGGCGCATCCGGGGTGAGGAGCACGTCCAGCATCGCTCAGGACCAGGTCCGGGCCTTTGGCCGCACGGTCACGATCAACGGTGTCGTGCCGAGCTCGATCGGGGCGGCCTACCGGTATGACTGGAAGTCCGGCTCGGACGCGGCGCTACGGACGCTCGACGGCAGCGGCGCGATCGTCGACGCGGCCTTCGCCAGCTCACACCACCTGGTCACTGGGAGTCGCTTCCGGGTCGGCCTGGCCGACGGGCGCTCGCTGGCACTCGTCCTGCGGGGGATCGACGTTCCCCCGAAGTGGGGAGCGCTCGGGCTCGGGCCGATCACCGTCTCGACATCGATGTTCCGCTCGGTGTTCCCCGGGGCGCGTGACCGCCTGACGTTCGTCATGGCCACCGGCCGGGGTGCCGCCGCCGCGCTGCGGGCCCGGCTGTCCGGGTTCCCCGGCGTGCAGGTGTACTCGCCGGCGGCGTTCGCGACCAAGCAGCTGGACTGGGTCAGCCAGATGCTGGCCATGATCTATGTGCTGCTGGCGCTGGCGGTGCTGGCCAGCCTGCTCGGGATCGTCAACACGCTCGCGCTGTCGGTGTTCGAGCGCACGCGCGAGCTGGGCATGCTCCGGGCGGTCGGGATGACCCGCCGCCAGGTGCGGCGCATGATCCGCCACGAGAGCATCGTCACCGCGCTGCTCGGGGCCACGCTGGGGATCGCCGTCGGCCTGTTCCTGGCCGCCCTGGTCACCGCGGCCCTGAGCGGGGACGGGCTGCAGTTCGCGCTGCCGCTCGGCTCGCTGGTCGCATTCGTGGTCATCGCGGTGCTGGCCGGGATGGTCGCGGCCGTCGCCCCGGCACGCCGGGCGTCCCGGCTCGACCCCCTGAGCGCGCTGGCCTACGAGTGAGAAGACACGGGTGCCCGCCGGCCTCCGGCGGGCACCCCTATCCGTAGAAACCGCCCTCGAATAGACGTTGAGGCCCCTGCCGGGGGGCGGCTCGCCGGAGGTAGGGTGCGCCCGTGGGCACCGGGGCCCCGTTTGTCGTAGCACCAGGATGGCGACGTGTCACTCTCGTCATTGCCCTCGTCTGTGCGCTGGTGTTGGTGTTCGGAGCGACAACGCCGGCGCGTGCAGCGGCTCCAGGGGCGAGGTCCGCCACGGCCCTGCAGAACATCCAGAGCGCCGGCCGCCAGGCCGGCACGATCCCGATCTCGCGGTTCGCGCGGGGCCGCCGGCTGGCCCTGCTGAACGCCGCGCGGCGCGCCGCGCGGCTGGCGCGGACGAAGCGGACGTGCGCGGCGCTGGCAGCGGCCGACGTGTTCCTGAATTCGCTTGGCGCTCCGAACACGTGGCGCGGCAGCCGGATCCCGCGGGGCCTCGTGCGCAGGCCGCTGGCGCTGCTCACGCTGGCCGAACGTGCGCTGCTGCGGCGGGCGGGGAGCCGCTGCGCGAGGCCGGTGGCGACTCGCCGGCTGGTCAGCCACCAGGGCGGCAGCGGCTTTCCCAAGGTGGCGCCTCCGAATATCTCTCCCGGGCAGGGTGAGGGTGTCCTCAAACCGATTCCCCTGGGAAGGCTGATCCGGCCCAAGTCGATCGGCGGCGGCAGCGCGCTCGGGGCTGACCGGCACGGCCTGGCGGTGAACACCCCCGCCAGCAACCCGTTCGCGACGATCGCCAGCACTCCGCTCAGCTTCTTCCGCAACTCCGACGTCGGTGTCGTCCCGTTCCGGGGGAGCCCGACGGAACCCACCGCCGCGATCGCGCCGAACGTAGGCGTCGGCTGGTACACGGGAAACACGTGGGACGGGCTGTCGACCGACAACGGTCGCACGTGGACACGGTTCGACCCCTCGAGCGTGCTCCCAGATCAGGGCTTGGCGTACTGCTGTGACCAGCTCGTCTCCTATTCCCCCTCCTACAACGTGTTCGTGTGGGTCAGCCAGTACTGGTGCAGCAAGTCGTGCCTGGTCTCCGACAACCAGAACCCGCCGCACAATGTCTGCCGGTCCGACGGGGTCTACAACCGCATCCGGATCGCCGTGGCCACTCCGCAGGCGCTGCGTGCCAACGCCACAAACCCGGGCGCCGCCTGGACCTACTGGGACGTCACACCCGGCCTCATAGGCCAACCGGGCAACGCCTGGTTTGACCGCAGTGACCTGTCCGTGAATCCGTGGAACATGAACTGGGGGGTCGACATCATCTGTGGGAATGCCGGCAACCTGCTGGCCCGCATCTCCCTGGCTCAGCTGGCCGCGCGCGGCACGGTGACGCTCAGCTACATCACCGATAACGGCGCGCGCACGGCCGCGCAGGGGCTCGGCACGACGACCACCTACTTCACGGGCGCGAACAGCCTGAGCCAGGCCCGGATCTGGTCGTGGGCGCCGTTCTCGGGAACCTTGTTCAGGCACGACATCAACCACTCCTCGGTCCCGATCTTTGACAACGCGATCAACGGGACTGACGGCGGCAACTGGTATGACCGGTACGGGATCTTCCCCGGGGAGGTTGAGAGCTCGACGGTGAGCGGCAACATCCTGTACCTGGCGCAGGGGACGGGGCGCGCCTACTGCACCGCCAACTGCTCGACCAGCACTCCGACGCTCAATCACGTCTTCAACGAGCCGGCGATCCTGATCACCAAGTTCGACACCAACACCTGGTCCGAGGTTGGCGAGCGGTGGATCTGGAACCCGACGCTTGCCTTCGGCTGGCCGGCGCTGCAGACCGACGGAGCCGGGGACGTCGGCCTGGCCTTCCGGACCTCGGCCGACAACCAGAACGCGCAGCCGGTGGCCGGCTTCCTGACCCCGAGCGAGCAGTTCTACTACGCCGATCCGGCGGGCGGCCCGTTCGAGACCGGCGACTACTACAGCCTGCGGCCCGGGCGGACCTCGCAATCGCTGGTCATGACCGCTGAGACGGTGCAGAACGACCCCAGCGGCCCCAACATGCACTGGTTCTACATCGAGTACGGGCTCGGGGCGCCGCCCTACGTCTCACCGCCGAGCGTCCACATCACCGCTCCGGCGAATCTGGCCAGCTTCACGCAGGGGACGTCGGTCAGCTACAGCGCGGACGTGAGCGACCCGATCGACGGGACGCTGCCCAGCGGGGCGATCGTGTGGACCGAGGACGGAAGCCAGATCGGCACCGGATCGGGCATCAGTCACACGGAGGGCACGGTCGGGTTGCACACGATCAAGGTCACGGCCACCAACGGCGACGGGAAGTCGGCCAGCGACCAGATCACGATCCGGGTCCTGGCGCCGGTGCCGCCCGGATCGCCGAGCGTGTCGATCACGAGCCCGTCCGACGGCCAGACTTTCTGCCCGTCGTCTTTCCCAGACGGCAGCTACGGCGCGAACGTCCAGTTCCAGGCTACCGCCAGCGACCCCAGCACTCCACCGCTGGCGCTGAGCTACAGCTGGACCGACAGCGTTGACGGCGCGCCGGCCACGCAGGTCTCCACGCAACTCTCTCCGAAGCTGTTTCTCAGCTACAACTCTCCTGGACCGAGGACCACTCACGATCTGACGCTGACGGCGACGAATAGCGCGGGGAAATCGAACTCGGCCCAGGTGCGCGTCTACATTCCGAGCGTGTGCATCTACTAGCCGCCGACAGGTGGAATTCGCGGTCCGTTCTTCGGCGGCGCTACCCCACCGCGACGCTGTAGGCACCTCCGCGCGGGAACACGAGGGCCTCGCGCGCGCGTCCCAGCCGGATCAGCCGTACCCGGGCGCCCCGCACGCGCACGCGTGAACGCGATGGGCCGGAGATGAACAGGACGGTCGCCCGTGAGGCATCGCCGAACGGCACGGGCCGCGCTGTGGCCAGCATGCGGAAGCGCCCCGTGGTGGCGTCGTAGGTGAGGCGCTGGAGGTTCCCGGCCGTGTACAGCGGGTAGGTCCGCGAAGTTAGACGGATCCGGTCGCGCTGCGGAACGCCGGGCCCGAACGGGGGGCCGTAGACGCCCCAGAAGGCATGGGAATTGATGTCGTTGGCGTTCTCCTTCCACAGCCACAGCGAACCGCCCAGCCCGAACACGTCCTGCTCGCGGTAATGGGCGGTGAGGACCGTCGCCGTGTCCGCCGGGTTTGAGCCGAACTCCCCGACCCACAGCGGAAGGCCCAGGTGCCGGGTGTCGGCGACCGCGCTCCGGTAGCCACCGTTCATCGGGAACCAGCGCGGGGTGAACGTACGCGTGTACACGTGCGGCGCGTAGACGACGTTGCGATAGCGGCTGTAACTGGACCAGCTGACCGTGATGTTGCTGCGGTCGCTGACATCGCGCAGTGCGCCGGGCTCGATGAAGAACAGCTGGCGGAAGCCGGGCACGCGGTGCCGTACGCCGGCGATCACCTTCGCGTAGAACGGCAGCAGCACCGACGCGTCGGTGCCGGGGACCTTGAAGAAGGTCGGCTCGTTGAGGAGGTCGTAGCCTGCGACCGTCGGATCGTTGCGGAAGCGGCGGGCGAGCGCCGCCACCACCGCGGTGAAGTGCTCACGCAGGCCGACGCCATCGGGCGCCTTCGCGTCCTGGAAGAGCTTGGCGAAGTCCTCTTCAACCGCGGGGTCGAGCTCGCGGGTGCCGTTCAGCGCGCACACGGGCTGGGTGTGGATGCTCGCCCAGCGGGGCGCGCCGTCATAGCCGCGAATCGGCTGGTAGGGCGCGGTGCAGTGGTCGGAGGGGGTGGAGTACAGGTACTTGCTCCAGGCGTCCTGATGCATGTCCAGGATCACGTACAGGCCGGCGCTCCGGGCCCACCCGACCACCTGGGCGATGCGGTTGATGTAGCGGCCGTCGATGTGCCCCGGGGAGGGTTCGAGCAGGCTCCAGGAGACGTTCAGCCGGATCGAGTCGTAGCCGAGCGGGCGCATCTGGGTGAAGTCCCGCCGGCAGAGCACGACGCCCTCGACGCTCGGGTCGTTCCGGGGGCAGGCCCCGCGGGCGTATCGGGTCGGGTCGATCGGATACGAACGGCGCAGATCCGGCCGGTAGTAGTCGACCAGCCCGTCGACGTTGACGCCGCGCAACAGGACCTGGCGTCCGTGCGCATCGTAGATCTGGTGGATGCGGGCGGGCCCTCCCACCGGTCCCGCATGCAGGAAGCCGGGTGAGGAGCTGCTCAGCGCGGCGGCCCCGCTCGGCATGGCCAGCGGGCTCAGCAGCAGCGCCGCCGTCGCGGCCAGTCGTACCCCGAAGCGCATCGTCGCGGTCAATCCTATTCCCGGCGCAGCCGCCCTCGCGACCGAGTGTCCGCAGGTCGCTTAGACGCCGTTGTGGAACCCGTCACCGCGAGCTACGCTCGGAGACCCAACACGGACTTCCGATGACCCAGCAGTACCTCATCGGGCAGTTCTCGGCCCTGCTCGGAGAGCTGCAACCCACCGGCGGCGAGGGTCTGACCGTCGCCGTCCATCAGCTGCGACGCGAGGTTGAGCGCTCGCCGCTGCCGATGCTCCCCCAGCTCGCCCAGGCGGCGATGAGCCTGACCGACATGGTCTGCTGGGCGGCGCTTGAAGACGGCAACCCCGACGGCTTCTGCCGCTGCGCCGAGACCGCCTCGACGCTGCGGGAGTTCGCCGGCTGCGCGGGGCTGTTGCCGGAGTGACGAGCGCCGGCTACGCCCGGGCGGTGGCCCGAGCGACGACTGGAGTTGTCTTTCTGGGGCCCTAGTCAGCGTGGCCGAAGGCGGCGATCTCCTGCTTCTCGCTGTCCGATAGCTCGCGCGGGGTCTCGCCGCGCGCGACCTTCTCGCTCTGGACGTGGTGGCGGATGTCGTCGACGATCTCGGGGTTGGCCAGGGTGGTGGTGTCGCCGACGTCGGCGAAGTTCGAGATCCCGGCGATCACCCGTCGCATGATCTTGCCCGAGCGCGTCTTCGGCATGTCGGGCACGATCCATACGTTCTTGGGGCGGGCGATCTTCCCGATCTCCTTGTCGATCGCATCGCTGACCTTCTGCTCGATCTCCTTGCTCGGGGTGAACCCCGGCTTCAGGGCCACGTACACCTCCACGATCTTGCCGCGGAGCTCATCGATCACCGGAACGGCGGCCGCCTCGGCGATCTCCGGAACCATGATGCTGGCCGACTCGATCTCCTTGGTGCCCAGGCGGTGCCCGGCGACATTGATCACGTCGTCGACGCGACCGAGGATCCGGAAGTAGCCGTCGGCGGCCTGCACCGCGCCGTCGCCGGAGAAGTACGGCCAGTCGCGCCAGTCCTTGCTGTTCTTATCCCGGTTGTAACGCGCGTAGTAGGTCTCGACGAAGCGCTCGGGCTGACCCCAGATCCCCTCGAAGATGCCGGGCCACGGGTTGCGGATGCACATGTTTCCCGCCTTGCCGCTCCCCTTCAGGACCTCCTCACCGTTCTCGTCGTAGATGACCGGATAGATCCCGAGCACGGCCGGCCCGCAGCTGCCGGGCTTCATCGGCTGCAGTCCGGGCAGCGTGCTGCCCAGGAAGCCGCCGTTCTCGGTCTGCCACCAGGTGTCGACGATCGCCGCCTCGCCCTTGCCGACGAACTCGTAGTACCAGCGCCAGACGTCGGGCTCGATCGGCTCGCCGACCGTGGTCATGTGCTTGAAGTGGTAGTTGTACTTGGCGGGCTCCTCGGGACCGAGCTTGCGCAGCATCCGGATCGTGGTGGGCGCGGTGTGGAAGATGTTCACGCCCAACCGCTCCGCGATCCGCCACGGCCGCCCCGGATCCGGGTACGTCGGAACGCCCTCGTACATGACGCTCGTGGTTCCCAGCGCCAGCGGTCCGTAGACGATGTAGGAGTGGCCGGTGATCCAGCCGATGTCGGCAAAGCACCAGTACGTGTCGTCGGGGTGGATGTCCTGGTAGTACTTCGAGGTGCCGGCCACATACGACAGATAGCCGCCCGTGCTGTGCTGGCAGCCCTTCGGCCGGCCGGTGGTGCCGCTCGTGTACATCAGGAACAGCGGCGCCTCGGCGGGCATGGAGACCGGCTCGACCTGCTGACCGCGGTAGTCCTCGAGCAGCTCGTCGATGAAGAAGTCACGCCCCTCCACCATCGGGCTCTGGGAGTGGTACTCCCCCGGGATCCGGCGCCAGACGAGCACCTTCTCGATCTCGACCCCCTCCTCATGCGCGGCGGCGAGCGCCTCGTCGGCCTTCGCCTTGTGATCGATCAGCTCGCCGTTGCGGTAGTAGGCGTCCATCGTGACCAGGATCTTGCTCCCCGAGTCGACGATCCGGTGACCGCAGGCGGTGCCACTGAATCCGCCGAACACCTCGGAGTGGATCACTCCAAGCCGGGCGCAGGCCAGCATCGAAACCGGCAGCTCGGGCACCATCGGCAGGTGGAACGTGACTCGGTCGCCGGTCTCGGCCCGGCCAAACTCCCGGAGCAGCGCCGCGAATTCGTTGACGCGGCCGTGCAGCTCCCGGTAGGTGATCTCCTGGGTCTGATCGTTCTCGGGCTCCGGGACCCAGATGATCGCGTTGTGGTCCCCGCGTGACTCGAGGTGCCGGTCGACGCAGTTGACCGACGCGTTCAGGCGGCCGCCGACCCACCACTTCCAGAACGGCGGGTTGCTCGTGTCGAGCACCGTGTCCCACTTGCGATCCCAGGTGAGCAGGTCCGCATACTCGGTGAAGCAGTCCGGGAAGTGTTCCTCGCTGAACCGTTCGAGGATCGCCGGGTCGGAGACGTTGGCCTGTGCGACGAATGCCGGCGGCGGCGGGAAGTACTCCTCCTCACGCCAGTGAACAGCGATCTGCGCCTCGGAGAGGCCGGCCTCAGCCCCCTCCGCAGAAGACGGTGCTTGGTCCTGTACTCCCATCGCTTCGACCTCCTACGGATAACCCCTCGTTAAGAGCGACACCGGCCCAACCCGCCTCTTCACCGTACTCCTCCGGACAGAGAGCGCAAGTGCGCGCGTCAGCCGCCATACACGGGTCATTGACGCTCGTGCGGTGCTCATTCCTCAGCGCCCCTGCGGGCGAGCTGCGCCTCGGTGCGCAGGGTCCGCCAGGTGCGCTCCCACTCGCCCTCGCGTGGCGTCGCGAACGCGAGTCGTCCCAGCAGGCCGGCCAGCGACCGTTCACGCCGGCGATCGACCAGGGACCGGGCGCGCTCACTCCCCCACAACTCGGCGCTCACCCACTCCACCGGCCGCCAGACACACACTCCGATACAGGGCTGCGGAGCATCCAGGCCGCCGCACTCAGGGCACCGCCAGACGACCACGGTGTCGACCGATGCCGGCGGATCCTCATCACCACTCCCGAGTTCCGGACCGTGGTGGCGCAGCGCGGACCGCGCCGATTCCCGCAGACCTTCGTAGGCGCTTCGCAGCTGGTCCGGCCCGGGATCGCTGAGCGCCAGTTCCTCGACGACGTCGGTATAGGCGGCGATGCGGGCGCGGCGCGCGGCGCCGGCGACGGTCAGCGTGTCGTAGTCACCCGCGCTCACCAGCTCGAGCCTGCGCTCCGAGCAGCTGCCGGTGCAGCTTTCGTACTCGCGCATCGCCCCGCATCCGGCGCACGTGGGGATCGCCAGGCGGGCGGGCGGGTCCATGCCGTCAGTGCGGGTCGCAGTGGGCGGTGCGGAGATAGGCGATCACGGCGGGGTCTGCGGTCTCGACACGCTCGAGTGGCTCCCCCGTGCAGCTGCACAGGTCGACCACCGCGTGCCGCTTGGAGATGTCGACGACTCGCCACTGAGCACCGCCGTTCCACCAGCGCTCCAGCTCATCGACGGTGAGCGTTCCGGAGGCCATGGCCTGGTCTACTGCGGTGGGGCCCCCGGGCCGGGGCGGCGTGTCACCCAGGAGCGGGCTTGCTCGACGATCCAGGTCTCGCAGCAGGGCGGGAGCGACGGCGTGTCGGTGGTGCGGCGCCGGCCCCGGGTCGTCGTCAGCTCACCGGGAAGCTCGCGGGCTTCACCCGGGCGGCGCGAAGGGCGGGCGGCGAGAGCGCTCATCGCGCGCGCTCGCGGGAGGAGGACGTTGTTCTCCTCATGGATGTGCTGGTGCAGGTCGCGCTCGAATCCGGCCAGCGCGTCGAGCAGGGCACGGTGGGTCCCGCAGAGCGCCTGCTCGGGGCAGTAGTCGCCGGCCAGCCGACGCAGCGCGGCCAGCTGAACGCCGACGCTCGCGTGCTCGCGCTCGTGTTCTTCCAGCAGCGCCTCAGGGACGGCGATGGTGTCGCGTTCGAGTCCGATGCAGGCTGGGAAGAGCGTGCTCTCCTCGCGGGCCAGATGGGGCTCGAGCTCCTCGCGGACTTCGGTGAAGGCCTGCTGGAGACCGCGGAGCTCGGGGTGTCCGCCGCCGTGCACCCGCACCACGGTGGAGAGCAGCCCCGCGATCCGCGGCAGCGATTCGCGCAGGCCGTCGTGATGGGTCGTGGTGATGTGGGCGCACAGCTCGGCGAGGCTCGCGCGGCGCCAGTCGGTGCGCTCGACGCCATCGCCTTCGGCGCCCGTCGCGTCAGCGGCCTCGAGCCGGGCACGGACATCGTCGAGCTCGAGCTCGCGCTGGCGGCAGGCCTCGGCGAGCGTCTGCGTGCCGCCGCAGCAGTAATCGAGCCGCAGCCGCTCGAACAGGGCGGCGCGCTCAGGTCGCTCTGTCACGAGCTCTCCCAGGGTGCGGAGCGGATCGAGCGTCGTCATCGCGCAGCGCGTTGCGTGTCCGCCGTGAGTGTGGCTGTCGCCGGCATGGGGCCTCTGCTTTTTACAGTTTGGGTGTGAATAACCTATCACCGGGCGGGGCCCAGATCAACGGGCGGAGGCACGCGGCGCCGGTTTCCGACTCGGGGTACTAGGACGCCGTCAGCGGCACCCGGACCCGGACGGTCGTCTCCACCGGCAGATCGAGGGAGACGGCCACCAGGCAGCCCTCCTCGGCCTTGGTCACGAGCGCGCGTACGGCTTCCTCATGTCCCGGGTCGGTCTCGATCTCGACGGCCTGCTCGATGAGCACGAACCCGAAGGCACCATCGGGTCTGCGCCCGACCACGCCCTCGGCCTTGATCGACAGATCGCGCAGCGGCAGGTGCTCGCGTTCAGCGAGGCCGGCGATCGTGACCGCCAGGCATGATGCGGCGGCGGCCACGAAGGTGTCCTCCGGGCTCCACATACCGGGGTCGGTTCCGCGGAACACCGGGGGGGTCGCGATCTCCACCGCGGGCTTGCCCTCGACCCGAGCGGTGGTCCTGCGCCCGCCGTCCCAGGCCACTGTGACGGGGAAGCGGAACTCTCGGTGGCGAACCTGGGGGGTCATCTCATTGCCTCGCCTTCGTCTGGTCATCTCGTCCACTCCGATGTCCATGGAAGGAGTATACAAGTATACAGCTTGTAAGTTGTTCAGTAGTTTACCCCGGCGACCTGCGGCTGAACCCTCCTGACAGGCGGCCCCGGCGGTTCTATGGTCGGCACCGAACCACTACTACACGGTTGTGCAGTCGTCTGAGGGGATGGCCGCGCACAAGGAGGAGAGCCAAATGTCCAGCCGCAAGCGAGTCGTCATCCTGGGTTCGAGCTTCGCGGGCTTGACGGCGGCCCTGGAGCTGCGCAAGCGGCTCGGCGATCGTCACGAGATCGTGGTCCTCGACCCGCGGGCTGACTTCACCTTCATCCCTTCGCTGATCTGGCTTCCGTTCGGGATTCGCGACGCCGATGACGTCACGTTCCCGCTGGCGCCGCTGTATCGCAGCAAGGGCATCCGCTTCATCAACGAGGCGGCCGCGGCGATCGATCCCGTCGAGCATGTGGTGACAACCACGGCGGGGGAGGAGCTCACGTTCGACAAGCTGATGATCGGCACCGGTCCTCGGCTGGCGTTCGAGAAGATCACCGGGCTCGGACCGCACGGTGGCTTCACCCAGTCGGTCTGCAATCTCGAGCACGCCCTCCTGGCCAAGGACGCGTGGGAGCGCTTTCTGCAGAACCCGGGGCCGGTCGTGATCGGAACGGCCCAGGGCGGCTCCTGCTTCGGCGCCTCCTATGAGTTCCTGCTCAACGTGCGCCACCGGATAGGGAAGGCGGGGCTGGAGAATGTCGCGCCGGTCACGTTCATCACCGCCGAGCCGTTCCTGGGGCACTTCGGGCTGGGGGGCGTCGGTGCCTCGCAGAAGATGATCGAACGGTTCTTCGACAAGCGCGGAATCGAGGGTCTGCCCAACACCGTGATCAAGGAGGTTCGCGACGGCGAGATCGAGCTCGCGAGCGGTCGCACCTTGCCCTTTGCCTATTCCATGATCGTGCCGCCGTTCGCCGGCGTCGCCGCGGTTGCCCAGGCTGACGGGCTGGCCAATCCGATGGGCTTCGTGCCGGTTGACGAGCAGTTCCGCCATCCGGCGCACCGGGACGTATTCGCCGCCGGGGTCGCCATCGCGATCGCCCCGCCCGATCCCACGCCGGTACCCGCCGGCGTGCCGAAGACGGGCCAGATGACCGAGACGATGGCCAAGGTCGCGGCGCACAACATCGCCGCCGACCTCGAGGGGACGCACAACGACCTGCTGCCGCTCGAGGACCTCGGCGCGATCTGCGTGCTCGACGCCGGCAACAACGGCGTGATCTTCAAGGCCGAGCACGTGCTGGCCCGCAACGGGACCGGCAAGGTGCCGAGCGCCCATCTGATGGCCGGGCCCCAGGCCCACTGGGCCAAGCTCGCCTTCGAGCGCATCTTCCTCACCAGCCGCAAGCACGGCGCGCTCGTCCTCTGAGCCAGCCTCACGGGCCGTCAACGGCCGCTGGGCCGGTGCCCGGACGGGCCCGACCCAGCGTCCGCGTTCCCGGATGGACAGTGCGGTGGCGCTCAGCCCGTGACGGTGAAGGTCAGGTGCTGGCCGGCGCCGTAGTGGCCGGGCATCAGGCACACCAGCTCATAACGGCCGGGCGCGAGCGTCGCGCTGACGGTCCCCGACTGCCCGGGATTCAGCTGCGCTGAGGAGGCCAGCGGCTTGGCGGTGAAGCTGCCCTGGCTGAGGACGACCGGCGCCTTCATGATCCCGAACCAGTGGGTCATCTGGCCCTGGTTGGTGACAAAGAAGCTGACCTTCCCCGCCTTGGTCGAGACCACCGGCGCCTTGACCCACATGTCGCCGAGCGTCACCGCCAGGGTGCCCGTGGGCGCCTGCGGGGCCGCGGCCTGAGCGGAATTCGCGCTGCTCATTGAGCTGATCATGCTCGGCAGGACGGCGCTGGCCCGGCCACCGGACGGCGCGGGACCGGTGACGGGTGGAACGGGAGCGTGGCCGGCGCGGAGGAGGCCCGCGTCGCCCTTCACCATGTCGCCGAAGTTGTGGCTGAGGAACGCGTAGTCCCCGGTCTGCGGCAAGGTCAGGGTGGCGACCGCGCCCTCGGCGGGGGCCAAATTGATCGTCTGTGCCCCGTGGCTGACGACCCCCTCCTCATTGACGGTGTCGAACAGGTCGCCGATCACGTGGAAGGCCGACCACTTGGACGGGCCCGCGTTCAGGACGTAGAGGCGAATCGGTCGGCCGACGGGCACGTTGATGGGGTTGTACTTGTACTCGTTGGCGTAGCCGTTGAAGGCGACGACGTCCGGGTTCTCGGCCGTCATCTTGGCCATGTCGGCCAGGCCGCCCGGCGCTCCGATGTAGTACTCGCCTTGCACGAGCCACAGCTCCCTGGCGACCGGTGGCAGGTGGCGGGGCTTGACCACCAGCATGCCGGTCATGCCCGCGCCGGTGTGCATCAGGACCGGCTGGGTGGCGCAGTGGTACATGAACACGCCGGCGTACTTGGCGGTGAAGGTGATGACCTTCTTGGCCCCGGGGGCGACGTCCACGTAGTTGAGGTTCGGGGCCAGTTCGGCGGCATGCACATCGATCGAGTGGTCCATGTCGACGCCGTTCTTGGCCGTCCCGTTGATGAAGGTGATCTGCACCCGGTCGCCCTGGTTGACGACCATCGGCGGCGAGGCCGCGGTGCCGCGGTAGGCGACTCCATCAACCGTGTAGCTCCACGCCTGTACGGGCGCGAGGCCGGGCGCCACCTGCACGATGTGCTGGATGACCGACACGGTGAACCTCTTCACCGGGCCGGCAGGTACTGCGGGCAGGGTGGGATCGACGGGGCGGTACATCTCATAGGGCACGCCCTTGGCCTGCGCCAGGGTCGGAGCCGGGGCCAGACCCGCCGGCAGCTTGGCCGACGCTGCGGCCGGGGCGGCGGTGGTGACCGTCCCGGCCTGGTCGGTCTGGGCGATGCCCACGAAGGACAGAATGATCGCGATGACCGCCACCAGTGCGGTCAGGCCTATGCCGACCAGCATCCAGTCCTTCCACGCTCGCTCCTTCTCCGTCGCCTGGTCGATGGCCAGGTCGGCCTCGGTGAAGCCCTCGGCGCGGTGGTAGTCCATCACGGGGGGTTCCGGCTCGGTGGGTTTGGCGGTGATTGCCATCTGGCTGTCCTCCGGGAACATGGTGGTTGGCACCGCCGAAGCTACGTCCGCCGCCGGGACCACGGGTGATCCCGGCGCAGAAAGCCATGCCCGTTCGTGCCCGCGCTCATATCCGGCTGTTATGGTCCCGGCCGGCCCCGGACGCGCCAGGCCGCGGCCGACTTCGCGGGGGGCGGTTCGGCCCGGACGTGACCCTAGGATTCGGGCGTGAGCCACGACCGGACTCCGGATATCGAGGAGCTCCGCGCCTTCTGCGCCGCGGCCGACCTCGGCGGCATCGGCCGGGCGGCGGTTCGCCTGCGCATCTCGCAGCCGGCGGTGTCCAAGCGCCTGCACAATCTCGAGGCGTCCGTCGGTGTGCAGCTGCTCGAGCGCTCGCCGCACGGCGTCAAGCTGACCCCGGCCGGGCGGAGACTGTACGACGAGGCGGAGCGGGTCCTCCAGGCGCTCGACCGGGTCTCCGAGGTGGTCTCCGGACTGGTGCGGTCGGGCGGGCCGGTCCGCCTGGCGGCCAGCCACTCGGCCGCCGACACGCTGGTCTCGGAGCTGCTCGGACGGCTGGGCGACAGCAATCTCGCCGTCGAGCTGGTGACCGCGAACTCGAGCGTGGTCCGGGACATGGTGGCCGACGGTCGGGTCGATCTCGGGGTGGCGGCCAGTCGCCCCAACCACACGCCGTACCCGGGCGTCAGGGAACGCCCGCTGCTCACCGATGAGATCGTGCTGGCGGTGGCGGACACGCACCCCTGGGCGGCGCGCGACGAGGTCTCGCTGCGCGAGTTCCTGCGCACCCGCCTGGTCGTGCGTGACGCCGGCTCCAACTCTCGCTGGACCGTGGAGGCGGTGCTGCGCGAGCGCGGTCTGGTGCTGGCGGCGCCATTGGTGGAGGCGGGCACTCCCCAGGCGGCGATCCGTGAAGCGCGCGCGAGGCGGGCTCCGGTGCTGCTCGGCCGGGGCGTGTTGCGCGGCCACGGCTTTCATGAGCTGCCGGTCACTGACCTCTCGTTCCCCCGGGAGTTCGTGATGGTCCTTCCGGCCATCGGCGAGCCACCCAAGAACGTGGACGCGCTGATGGAGCTGCTCGCGCGGGCCGCCCGCGCATAACCGGCCGGCATCCCGTGCATACCTGGCGCTCATCTCTTATGCGCGCGGGCGCGACTTCCCCCGACCCCACGCAGGTAGGTTCGGCCTCTCCCGCACCCCACAAAGCGGCAGGCGTCATGTCCATCACCTCAACTCCTCTCTCCGGCCCCGTCCTCAACCGGCGACCAGCCCCGCTCGCCTCCGCGGGCCTGCTGGCCATCGCTGTGGTGCACCTCACCGATGGCTCCGTCTCGCTCTCCGGGACCGCTTACGTGGGCGTTCTCCAGCTCGCGCTGGTCGCGTTCAGCCTGCCGATGGCCATCATGCTGCTCGTACGGCCACTGCGGGTGTTATGGCAGCTGGCCGGCGGCGTGACCCTGCTGGCGCTGCTCTGCTTCCTGGCCAGCCGCACCATCGGGCTCCCGGGTTCCACCGATGACATCGGCAACTGGTCGCAGGCGCTCGGCCTGGTCAACCTGGTCGTCGAGCTGCTCGTGCTGGCCGTGGTCGCCGGCGGGCTGCAACCGGGCCGCAAGCGCGGCTGACTCACGGCTGCCTACCGCGTAGGATCAGGCGCCGATGGCGGCGCCTCCCGACCTTCCCGGCGTCCGGCACGAGTACCTCGATGCCGGCGGCCTGCGGACGCACGTCGCCCTCGCCGGGGCACAGGGCGCACCGCCGATCCTGCTGGTGCACGGGTGGCCGCAGCACTGGTGGGCCTGGCGGCGGGTGATTCCGGCGCTCGCCGAGCGCCATCGGGTGATCGTCCCGGATCTGCGCGGGCACGGCTGGACGCAGGCGCCCGGGACGGGCTACGCCAAGGAACAGCTGGCCACCGACCTGCTGGCCCTGCTCGACGCCCTCGCTGTGGAGCGAGTGACCTGGATCGGCCACGACTGGGGCGGCTGGGTCGGTCAGCTCGCCGCGCTGCGAGCTCCGGAGCGGATCGAGCGGCTGCTGGTCCTGTGCGTGCCGCACCTCTGGGTCCCGACGCACCCGCGGCAACTGGCCCTGCTCGGATACCAGGGGCCGGTGAGCCTTCCGGTGGCCGGCCGGCGGATGGCCCGGCGGATGATTCGCCCGATCCTCCAGGCCGGCCGCGGCCATGACCCGCTGCCCGGCGACGATCTTGAGCTGTTCGCGCAGCACGTCCCACCCAAGGTGACGGTGGCCATGTACCGGACCTTCCTGACCCGTGAGGTCCTCCCGATCGTGCGCGGCCGGTATGCACGGTCCCGGCTCGAGGTGCCGGCGACGGTGATGGTCGGCGCGCGGGATCTCGTCACCCGGGGGGTGGCGGCGGGCCCGGTGCGCGGTCAGCCGCGGCTCGAGGTCGAGGTGATCGACGGGGTCGCGCACTGGGTGCCCGAGCAGCGCCCGGATGTCGTGATCGGCTGGGCCGCCCGCTGACCGGTCGGCCGGGGACAGGCCGGCTGCTAACCGGCTGCGCCGGCCGGACCACCCGGCGGCGGCGGGCTGCTCGGCGGCGGGCTACTCGGCGATGACGGACCGCTTGGCGGAGGCGTGCTCGTGACCTGAAGGGCGTGGGGGACGAGGAGCTGGGCCGGGTCGGTGCTGTAGCTGATCTGGACGCCATCTCCGATCTGGACGGTGCCCACGAGCGGGGCGACGAGGCTGGTGGCGAACGTGACCGTCTGGCCGGACGCGCTCTGCACGGTCAGCGTCGCGGCGTCGATCGCCGTCACGGTGCCGGTGAGCGTCGCCGCCCCGGCGTAGGTGAGCAGCCTGAGGCCCATGCTGCCCGTCGGCCACTCGGAGAAGCCGACCGTGACCCGCTCGCCGGTCTCGGCGCCGTAGGCCAGTTCCGGGTGAGCGACGGTCTGGAAGGTGTAGCTGTGGCCGTAGATGACGCGGTTGCGCAGAACCCAGGGCTGGAAGTGCCAGCGCCGGTAGGCGTGGCTGGCGGACAGCGCGGCGCTGTCGTCAAGCCAGGTGGGGCCGCCCTGACTGTTGCCGCCGCCCCCGTCCGAGGTCCCGAAGTAGCGCCCGTCGATGCTCATGAAGATGTGCACGCCCGGGTCGTCGTAGAGATTGACGGACGTGGGGGCGGGGCCCGGACCGCGGCTGATCAGCCCGTTGCGGGCCAGGTACTGGATCACCCCGTAGTCGCCGGGGACACCGGACCCGGCGGGCCACAGCCCGGCCGCGGAGAGCACCGCCGCGATGGAGCCTGAGCAGTCGAAGCCGCGCCGGTGGCCGTTGTAGCCGGGACCGCGCACGCCGACGCTGGCCACCCCGGCCAGCGGATGGCCGCCGCCCCACACGTACGGGTAGTCGCCGGCGGCGAGCGCGTCGGCCGCCCGGGTCAGCGCGTTGACCTCACCGATGCGCGGACCGGCCGTCTGGACGGTGAGCGTCGATGAGCCGACGTTCGTGATCCGGCCGGTGATCGTTCCCGTGAGCGGGACGGCGTGCGCGGCCGGCGCGCTCAGGGCGCAGGCCAGGACACAGAGGCCTATGGCGAGACGTTTCACGGTCGATCAGCGGAGAGACGGGATCGGCCGCGAGCCAGGCGGCCAAGTGAACGGCAGGCGCTCCCTCGGGTCATCGGTTGCCCGGAGGACCCCCTTGAGGCGAGGCCGGGCGGGCTGGACGCTGACTGGACACCCTCGGCGCCCTACTAGCCTCGATGCCGATGACTTCGCTTCCCGCTCTCTCGCTCCGGGCGCTGACCAAGCGCTACGACGGCGGCCTCCTGGCCCTGGACGGCTTCGATCTGGAGATCCCCGACGGGGAGTTCTTTGGGCTGCTGGGTCCCAACGGGGCCGGCAAGACGACGCTGATCAGCGCGGTCTGCAATCTGATCCGGGTCACCTCGGGCGAGATCGAGATCTTCGGGCGCCCGCACCACGAGCCCGAGGCGCGGCGGATGATGGGTCTGGCCGAGCAGGACGTGAACCTCGACCGGTTCCTGGACGTCGAGGAGACGCTCGTCTACCACGGCGGCTATTACGGGATGCCCCGGCCGCAGGCCGTGCGCCGGGCGCGGGAGATGATGGATGTGTTCGACCTGCGCGCCAAGGCCGGCGTGCGGGCGCCGATGCTCTCGGGCGGCATGCGCCGCCGCCTGCTGCTCGCCCGGGCGCTGATGCACGAGCCGCGGCTGGTGATCCTGGACGAGCCCACCGCCGGCGTCGATTTCGAGCTCCGCATCGAGCTGTGGCAGTACATCCGCCGCCTGCATGAGCAGGGCACGACCATCCTGCTCACCACGCACTACCTCGAGGAGGCGCAGGAGCTCTGCCAGGACATCGCGCTGATCCGCGGCGGCCGGCTGATCGCCCGCGACAGCCCGTCCCGGCTGCTGGCCTCCTACGAGGCCGACTCGCTGGCTGATGTCTACGTCAAGGCGATGGCCGCATGAGCACCGCGGCCGTCAACGAACCCACCCGGCCGACGACCCCGTCGACGTTGCTGGAGCGCCGGCGCGGGCTCATCTCGCTGGGCGGACGCGAGGTTCTGCGAGTGCTGAAGCTCTGGACTCAGACGGTGGCCGCCCCGGTCGTCGCCTCCTTCCTGTTCATCCTGGTCTTCGGCCTGTCGCTGAGCGGGCGCATCCGCCACGTCGACGGCTTTGACTACCGCCAGTTCATCGTGCCCGGCCTGATCACGATGGCGATGGTCCAGGCGGCCTACAGCAACAACTCCTCCTCAGTCTTCCAGGCCCGCTTCGACCGCTACCTCAACGACGTTCTCGCCTCGCCGATGCGCAACTGGGAGATCAATCTAGGGCTGTCGCTCGGCGGCGTGGTCCGGGCCCTGCTGATCGGGGCTGCGCTGCTCCTGCTGGCGCTCCCGATCACCCACGTGCCGATCCACGATCCGCTGGTGCTCGTGGCCGGTGTCGCGCTGGGCCTGACGCTGTTCTCCTCCCTCGGCGTGGTCGTCGGCATCTACGCCAAGACCTGGGATCACGCCGGCTTCGTGCAGAACATCCTGATCGTGCCGCTGAGCTTCCTGGGCGGGGTGTTCTACTCCGTTTCCTCGCTGCCCTCGCCCTGGAGCGAGGTGTCGCACGCCAATCCGATCTTCTACCTCGTGCAGGCCGTGCGCTACGGCTTCCTCGGCACCAGCGACGTCCCGGTCGCCGTCGCGCTCGGGATCACCGCAATCCTGGCCGCCGTGACCGTGGCCTGGAGCGCCTGGCTGTTTCACAGCGGGCGCCGGCTCAAGCCCTGAACCCGGCGGACCGCCGGCCCGGAGCCGCTTCCCGAGCGGCGTTCAGTCGTTGCCGGCGGCCGGGATCAGGCCCCGGTTGCGCAGCCAGTATTCGAACATCGGGTCGGTGAGCCGGTGGCGGCCGTCCGCCGAGATGACATCGGCGTTGGCGACCAGGCCCTCCAGAGCCTTGCCGATGCTCGAGCGCTTGATGCCCACCGCGGCCGCCGTCTCCTCACTGTGCAGCGGAGTCGATACCACCGCCAGCGCTCGCGCGACCCGGCGCTCGTTGACCGTGAGCGCCCGCCAGATGGCCTGCATCAGCGGTGCCGCGTCGGCCGCCGCCTGGTCGAGCGCTGAGACCCAGGCGCGCTCGTCGGCGGTCGTACCGCGCGCCGTGTGCTGCCAGAGATAGTGGGCCAGCATCATGCTCCGCTGGGGATGGCCGCGGGTGAATTCCAGCAGCGGCGCCAGGGCCGCGCCCACCTCGCGCCCCGTCTGGTCAAAGCGGCCCGTCACATAGCGGCCGACATCGTCGATGGGGAGGGGAGCCAGCTGTCGCGGCACCGCCTGATCCAGGAGGGGTCGCTTCGGATCGGCGAACAGCTGCTGCATGACTCCCGGGGCCGAGCCGGCGAAGGCGTAGGTCGCCGCCTCGGTCTGGTGCTGGATCACGCTGCGGATCTTTCCATCCGCTCCGGCGACGGCCAGCACGTCCTGGATCTCATCGAAGACGATCAGGCTCGTGGTCCCGTCGCGCTCGAACAGGGCCGCGGGCAGCTCGAGCAGGCGCAGGAGCACGGACTCGGCATCCACGTTCGGGTTGCGCTGCAGGGTTGCCGTGAAGCCGCCGCCGCCCAGCGCCAGTCCGATGTTCCAGCTGCGCAGGAAGCTCTCCACGTGCCGTCTGAGCTGGCCCTTCAGCCGGTCATAGCCGCGCTCGATGCGGACGACGATCTCGGCGATGGACAGCACGTCCTGGAGATCGACCAGGACCGTGGCCATGCCCTGCTGCTCCGCCGCCGCCAGGACCCGGCGCAGCAGCGTCGTTTTGCCGTAGCGCCGGGGGCCGACGAGGCGAAAGGAATGGCCGCCTTCGGCCAGGGCGAGCAGCTCATCGGCCTCGGGATCGCGATCGATCATGTCCTCAGGCGGCAGGGGGCCCGAGAAGTGGAAGGGGTTGAGATCGCGGGGTGAGATCACCGGGGCCAGACGTTATCACTCCGCAGAGCGGAAGAATGCGAAACCGCATATAAGGAGTATGCGAGACCGCATTCTGAGGGCATGCGATGGCTCGCTTTCAGCGGTACTCGGGATTCGGATGATCCGGGTGGGAGAGGTCCCAGTCGTGGGTCGAGTTGCCGTACGCGGGCACGCCGCCGGCGTCCTTCAGCAGGCGGGCGAGATGGAGCATGTTCCAGGTCATGAAGACGGTGTTGCGCAGCGTCCAGGCGTTGTGCTCCCCGCCGCCCTCGGCATCGGCGTAGGAGGGTCCGGGCCCAGCCTCACCCACCCAGTAGGTGTCCGACTGCGGGGGGATCGTGAAGCCGATGTGCTGGAGGGCGTAGAGGATCTGGGCGTTGACGTGCTTGCCGCCGTCCTCGTTGCCGGTGGTCAGTGCCCCGCCGACCTTGCCGTAATAGGACCACTGGCCGGCGGCGTTGACCTCCCCCGAGTACGCATACAGGCGCTCGATCACCTTGCGGGTCTGCGAGCTCTGGTCACCGAGCCAGATCGGGCCGGAGATGAGGATGATGTCGGCCGGGGCGACCAGGTCGCGATACAGAGCCGGGAACTCGTCGCGCTCGTAGCCGTGCTCGCGCATGTCCGGCCAAACGCCCGGGGGGATCTCGTGATCCACGGTCCGCACCTCATGGACCTCGACCCCCGTGCGCTCCAGGATCCCGCGCACGATCCTCAGCAGTGCGTCGGTGTGGCTGGGCTCCGGCGAGCGCTTGAGCGTGCCGTTGAAGATCACTGCGCGCAGATCGTCGTAGCGGCCCGGAGCGCCGTCGGCCTGCCCGTCAATGAACCGCTGGATGTGCGCAGAAATGGCCATGGTCGCCCCCTTGAGGATGTTTTCCGCGTGCGACGCTAACCGAAATCGGTTGCCCACCCATGGGTCCCTGACCGCAGGCCGTCGGCCCTGACGCCGGGCTTCAGGGCGACTGAGGGACCGCCGTCGCCGCCGGGCTTCCCAGCACACTTGCTCGACGGGAGACGGTGGCTCCGCTGCGGAACTTCGCCACATAGGCCTCGAAGTCCCAGGTGGCCAGAAACGTCCGGGCGGCCTCCCGGCCCGAATTGAACAGCGCCTCGGCGCGCGAGGCGGTGATGTCGAACTCGGTCGTGCGGACGCCCAGCGTGGGGATGGGGATCGTCCGGGCGTAATTGGCCTGCTCGACATAGAACCGGTCGTGAGCCTCCATCATCGTCCCGACGATCGCCTTGAGGAAGTCGATGTCGGAGCCAATCGGCTCGACTGGAGCGGCGGTGCCGCCCGTTGCGACCAGGGGCGCGGTCTGGCCGGGCGCCACCAGGAGCAGACCGAAGGTGGGGAAGCTCGGCGGCCTGTCCGGCGGGGTGTCGAACAGCCAGATGGGGAAGTTCGACAGCAGGCCGCCGTCGACGATCTCATGGCCACCCATGGTGGCCGGCCTGAAGAAGACCGGGATCGACATGCTCATCCGGACCGCCTCGGCGATCTCGAGCTCGTCGGGCTCGGTCCCGAGCTCCCTGGCGTCTCCGGGGAGCACGAGCATGCTGCGGGTCGAGAGGTCGGACGCGATCACCCGCAGTTTGTAGGCGCGCTCCGGATCGGTGGCGTTGGGATCGCGTAGATCCCCGAAGGTGGTCTTGCCCTTGGCCCGGAGCAGGTCGCGGATCCAGCCCAGGAAGTAATCGCCGCTGTGCATGCCTCGAGTCCGGAAGAACTCGGCGATGTCACCCACGGCGCCGAACCGGTCCAGGAAACCGCCGTCCTCGAACTTGGTGAAGTCCATCTTCTGCTTGTCCAGGACGATGTCCTGAAGCTCGGCGCCGCTGTAGCCGGCCGCCACCAGCGAGGCCATGATCGCTCCCGCCGAGGTGCCGGCCACGCACCCCGGCTCATAGCCGCGGTCGCTCAGCTCCCGGTACGCACCGGCCAGTCCGATGCCCTTGACTCCGCCGCCCTCAAAGACGAGATCCGCCAGATGTGGATCCGTTGCGCTGCCTGCGGCCATGACGCCCATGGCTAGCTCCGATCCCTTCGGTGTGTTCGGGCCCGGTGTCCTTCTCGAGCGGACCCCGGCCCCGGCCGTTGAAGTACGACATGCGCTCCCTCACGCCTGCTCCCCGCGCGCGTGCTTGCTTCTCACCGGATTCTCATCATCAGCCGATCGAGGGTCAAGGTCGCTGGCCGCTCCGATGGGGGCTGTTCCTCACCAACCATCATCATTACTGGCGGTGGATTCACCGGTGTCGGGGCGCGGTCCCCTCGTTTTGCGACCGCGCGGTCTCCTGTCCGGGAGCGGTCCGGTCCGGGGGACGCACTAAGGTCCCGAGGCGGCGAATCAAGCGGGAGTGGAGGCACACATGGGTATGCGGATCAGTCCCGGCGAGGTGGTGAGCCGGGTGTGGGGCATCTACCAGGATCAGTTCGCGGTCCTGGTGGGGACGGCGCTCGTCCTGTTCGCGGTGCAGTTCCTGCTCGCCCTGCTGCTCTCCGGATCGCTCACGCTGGTCGTCGCGGTGCTGTTCTGGGTGATCAGCACCCTGTACCAGGGCATGGTTGTCGAGCTGGTCAGCGATGTCCGGGACGGGCGGCGCGACCATTCGGTCGGCGACCTGTTGCGCAGCGTCGAGCCGGTCCTGTTCCCGCTGATGGTGGTCTCGGTGCTGCTCGGCCTGGGCGTGGCCATCGGTTTCATCCTGCTGATCATCCCCGGCCTGATCCTGATGACGCTGTGGTCCGTGGTGGCGCCGGTCACGGTCCTGGAGCATCCCGGGATCCTGGCCGCGTTCGGGCGCAGCCGGGAGCTGGTCCGCGGCAACGGCTGGGCGGTGTTTGGGGTGATCGTGCTGCTGTATTTCGCGGTCGTCGTGCTCAGCCTGCTGGCCGGCGCGGTGACCTCGGGCCTGGGGTCCGCAGGCCGGGCCCTGGTGCAGTGGGCGGTCACCGTGCTGCTCGCGCCGGTCCCGGCCCTGGGGGCGTCGGTGCTGTACTTCGAGTTGCGGGGCGAGACGATCCGGTCGCCCGGCTCGCCCACGTCTCCGCTCGCCTAGCGTCACCGGCCGTCGCCCGACGCCCGGGCCGCGCCCCGATTACCGATTTTTAGGTGTAATCAGCCGCGCTCGTGGGTAAGCCCCCGCTCAGGAGCCCGACCGGGCGGAGTCTCGAGCAATCGGAGGAACAGAACGTGTACCGGACATTGCGGCGGATCTTGGCCGTCGGCGTCACCGCAGCATCGATGGCAGGGCTCTCGGCGTCCCCCGCGCTCGGGTTCACCAACTTCGAACTCGGGGCCCAGCCGCTGGGAACGCCGGGCCAGACCTGCCCGGCCGGTGGCAGCGCCGAGCAGCAGTGCTGGAACTACGCCGCTGAGCCGGCCATTCGCTCCGATCCGGGCGGCAACTTCTACGCCTCCTCCGAGAATGGACTCGGCGGCGGCACGGATGCCTGGAAGTCCCCCCGGCCCGCCAACGGTCAGAGCTACACGTACCTGGGCATGCCGGATGGCGGCACCACCCAGACGGCCAACTCCGGCTTTGCCCCCGGCGGGGGAGATACCGACCTGGCCGTCGCCCCGGTCCAGAACGGCTCCGGCAACTACAACGTGTACGTGGCCAGCCTCTCGCTGGCCAACGTCGACGTCAGCACTTCGATTGACGGCGGCAAGACGTTCTCGTTGCACCCGATCGGCGCGACGGTGCCGGGTGACGATCGGGAGTGGATCGCCGCCGACGGCTCGAGCAAGGTGTGCACGAGCTACCACGACGTTGCCACGTACAACATCGACGTGAACTGCTCGATGGACGCCGGGGCGACCTTCAGCCAGCTCGGTGAGGCGATCGACCCCCAGCATGCCTATCTGATCGAGAACAACGAGATCGGGAACCTGGCCATCGACCCGAGCAACCACAACGTCTACCAGGTGCTCAACGGCATCGGCAGCCAGGACGTCGCCTGCTCGACGGCGGGCACCTGCGGGTATCACGTCGTCTACATGGCGGTCTCCACCGATGGCGGCCGGACGTTCACCGACCATCAGGTCTACGCCGGGCCGCCGACCGACAGCTACAACCACAACTTCACCAACGTGAGCGTCGACCGGGCCGGCAACGTGTACGCCGTCTACAGCGACAACCATCGCGTCTACATGAGCTACTCGACCGACCAGGGCGCGAGCTGGCACGGGCCCTACGTGGTCAGCAGCACACCCGCGGCGACCGCCATCTACCCGTGGAGCACGGCCGGCGACCCGGGTCGCCTGGCCGTCGTCTACTACGGAAGCTCGTACTACGACGGCACGAACCCCCCCGACAACTATCCGGCCAGCGCGCAATGGCACGCCTACTACGCCGAGAACGACAACGTGCTCAGCAATCCGGGCAAGTTCACCCAGGTCGAGGCCTCACCGGTCAATCACACCGGTGCCGTTTGCGAGGGCGGCGTGAGCTGCACCGGCAATCGCGACCTGTACGACGACTTCGGCGTCGCGGTGAGCCCGGTTACGAACGCCGCCTCGGTCGTCTACAGCGACGACCAGTTCGGCGGTACCAACAATCCTCCGCCGTCGGGCTGCACCGCGGCCACCAACAACTCGGGCACCTGCGACCACACGAACGTCGCCACCGGAAGCTCCAGTCTGTTCGCGCTCTCCGGAGCGGGCGGCAAGACGAAGTCCTCGGCGACGGGCGGCAAGACGAAGCGCCGGTAGCGCAGATTCAGCGCAGCCGCCGCCGGTGCCCGCGTGAGCGGTCCAGCCTGGGTGGGCTGGGCCGCTCGGGCGGCTTGCGCGGCCGGCGGGCGGAAGGCCCCTGCGCCTGCCCGCGCGCCCGGTCGCGGTCCTCGCTGAGTCCGACCTCGTAGAAGGCCAGGCTGGTGGCCAGCACCAGGCCGAGCGCGAGCAGCACATAGGCGATTAGCTGGCCCGTGGTGCCGCTGAGCGCAACCGCGGCCGCCGCCCCGAGCAGAACCATCAGCGCGGCCGCGCCGTACCCGACGATCCGCGAACGTCGGCTCATCGCCTAAGTCTCGTCGATCGGGATGCGCCTGCGATCCTGCCGGCATGGGCGGCGAGCCGCAGATCATCGAAGCTGCGCGTCGCGACCCGCAGCTGGTCGTGCTCGAGGGCTTCCATGCCGTCAAGCACGCGCTTCGCTTCGGCGCTCAGGTGAGCGGCGTGTTTGCCGACGACCCGGCGGCCGTCGCCGGTCTGGCCGCGGATCTGGCCCCCGATCTCGTCGCTGACTTCGCCGCCCGGACCGTGCCCCTGAGCGCGGCCGAGCTGGGACGAGTGGCCCCCGGCGTGCCAACCGGTGTCGTCGGTATCGCCCGGCGCCCGCGCGTGGACGTGGAGGCGCTGCTCGCGCGGCCGGCCGGCACCCCGGTCGTGCTCCTGGAGGACCCGCGCAACCTCGGCAACATTGGGGCCGTGATCCGCGTGGCGGCGGCCGCCGCCGCGGCCGGCGTGGTGACCACCGGCCGGGCGGATCCGTGGGACTCGTCCGCGCTGCGGGGCTCGGCCGGGCTTCACTTCGCCATCCCGGTGGCCCGGATCGAGACGCTGGTGAGCCGCCGGCCGCTGATCGGTTTGGACCCGGACGGGGACCCGCTCGTGCCGCGCGCGCTTCCCGGCGATGCCGTCCTGGCCTTTGGCAGCGAGCGAACAGGCCTGAGCCGGGAACTGCTCGAGCGCTGTGACGCTCGGCTGGCGCTGCCGATGCGCGCGGGGGTATCGAGCCTGAACCTGGCCACCGCGGTGGCCGCGGTGCTGTTCGCCTGGCGGCTGGCCTCGGGTTGGTCCGGAGCTCCTGCGGGTTGACCCGGCCCGGCCGCGCTCAGCGCGGCCCGGGCCGGTGCCGCGTGGTTACTCGCGCTCGCGGAGCTGCCCCTCCTGGAAGTCCTCGGCCCGGGTGGGGTCGTGGGCGGCGCGGCGCCCTTCGTCATAGGCCGTGGTCCGCTCGCGCTCGGCCCCGCCGTCGGCGCGGCCGTCGGCGGCGCCCCCGGGGACGGCGGAGGTACCGGCGAACTGCTCGCGCTCGTGATCGGCGATCAGCTGATCGTCGGCCATCCCGCGCTCGTGCAGAGCGGCCTGCTCCTTCTGCAGCTGGGCGTCGGCACGCTCGCGCTGGGCCTCCTGCGCGGCGATACGGGCGCGGTGCTCCGCCTCCTCGGCCCGCTGCTCGCGGATCTGGGCCTCGGAACGATGCTCCTCGACGACCTGCTCGCGGCGCTGGCCGAGTTCGGCCTCACGCTGGCGAATGCGGTTGCGCTCGCGCATCCGCGGCATCAGCAGCCGCACGGCGATCAGTACCAGGACGACAACGACGACGATGATGATGATGGCGGTCAACATGCCTGCTCCTCCTCACGGGAACCCGGTGTGTGTCCTGCAGCTGCCCGCTGCGCTGAAGCGCAACCAGGAGCTGGTCCGCGTGCGGACGTGCGCCAGGCTCAGCCCAGCAGCGGCAGCCGCCGGCGCCGGGCCAGCGCATCCATGCCGTGCTGGATGCGGCCCTGCACCTCGTGGTACATGGCCTCGACGTGATCCTGGTCCTCGGCCAGGGCCGGGTCTCGGCCGACGTCGACCGCAGGCTGGAAGGCGGTTCGGATCTTGGTCGGCAGCGGGATCTCGGGCAGCAGGGCGGGGGAGATACCCCACGGCGCCTGGATCGCGATCGGGAACATCTTCAACCGCGCGACCCGGTCCAGCGCAAGCCACTTGGCCAGTCTCCGTCCCCGGGCCAAAACGGGCATCGAATCGGGGCCGCCGACCGTGGAGATGGGCACGATGGGGACCCCGCTGCGGATGGCCAGCCTGATGAAGCCGGTGCGCCCGGCCAGGACGGCCTCATCGCGCTGGCTCCACGGCCGCAGCGAATCGCGCTCGCCACCCGGCCACAGCGCCACATCATGGCCCTCGGCCAGCGCCGTCGTGATGCTGTCCGGCGCCGCGGGCAGGACGCCCATGCGGCGGAAGTAGTGCCCCACCCCCGGTAGCGCCATGAGCGCGTCGTGGGCGGTCCCGTGCAGCGGGCGTTCATCGCCAAAGCGCCGCCACCACTGGGCCCCGACCGTCCATGCGTCCCAGACGAACGGCGCGCCGGAGTGGATGCCGACCAGCAGCACCGGGGCGTCGGGGATGTTCTCCCAGCCCTCGATCTCCATCCGGAACCAGTAGTCCATGAGCGCGTTCCAGAGAAACTTCTGGCGCGCCATGAAGTCGTAGTCGGGGCCGCCCAGAGACCATTCCGAGGCCCGGCCGGCGACCCAGCCCGAGACACCGGACTGGTGCTCGCGGCGCTCGGCCATCTTCGCTCGAGCCTGCTCGGCGTGGCGCTCGGCCTGGGAGCCGTCGTCGGGCGAGATGTGATCGGCTTGTTGTCCTGTCGTTGTCGCGTTCGGCATGGGGGGCACCGCCCTCTCCTCGCTCACGGTCTGCACCCTGAGCTACCCGGATGGCCGCCGAACGACCCCGAAAGTACGATCTCAGGTGAAGTCCGCCTCGAGCGCGGAGTGATCACTCAGGTCCCGCTCGCGCCACTCATGGTGATAGCGGCAGGCCACCGGACGCAGCGGAGGGGAGGCGAAGATGTGATCCAGGCGCCAGCCCCCGCCATGGCCCGCGATCCGCCGCCACGTCCAGCTCGGCTCCCGGCTCTCGTAGCCGTGCAGGCTGCGGAAGGCGTCCACGTACCCGAGCTCACGCAGCCCGGGCACGACGCCGAGCTCGGCCTGGTCCCACTCCTGGCCGCGGTCGGGGCGCAGGCGACCGCGGGTATCGCGGGCGAAGGAGATCGTCTCGCCGCCGGGCAGCTCGCGCCGGGGGGTGTTGAGATCGCCACACAGGATGCGCGGGCCCGGCGGCGCCGCCTCGAGCCCCCGCCGGATCGCCTCGAGCGTCCGTGCCTTGACCCAGCCGTTGGCGGCGTTGGGAACATGCACGCAGCAGACGTCGACCGGTCCCAGCTCGCTGTCCACGCTCGCCGCCACGGCCGACTCCGGCCGCGGCACCGTCAGCGTGAGCGCCGCCTCGGCCAGCGGGCGGCGCGAGGCGAGCATCACCCACATGGCCGGCGGACGCTCCGTGCCTCCGGTGGCGGCGCAGAATCCCGCCCGGACGTGACCCAGGCCGAGCAGCTCGAAGGCCCGGGTCCACAACGGGGCGGTGCGCCGGGTCACCTCCTGCAGGGCGACGACATCGGGAGAGCGGGTGGCCAGGGCCCGGGCCTGCTCGGCCAGGCGCGCGGTCCGGCGGGCCACGTTCCAGGTGATCAGCCGCACGTCATGCCGCCGGCCAGCAGCCGGCGGCGATCGGCCCGCTCAGCGCCCTGAAGTCGGGAATCCATCTGCTGAGACTACGCGGGCGCCAGCCCGCCGCTCACGCCGGCCTGGCCGGACCCGCACCCGCCGCCGGGCCGCCGAAACGCCGGGCTGCCGGACACGAGCTGATAACAGGTGGCTGGCTTCACCCTCGTAGATTCCCCGGCCGTGATTTCGCCTGCCCGCCGGTTGCGCAGCATCCTGATCGCCGTCGGCGTGATCGCCGGACTGTCCGGCGGCGCGCTGGCCGTGGCCGACAGCCTGACCACGGGCGAGATCGGGCCCAGCCTGAGCATCACCGGCAACGGACGCCTGCTGCACCCCGTCGGCCGGCTGGTCACCGTCGGCAACTTCCCGACCGGCAGCGCCTTGACCCCGGACGGGCGCCACCTATGGGTGACCGACTGCGGCCACGGCTCCGATGACGTCAAGGTGGTGGACGTGGCCAGCGGCCAGGTCCAGCAGACCCTGGCCCTGCCCGGCTGCTACGGGGGGATCGCCATCACCCGAGACGGTGCCCGGGCCTACGTGGGCGGGACCCCCAAGGGTGACTCGCCCACCGACGGGCCCACCCAGGGCAACCAGGGCGACGTGATCCACAGCTTCTCGATCAACCCGGCCACGGGCATGGGGACCGAGCTGGCGCCGCTGGCCCTGCCCTCGACGAGCGGCGGCTCGGGCCGGATCAACTCGCTGCCACCGACCAGCGGCGTCGGCAGCGCCTACCCCGAGGGACTGGCCATCTCCCCCGACCAGTCAAAGCTGGTGGTGGCCCTGAACGAGGCCGACAAGGCGGCCATCATCGATCTGCACAGCCACGCCGAGAGCACGGTGCCCACCGGGGCCTATCCGGATGGGGTGGCCTTCGACCACAGCGGACTGGCCTACATCTCAAACGAGTACGACGGGACGGTCACCGTGATCAACCCCGGCAGCGCGGCGGTGGTGGCGACGATCAGCGGCCTGGGCGGCTCCCGGGGCGACCTCAACAGCCACCCGGAGGGGATGGTGACCGACCCCGTCCGCCACCGCATCTACGTGGCCGTGACCAATCACGATCTGATCGCGACGATCGACACTGACACCAAGCGGGTGATCGCCCTGACCTCGGTGGGGCGGGAGCCCGGGCTCGGCACCGCGCCGGTCAAGCTCGCCGTGAGCCCCGACGGCCAGACGCTCTACAGCGCCGACTCGGGCGAGGACGCCGTGGCGGCCATCTCCCTGACTGCCCGGCCCAAGGCCGGGGTGCCCGTCATCCCGCGGCGGGTGGCGCGCCCGGTGAAGCTGGCCAGCCTGATCCGCTACCACCAGGCCCAGCGGCGGGCGGCCGCCGCCCTGAGCACGGCGCTCGCGCATGCCGGCAGTCCGAGCGCCCGAAGCCGCGCCCGGCGCCGGTACGCCGGTGCCCTGCGGCGGCTGAACCGGCGATGGCTGCAGATTCGCACCACCAGGGCCTGCGCCGGGCCGACCATCCAACAGATGCGCGCCTACATCCGCGCGGTGCTGCGGGATCTCGGGATTCGCTCCCGGCGGCGCCGCGGTCGGCGGCTGGCCCAGGCGAGGCGCTGGCTGCCCGCGATCCGCGCGTGCCGCGCCGCGCCCGGCTACCTGCCCAACCTGCCCGCGCTGCATCTCATCGGACGGCTGCCCACCGCGGCCTATCCCGACGATGTGCAGGTCACCCC
>DASVYO010000143.1:0-2860 GCA_036392135.1 Solirubrobacteraceae bacterium
AGTGGCGGCCCGGGCGGCCCGGGCGGCCGCAGTGGTGGTCCCGGCGGTCGTGGCGGCGGTCCGGGCGGCGGTCGTGGCGGTGCCGGAGGCGGCGGTCGTGGTCCCCGCGGTGGCGGCGGCGGCGGCCAGGGTGGTGCCCGCTGATGCTGGCTCCCAAGCGCGTAAAGCACCGCAAGCAGCATCGCGGCCGGCGGGCCGGGCTCTCACGCGGCCAGGTCAAGGTTCAGTTCGGCGAGTACGGCCTCAAGGCTCTCGACGCCGGCTGGCTGACCAACCGTCAGATCGAGGCTGCTCGTATCGCCATGACCCGCAAGATCAAGCGTGGGGGCAAGGTGTGGATCAACGTCTATCCCGATAAGCCCTTCACCAAGAAGCCGGCCGAGACCCGCATGGGCTCCGGCAAGGGCTCCCCGGAGGGCTGGGTGGCCGTGGTCAAGCCCGGACGCGTGATGTTCGAGCTGGCCGGTGTGCCCGAGGAGCTCGCCCGCGAGGCCATGCGCCTGGCCGGCCACAAGCTGCCCGTGCGTACCAAGTTCGTCCAGCGAGAGGAGGCCTGACGTGCGTCCCTCCGAGCTTCGCGACATGACCGATGGTGAGCTGAGCGATCACATCCGCACCGCTCGCCGCGAGCTGTTCGGTCTGCGCTTTCAGCACGCCACCGGCGAACTCGACAACACCGCCGGTCTCCAGCGCGCCAAGCGCGAGGTCGCGCGAGCGCTGACCGTCGCGCACCAGCGCGAAATCGACTCCCAGACCGCCCCGCAAGAGAACCATGGCTGAAGAGACTCCCAACGAGAACACTGAAGAGACGCCCGTCGAGGCCGAAGCCGCCGAGGCTCCGGAGGCCGCCGAGGCTCCGGATACGGCCGCGGCCACTGAGGCTGCGGAGACGACCGAGGCCGCCGAGGCGCCCGAGCCCGCCGCGGCCGAGGCGGAGGCCGACGACACTCCACGGGCCGCCGCTGACGCCGCCGCGGCCGCGCCGAGCGAGCCCCAGGAGATCCTGGCGCCCAAGGAGCGTCGCCGGCGTGCCCGCGCGGCCCGGGCGGCCAAGGCCGGTCCCCGCGAGGCGCGCACGCCCGAGCAGCGCCATGAGGAGCGGGTTGCGCTGCGCCGCAAGAAGGCGCAGGAGCGGCGCGCGACCCGGATCAAGGCCAGGGCCAAGGCGGAGCATTCCGGGGCCACGGAAACCCCCCCGCGCGAGCACGTCCCGGGCGTCCAGAAGGTGCGCCAGGGCATCGTCGTCTCCGACAAGGCTGACAAGACGATCACCGTGCGGATCGACGTGGCCCGGCGCCACCGCCGCTACCAGAAGATCGTCCGGACCTCGAACACGCTGCACGCGCACGACGAGACCAACGACGCCAACCTCGGCGACACCGTGATCGTGCGCGAGGCGCGCCCGCTGTCGCGGACCAAGCGCTGGCGGCTGGTGCAGGTCGTGGAGAGGGCCAAGTAATGATTCAAAACGAGACTCGACTGCGTGTGGCCGACAACACCGGTGCCCGGGAAATCCTGGTCATCCGTGTGCGGGGCGGCTCGCGTCGCCGCTACGCCGGCGTCGGGGACACGATCACCGCCACCGTCAAGACGGCCAATCCCCAGGGCTCGGTCAAGAAGGGCGACGTGGTGACCGCCGTCGTCGTGCGGACCAAGAAGTCCTACGGCCGCGAGGACGGGACCTACATCGCCTTTGACGAGAACGCCGCCGTGCTGATCGATGCCCAGAGCGGCGCTCCGCGCGGGACCCGCATCTTCGGGCCGGTCGCCCGTGAGCTGCGCGAGCGCAATTTCATGCGGATCGTCTCCCTGGCCCCGGAGGTGCTCTGACCCATGCCCGCTCGCATCAAGACCGACGACAAGGTGATCGTGATCAGCGGCAAGGACCGCGGCAAGACGGGCAAGGTGCTGCGCGTCGAGCCCAAGAAGGATCGCGTGTACGTCGAGGGTCTTAACATCATCAAGCGCCATCAGCGCCCCACCCAGACCGCCGGCGGCCAGCAGGCCGGCGGCGTGATCGAGCGTGAGGGTCCGATCCACGTCTCCAACGTGATGCTGATCGACCCCAAGGACGGCAAGCCGACCCGGGTCGGAATCGAGATCGAGGACGGCAAGCGCCTGCGCATCGCCAAGCGCAGCGGCGCGCGCCTGGACTAGAAGGACGACGAGAGCAACCAAATGCCCACTGCAAGACTCAAGACCCGATATCTGGAGGAGATCCGCCCGTCGCTGATCGAGCGCTTCGGCTACTCGAGCGTGATGCAGGCCCCGCGGATC
This sequence comes from Solirubrobacteraceae bacterium, assembly GCA_036392135.1. GTDB lineage: Bacteria > Actinomycetota > Thermoleophilia > Solirubrobacterales > Solirubrobacteraceae > Palsa-465. The sequence continues at coordinate 2,278 of DASVYO010000143.1, forward strand.
GAGAAGGTCACGGTCAACATGGGCTGCGGCGACGCCAAGCAGGACTCCAAGATGCTCGACGCCGCCTCCGAGCAGCTGGCCACGATCACCGGGCAGAAGCCCAACGTGCGCCGTGCCCGGAAGTCGATCGCTCAGTTCAAGGTTCGTGAGGGGATGCCCGTGGGCGTTGCCGTCACCCTGCGGGGCGACCGCTCCTACGAGTTCCTGGACCGCCTGATGTCGGTGGCGATCCCCCGGATCCGCGACTTCCGCGGCCTGAACCCGCGCTCGTTCGACGGCCGCGGTAACTACTCGCTCGGCGTTCGTGAGCAGATCATCTTCCCCGAGGTCGACTACGACGAGGTCGATCAGGTGCGTGGACTGGACATCACCATCACCACCTCGGCGCAGAGTGACGCGGAGTCGTTCGCGCTGCTCGAGGCTCTCGGGATGCCGTTTTCCAAGGAGGGCCGCACCCCGGCGGCCGCGACCCAGTAGAAGGAGCCATGGCCAAGCTTTCCCAGCGTGTCCGCCAAGCGCGGACCCCCAAGTACAAGACCCGGGGCTACACCCGCTGCCGCCGCTGCGGGCGGGCACGGTCCGT
>DASVYO010000144.1:0-6564 GCA_036392135.1 Solirubrobacteraceae bacterium
CGGCCCGGCCCCGGCCGCGGCGGTGACCCCCTCCGCCGATGTCGATGCCTCCCCCGTGGCCCGCCGCGTGGCGGCTGCCGAGGGCATCGACCTGAGCGGCGTGACCGGCAGCGCCCGTGGCGGGCGCATCACCAAGGCGGATGTGCTGGCCGCCGGGAGCGCCGCCGGCGCCACCAACGGCGCGGTGGCCGCGAAGCCCTCGGGCGCCCAGCTGATCAAGGGCGGCGGTGCCGCGCTGGCGCGCTACATGGACCAGAGCCGCTCGATCCCGACGGCGACATCGTTCCGCACGCTCACCGTGACCACGCTCGATCAGCGCCGCAAGCAGCTCAAGAACGGCGGCCAGCGGGTCTCCTTCACCCACCTGATCGCGTACGCCATCGCCCGCGTGGCCAGCGCCGAGATGCCGGTCATGGCCCAGCACTTCGAGGAGATCGACGGCAAGCCGTACCGCCATGACGACGGCGCCGTCAACCTCGGGCTGGCCGTGGACGTCGAGAAGAAGGACGGCACGCGCACGCTGATGGTGCCGGTCATTCGTGACGCGGGGCGTTTGAGCTTCCGGCAGTTCCTTGACGCGTACAACGCGCTGGTCGAGAAGGCGCGGACCAACACGCTGACCGCTGATGACCTGAGCGGCGCCAACATCTCGCTCACCAACCCTGGCGGGATCGGAACGGTGGCCTCGGTGCCGCGCCTGATGGTCGGCCAGGGCACGATCGTGGCCACCGGGTCGATCGCCTACCCGGTCGGGCTCGAACGGATCGGCGCGATCATCGGCGCCGAGAAGGTCATGACCATGACCTCGACCTACGATCACCGCATCATCCAGGGGGCCGAGTCGGGTCGCTTCCTGCAGCGGATCGAGGGCCTGCTGCAGGGGGACGAGAGCTTCTACGAGACCGTCTTCGCCGAGCTGGGGGTCGATTTGCCCCAGCTGCCGCCGCCGCCCGCGCCGGCCGCCGCCGCCGGCCTGGCCGCCGCGCCCGCCAAGCCGTCGACCGACGGTGGGCCGGTCCAGATCGATGAGGAGCTCCTGCAGGCCGTCCAGGCCGCCACCTCGTTGCTCAAGGCCCACCGCACCCATGGCCATCTGGCGGCCAAGCTCGACCCGCTGGGCCGCGAGTCGGAGGGCGATCCGGCGCTCGATCCGGCCCCGCTCGGCCTGACGCCGGAGCTGATGGCCCGGATCCCGGCCCACATCCTGCGCATGTACGTGCCCGGCGCCACACTGGCCGACGCGCTGCCCCATCTGCGCGAGACCTACTGCGGCACGATCGCCTACGAGATCGAGCACATCGCCTCCCATCGCCAGCGCTTGTGGCTGCGCGAGGCGATCGAATCGGGCCAGTTCCGCTCTCCGCTCACCCATGACGAGCAGCGCGCGCTGCTCAAGCGGCTGACCGAGGTCGACGCGTTCGAGCGCTTCATGCACAAGGCCTACCTGGGCCAGAAGCAGTTCTCGGTCGAGGGTCTCGACATGACCGTCCCGATGCTCGACGAGGTGACCCAGCTGTCGGCCAGCCGCGGGGCTCGCGAGGTGGTCATCGGCATGGCCCATCGCGGCCGCCTGAACGTGCTGGCGCATAACCTGGGCCGTCCCTACGAGACGATCTTTGCCGAGTTCGAGGGCTCCTCGACGCTCGAGCCGATCACCACGCTGCCCCAGGGCGGCACCGGGGACGTCAAGTATCACCATGGCGCCCAGGGCTCCTACCAGCTGCCCGGCGGGGAATCGATCATCGTCCGCCTGGAGTCCAATCCCTCCCACCTGGAGTTCGTCGCTCCGGTCGCCGCCGGCGCCACGCGCGCCGCGCAGACCACGCGCCAGGGCCCGCACGCTCACCAGGACACCAACGCGGCGATCCCGGTCATCCTGCACGGCGACGCCGCCTTCCCGGGCCAGGGCGTGGTCGCCGAGACGCTCAACCTGCAGGCGCTGGACGGCTACACCGTCGGCGGGACGATCCACATCATCCAGAACAACCAGGTCGGCTTCACGACCGATTCCGACGACGCCCGCTCGACCACCTGGGCCTCGGACCTGGCCAAGGGCTACGACGTCCCGATCATCCACGTCAACGCCGACGACGTGGCGGCCTGCATCAGCGCCGTGCGCCTCGCCTTCGCCTTCCGCCAGGAGTTCGGCCACGACGTGCTGATCGACCTGATCGGCTACCGCCGCTTCGGCCACAACGAGGCTGACGAGCCGGCCTACACGCAGCCGGAGATGTACCAGGTGATCAAGAAGCACCCGTCGGTGCGCGAGCTGTTCGTCCGCCAGCTGATCGAGCAGGGGGTCGTCTCCGAGCAGGAGTCGACCGAGATGACCGACGCGGTGTGGGCCGAGCTGTCCGACCAGCACGCCGCCCTCAAGGACCGGATCGCCTCGGCCCAGGACCTCGAGCACGCCACCGGCGAATACCAGCTCGACCGCACGCCCTCGCCGGAGGTCAAGACCGCCGTGCCCGAGGAACGTCTCCGGGTGCTGGGCGAGGAGCTGCTGGCCGTGCCCGACGGCTTCAACGTCCATCCCAAGCTGGTCAAGCAGCTCGAGCAGCGCCGCGAGGCGATGTCGGACCCGGCCAAGCCGGCGATCGTCTGGGCCCACGCCGAGGCGCTCGCCTTCGCCTCGCTGCTCACCGAGGGCATCCCGATCCGCCTCACCGGACAGGACACCGAGCGCGGCACCTTCAGCCAGCGCCATCTCGTCCTGCACGACCCCAAGACCGGCCAGGAGCACTGCGCGATGCAGCACCTGCCCGGGTCGCTGGCGCCGATGGAGCTCCACAACAGCCCGCTGTCGGAGATGGCCTGCGTCGGCTTCGAGTACGGCTACTCGCAGGAGGGGCCGGAGACGCTCGTGCTGTGGGAGGCCCAGTTCGGCGACTTCGTCAACGGCGCCCAGGTGATCATCGATCAGTTCATCATCTCCGGGCTGGCCAAGTGGGGCCAGACCTCGCGGCTGACCCTGCTGCTCCCCCACGCCTACGAGGGCTCGGGCCCCGAGCACTCCTCGGCCCGGCTGGAGCGTTTCCTGCAGCTGGCCGCGGAGGGCAACATCCGCGTCGCCTACCCGACCACGCCGGCCCAGTACTTCCATCTGCTGCGCCGCCAGGCCCGGATCGCCAAGCAGCGCCCGCTGGTCGTCATGACCCCCAAGAGCCTGCTCCGCCTGCCCGTCGCCGCCAGTCGCCTGCAGGAGCTCACCGACGGCCGCTTCCGGCCCCTGCTGCCCGATGCCGGCGTCGATCCCGAGCAGGTCACGCGGCTCGTGCTGTGCACCGGCAAGGTCTACTACGACCTGATCGCTCACGAGAGCCGGGCCAGCAACCCGGGCGTGGCCATCGGGCGCGTGGAGCTGCTCTACCCGTTCCCGCAGGCGGAGCTCCTGTCGCTGGTGGCGTCCTATCCGAAGCTGCAGGAGGTGGTCTGGGTCCAGGAGGAGCCGCGCAACATGGGTGCCCGCGCGTTCATGTCGCCGCGCCTGCTCCAGGTGCTGCCCGAGGAGCTCCAGTTCGGCTACATCGGGCGTCCCGAGCGGGCGGCCTCCGGAGAGGGCTATCCGATCGCCCACGCCACCGAGCAGAACCGGATCGTCGCCACGGCGCTCGATCTCAGCCAGCCGGTCTCGCAGTACCCGCGCAAGCTTCCGGGCGAGCGCTGAGCGGGGCCCGCCCCAGACGGGCGGGGATATCCGGCCGGTGCCCGCGCCGGGCGCCCGCTTCTGACACTCTTGTCGATATCCGACTGCGTAGAGACGGCTCCCGTCGCGACAACTCCAGACGCCACCTCGTCCCCACCCTCGGGGTCAACGACATGGCCATCGACCTCGGGACCGCGAACACGCTCGTGTACGTGGGCGGCCGGGGCATCGTGGTCTCCGAGCCGTCGGTGGTCGCCTCCGATGTGGCCACCGGCCAGGTCCATGCGGTCGGATCCGACGCGGAGCGCATGATCGGCCGCACGCCGGCCACGATCTCCGCCACCCGTCCGCTGCGCCACGGGGTGATCGCCGACTTCGAGGTCACCGAGGAGATGCTGCGGTATTTCATCCGCCGTGTGCTCGACCGCCGCATGGCCCATCCGCGACTGATCGTCTGCGCGCCCTCGGGCGTGACCGAGGTCGAGAAACGGGCCGTGGAGGAGGCTTCGCTGGCCGCCGGCGCGCGCCGCGTGCATCTGATCGAGGAGCCGATCGCCGCCGCCATCGGCGCCGGCATCGCGATCGAGGAGCCCGTCGGCCGGATGGTCGTCGACGTCGGCGGCGGCACCAGTGAGATGGCCATCATCTCCCTGGGCGGGATCGTCATCTCCCGCTCGGTCCGGGTGGGCGGCTATGAGATGGATGAGGCCATCTCGCACTACATCCGCTCCGCCTACCAGCTGGCCATCGGCTCCCGCACCAGCGAGCGGATCAAGATCGAGCTCGGCTCCGCCGTCCCGCTGCCCGAGGAGAACCTGATGGAGGTCCGCGGCCGCCATCTGGTCACCGGCCTGCCGACGGCGATCCAGCTCCGCAGTGAGGAGGTCCGCTCCGCCATCGCCCTGCCGCTGAGGGAGATCCTCCGGGCGATTCGCGACACGCTCGAGCAGTGCCCGCCCGAGCTGGCCTCCGATATCGCGCGCGACGGCATCCTGCTGGCCGGCGGGGGCACGCTGGTCCGGGGCTTCGATCGCCTCGTGGCCGAGGAGACCGGCATGCCGGTGATCAACGCCGAATCGCCGCTGACCTGCGTGGCGGTCGGCTCAGGCCGGGCCCTGGCCCATCTCGACCAGCTCGGGTCGAGCCGCCAGCCCCGCCGCGTCACCACCACTCCCGACTGGCGTACCGCGCAGTCGTGAGCCCCGCGCCCGCCGCCGGTTGATCGCCGCCGCGGCGCTGCTGAGCGCGCACGCGGCGAGCAGGACCAGGTACGGCTCCACCGGCTCGCGGAAACGCGGCGTCTCCATGTTGACGAGCACGCTGCTCAGCCACATCAGCAGTGGAATCCCCCACAGCCACCGGGGGGCCCGCCGCGCGCGCCGGGTGAGCACCCCGGCCACGGCCAGCAGCGCCATGATCCAGAAGGCGACCACGCCGGTGCGGGCCGTGCCCACGCTCAGTCCCATGGCCTGGGCCGAGGCGTGCCACGCGTAGCTGCCCTCCAGTTCCAGCATGCGCAGGGTGTTGTCGAAGGCGACGGCCACCGGGGCCAGGGGGTGATCGCCGATGTAGTGCAGCGCCTGGGACTGGAGCCGGTCCGACAGTTGCGGCTCCGTGTAGCGCGGGGCGGTGCGCTTGTAGATCGCGTCCTGGGGGATGTGGCTGAACAGCCGCCACTTGTAGGGGACGGGGGTGAAGGCCGCCGAGGCCGGGTTGTAGGTGCCGACCAGAGTGATGCCGGTCTCATCGGAGACGGGGATGAACCGGTGCAGCTCGACCGCGTTGCGGATCGTCCACGGGGCGATCGCCACGGCCGTACCCAGCAGGAGCAGGGCCACCGCGCGCACGGCCGGCCGGCGGGCTGGGCGCAGTCCGCGCCACGGCCGCGCGGCGGTGGCGACGGCGACGCCCAGCGGCGCCAGCAGCAGGATCGCGTTCTCGTGCGTGAGGGTGGCCAGTCCCACGAGCAGGCCGGTGGCGGCGATCCACCCCGCCGGTCGCGCCGACCGCCGCGCGCGCAGCGCCGTCCAGGTGGCGGCCAGCTCGAACACGATCAGCAGGTTCTCGGCCACCAGGATCCCCGACAGCTCCACCAGCACCGGGTAGACGGCGGCCAGCACCAGCGCCGCCAGCGCGACGCCGGCGCCGAATGCCTCCAGCGCGACCAGCCCGATCAGGCCGACCGAGACCGTGCCGATCACGGCCTGCTCGATGCGCTCGGAATGGAGGGCTGACTTGCCGCCGGCCTGATGGCCGGTGAGCAGATCCGAGACGGCCAGCAGATAGGGGAACGCGGGCGGGAAGTAGGCCGTCGGCCCGCGGGACTTGCCGGCCCCGGTCCTCGGGCCGCTGCCGGTGTGGTAGTCCCCGTAGTTGGCGATCATGCTGGCCATCCGGTTGTAGGTGCCGGCGTCGTTGACGGCCTTGTACGGCGTCGCTTCGATGTACGCGACGCGGATGGCCAGGGCGGCCAGCAGGACCGCGGTGACGAGCAGCGCTCGGGGGACGCGTGAGACGGTCACGGGCCGCGAGACTTTAGTCCCCCGTGGCCGACCGCGACCCGGCTGCGCAGCCGGCCGGCGCTGGCCTAGTGAATGCCGACGATCCCGGCGCAGACCCAGTTCGACGCGCCGCTGCCGCCGGCCCAGATGCGGGAGGCGACCGCATCCTGCTCTGACTTGGAGGCCAGGTAGGCGGCGGGGCCCGAACCGCCGAACAGCCTCCAGGTGGCGGGCATGATCTGGTAGTAGCCCGAGGCCCCGGCGCTGTTGGGCGGAAGGTTCTGACCGCCGGATTCACACAGCACGATGGAGGCGGGGATGGCCCAGCCGCCGGACGGGACGGCCGACACCGGCGCCCCGGCCGAGCTGGCGGGCGCCGACGGGGTGGACGCAGCGGCCTGCGAGGCGGCCGCCTGC
>DASVYO010000145.1:0-3981 GCA_036392135.1 Solirubrobacteraceae bacterium
ACGACCTCGATCCGTCCGCGGCGAGCGCACTAGACTGCGTCTCGCCATGCCCAAGCAGCAGAGAATGATGCGGGTCGAGCAGCGCAGCCAGCTGGCGGCCATGCAGCAGCTCGAGAGCCGCTCGGACGAGGAGCTCGAGGCCGAGACCAAGTTCAAGGCCGCCGCCCAGGCGATCCTGGGTGCGCGCGCCGCCGAGCGCTACGACGCGAAGACCGCTCGGGCTCACTTCCAGCGCGCCATCGCCTCCGCCCGACCGCAGGAGCGCCTCCAGCTGCGCCGCATGGCCGACGCGTCCCTGGCCCTGGCCGAGCGCCGGGCCGAGGATCTGAAGAAGGCGACCCAGCGCCTGGGCGTCGAGTCACCCAGCGGCCGTGACCTCTTCCTGCTGCGCGTGATGGGCCTGATCGCCCCGCCCTCCAGCGCCGGCGGGCTGGCTCGCGTCCGCGGCATCCTGCTGGTCATCGTCCTCATCCTGGCGATCCTGCTGATCGGCTTCGGGATCGTCAACCTGGTGGCCCTGCCGTTCGGCGGCGTGTCCCTGGATCTGGGCATCTTCTACGGCTTGGTCGTGGTGGTCATCGCGATCGGCGTACTGGCCTTCCTCGGTCGACGGCGCCAGAAGAACGCGCTGGCCAAGCGGGCCGAGCAGGCCTCCCGCACCCGCTGAGCAGGCCCGCCGGTGTGCGGTCGCTACACCCTGGCCGCTCCTGACCCGGCCGCGATCCGCGACCGCTTTCCGGTCGGCGAGTCCGTCGAGATCCGCCGGCGTTTCAATGTCGCGCCGGGTGACGATGTCCTGGCCGTGACCACCGACCGCGCGGGCGCCCCCCGCGGCGAGTTGTTGCACTGGGGCCTCGTGCCGCCCTGGGCCAAGAGCCCGGAGATGGGCCTGAAGACGATCAACGCACGGCTCGAGACGATCACCGAGCGCCCCACCTTCCGCGGTGCCTTCGCGCGCTATCGCTGCCTGATTCTCGCCGATGGGTTCTACGAGTGGCAGCGCCTGGGCGGCGGATCCAAGCAGCCCTTTCACATCACCCGCCGCGACGCGCAGCCGTTCGCGTTCGCGGGCCTGTGGTCGATCTGGCATCGGCCCGATGGCGGAACCATGCGCAGCTGCACGATCATCACCCGGGCCGCCAACTCGGCGATCGCCGGCCTGCACGACCGGATGCCGATCATCCTCGGCCGTAGCGACGAACGCGAGTGGCTCGAGGCCGCCACCGCCGGGGCGCGGCTGGACCAGATCCTGGCGGGACTCCCGGCCGGTGAGACGGAGCTCAGACCGGTCTGCCGCGCCGTCAATGACGCGCGCTACGACGGCCCCGAGTGTCTCGCGCCGCCGGCCGAGGAACCTCAGCGCGCCCTGTTCTGAGCTTCACGCCTCCGAGGCGGCCAGTGCCGGATCGTCGAGATCGGGCAGCTCCGGGGGCGGCGCGGCCAAGCTCAGTCTGGGAGGCGTCACGGGCGCCGCATCGAGCAGCCAGCGGTCGAAGTCGACCGACGCCAGGGGCCGGCTGAGGTGGTAGCCCTGGGCCAGGTCGCAGCCGAGTAGGGCCAGCTTCTGCAGCGTGGCGGCATCCTCCACCCCCTCGGCGATGATCTTCAGTCCGAGGTCGTGCCCGAGGTTGATGGTCGAGCGCACGATGATGAAATCGCTCTCGTCGGTGAGCATCGGCGAGACGAACGAGCGATCGATCTTCAGCTCATCGATCGGCAGCCGTCGCAGGTTGGCCAGTGAGGAGTAGCCGGTTCCGAAGTCGTCCACCGACATCCGCACACCGAGCGCGCTGAGACGGGTCACGGTGGCCACCGCTCGGTCGGGGTCGGACATGATCATGCTCTCGGTGATCTCGAGCTGGAGCGCGTCGGCGGGCAGGCCATACGTGGTGAGCAGGCGCTCGATCTCCCGAGGCAGGTCGCGGTCGAGCAGGTTCCGGACCGATAGGTTGACCGCCACCGACAGGTCGCGGCCGCCCTTGCGCCAGGTGGCGCACTCGGCAATGGCGCTTTCGAGCACATGCCGGGTCAGCGGCCCGATCAGTCCGGTCTGCTCAACGGTCTGCACGAACGCCGCGGGAGGGATCAGGCCCATCTGCGGGTGCTGCCAGCGGACCAGGCCCTCGGCCCCGGTCACGCTGCCAGTGTCCAGATCAACGATCGGTTGATAGTGGACGACGATCTGATCGGAGGCCAGCGCATGACGTATGTCGCTGAGCACGCTGAGCCGGCGCACGGAATGCTGATTCTGCTCGGCGGCGTAGAGCTTGTAGTCGGCCTGTGCCTCCTTGGCGGCGTACATGGCGATGTCGGCGCAACGCAGCAGGGCATGGGAGTCCTCCCCGTCCTGCGGGTAGCGCGCGATGCCGATGCTGGCTCCGACCTCGAGCGAGAGCTCGTCCACGGTGAACGGCTGGCTCACCACCGTGGTCAGCCGTGAGACCTCGCGCTCGATCGCCGGCAACGCCTGGATGTCGCGGCCGAGCAGGATCCCGAACTCATCGCCCCCGAGCCGGGCGACCAGCCCGTTGTCACCCACCGTCGAGACCAGGCGCGGGCCCAGGTCACGCAGCAGGACATCCCCGTAGTGGTGCCCGAGCGTGTCGTTGATCTCCTTGAAGCGGTCGAGGTCCATCAGCATCACGGCGAAGGACCCTCCGGCCTCCTGGGCCTGCGCGGTGCGCTCCTGGATGGCCTCGCTGAAGCGCTCCCGGTTGGCCAGGCCGGTGAGCTCGTCGGTGGTGGCGCGGCGCTGCAACTCCTTGCTGCGCTGCCGGGATTTCAGCAGCTCGCCGGTCAGGTACTGGAAGACGACGATGACCAGGCCGATCAGTGCCAGGCTGAAGGTCCCGGTGTGCGTCGCGATGTAGACCGCAGCCATCGTGAGTAGCGCGGCAAACAGCTCCGGAGCCAGCATGGGCATGAGAACCTCGTGCACACGCTGCAACAGCGAGCCACCAAACAGGCGCCACGAGTAGACGGCAGTCAGTCCAAAGTTGATCGCCAGCGCCAAGTTGGCGGTGGCAAACACGAGCAGGTAATAGGCGACGTCATCGATACCGACCCCGGTGAAATGCAGCATGGCGTGGAAGAACAGACCCGAGGCCAACGGATACGAGACGTAAATGAGGAGGTTCAGCAGCAGAGACGAGAGCGAGCGGCTTGAGCGCGGCCACGATGCAAGGATCGTGAGCGCCCCAACGAGCGCTGCAGGCGCTCCGCCGAGCAGCACAGCGGCTAGCAGGATCCCGAGGAAGCTCCCGGACACGAGGATGGTTGCCGACTCAACCTCGACGGTGGCGAAATCGCTGGCCACCGTGAAGGTCGTGATGATAAGTAGCGGAGCGACCGACCATCGAGCTGCTGGCGCAGTGACCGCAACGACGATGAGCGATGCGAACAGCAGCGCGCCGGAGGCTGTGAGCGTCTTCACGCCGAGACGCCCGGGTCGCGGCGTTGCAGCCTGACTCATCGCCGTCGTGTCCACGCAGGCTTAATCGGCCGACACGGCGGTTTCCTCAACCGATGTCCGGAATTCGTCCAGTGCGACTCAAGTAGTTCCAACAGCGGCCGATTACTAGCGAGAAAGCTCCCCGGCGAAGGAAAAGGGGCCCGCTGCTGGAACAGCGAGCCCCTGGTAGCTACGGGAGTCTGCAACCCATAGTCGACCCCCTTTCGGTGACGGTCGGCAGTTAGCTCACAATTGGATATCGGCAGCGTGGCGCCTGGTCTTTATACCTGGCGCCACGTTTCCGTGTCAATTTTCGGGCACGGAAGTTGCGCATTACTGAAGCCCGGGATGCGCGCCGGTAGGAGATGCGCTAGTGGCGTCGAAAATCTCAGGACCCGGCCTTGACGGCCGGGCTGACAGAGCTTTCGGCCCGCCCCGGCCTCCCCAGTGGCAGCCGGATCGGCCACCCCCCCGGTGGGTGCGGTGTCCAGCCGGGGGACGACCGTGCATGGGATCTTGCATGGCGGCGC
>DASVYO010000146.1:0-34226 GCA_036392135.1 Solirubrobacteraceae bacterium
CCGGACCGGGAGCTTGACCGGGGCGGCGTGCATGGCCCGCAGCCTGACCTCGCGCCAGGACATGCCCTCGTTGACCAGGGCGGGCCCTCCCATGAGCAGCGCGGTCGTGACCTCGACCGCCTGCAGGATGACCCCGTAGGCGACCCCGGTGCCGAAGCCGACGTGCCAGCCGGTGTGCAGGACCGCCGCGCAGGCGGCCTGGAACACACCCAGATTGGCCGGCGTGGCCGGCAGCACGGCGGTGATGTTGACCGCGAACAGGACCGCCGCCGCCGCCGCGGCCCCCGCCTGGTGGGACAGGCCGAGGGCGATCAGCAGCAGGTAGCAGGACAGCCACTGCAGGGCCCAGGCCAGGAACTGGGCCCCGGCGGCGACGAGGCCGAGGCGCGGGCGCCGGAACACCTGGAGGCCGGCCCGCACGCGGGTCATCGCGCGGCGCCCCTGGCCGAGCATTCGATACAGGCGGCCGACCCGCGTGCCCGGCGGACCGTGACGCAGCACGACCGGCGCCAGCAGGACCAGCACGAGCAGCGCCAGGGGGGCGATGGCCGCGGCCAGCAGGGCGTCCTGATGCCCGCTGAACAGGTTGACGGAGGAGAACATGACCGCGCCGAGCACGGCCAGGGCCACGATGTTGAGCAGGGTCTGGGAGACGAGCGTGCCGAGCACCACCGGCAGGTGCTCCCGCGGACGCCCGGTCCGCCGGGCGACCACCAGGGCCCGGGACGGCTCGCCGAGACGGGCAGGCAGCGTCGATGACATGAGCACGCCGATGAAGGTGCCCTGCATGGCGTCGGCCAGCCGGACCCGTGAGGACGGGAGCGCGGCGCGCAGGATCGCGTGCCACGAGAAGGCACGAGCCACCATTGCGCTGCACATGACCGCCAGGCCGAGCAGCACGAAGGCCGGACTCGAGTTGATCAGCGCGCCGGTGATGTTGTCCAGGCCGATCTTGTTGAGGGCCAGAATGGCCAGCACGATCCCGGCCAGGGAGACGGCCAGCACGGCCGCCCGGCGCAGGAAGGCGGCCACCGGTCCGTGACGGCTGGGCAGCGGAGGTTCGAGGCTCGGCATCCGGCGCGGCCGCACGTGCGGCTTCAGGTCGGCGGAGCGCAGGCCCGAGCGGACCGCCGCTCGCTGGGTCAGGCCGACCGGGCGCGGCGTGGCGATCGCGTCCTCATAGGCGGACATGACCTCGGCGGCCACGCGCGGCCAGGCGAAGCGCTCGACGTCCCGGGCGGCCGCGCGGGCCATCCGAAGACGGCGCTCGGGCTCCTCCCACAGGTCACGCAGCGCCTCGGCCAGCGCCTGCGGGTTGGCGCGCGGAACCAGCACCCCGTCGATCCCGTCGCGGACCACGTCGCGATAGCCGGCGATGTCGGCCGCCACAACCGGCGTCCCGGCGGCGAACGCCTCGGTGAGGACCATCCCGAAACTCTCCCCGCGCAGCGACGGAGCGCAGAGCACGTCGGCGCGGGCCAGCTCCTCATGCTTGCGCCGGTCATCGACCTTGCCCAGCACCCGGACGCCGCGATCATCGAGCATCAGCGGGGCCAGCTCCTCGGCCGTCGGGCCGACCACCGTCAGCTCGGTGGGGACGTGGTCACGCAGAGCCTCGAAGGCCCGCAGCAGCAGCGGCAGCCCCTTGCGCTCGACGGCCTGACCGACGAACACGATCTTCAGGCGGTCCTCCGGCGGACGGGTGCCGGCCAGGGCCAGGACATCGGGGTCGATGTGCACGCCGTTGGGGATCACCCGGTAGTGACCGCCGAAGAAGCGCCGGCCGGTCCAGGCCGCCGCCTCCGAGACGGCGATCCGGACCTGCAGGCGGTTCAGAACCCGCTGGGCACCGAAGAAGCCGGCCAGCCCGTTGGCGACGCGACCCTCGGAGTAGGAGTGGAAGGTGCCCACCAGCGGCGCGAGGCTCCAGTCGGTGGCCCACCAGCTGGCCAGCGGCGCCACCGGCTCGTGGACATGGACGACATCGAACCGGCCCTGGCGCAGAGCGCGGTGCAACCGCGCCATGCCCAGCGGCGTGACCGACAGGTTCGACACCGCGCCGTTGGCCTTGACACCGACCGTGCGGCCGAGCGACACCAGGTAATCCGGTGGCGGCAACGGCTGCGGACGGGCGCCGCGGTGCAGGATCGTGGCCGGCAGGTCGGCGGGGTCGTAGGGCGCCAGCACCCGGACGTGGTGGCCGTCGGCGATGAACCGCTCGGCGAGCGCCTCTATGTGCCGGGTCACGCCGCCCGGGTAGGTCCACGAGTAAGGCGAGACCAATGCGATCCGCATCAAGTCCATTCTAAGAGCTACCCCGCGCGAAATACAGGGTTTCCTTGGCCTATCATCGGGGCCCATGCCGGCCCGCCATTTCGTCAAGTACACGTTCCTCAAGGTCGACCCCGCCTGGCGCCGCCTTGACGATGACCGGCGGGCCGCCGACAAGCGCGAGTTCATGGCCGCCTGTGAGGACTTTGCCGACGGGCATCTCTTGCGTTCCTTCTCGCTCGTGGGCACGCGGGGGGATGCCGATCTGATGCTGCTCAGCCAGGCGCAGAACCTGGAGCGGATCCACGAGTTCCACGTCGTCCTGGCCCAGAGCGGGCTGATGAAGTGGTGCACGACGGCCTACTCGATGCTGGCCATGACCAAGCCCTCGGAGTACTCGGACGAGTCTCGCCTGGAGGTTCGGCCCGGACAGGGCAAGTACCTGTTCGTGTATCCGTTCGTCAAGACCCGCAGCTGGTACGCACTGCCGTCTGACGAGCGCTGGCGGATCATGCAGGAGCACATCAGGGTCGGCCGGGAGTATCCGTCGGTGGATCTGAACACCAGTTACTCGTTCGGCCTGGACGACCAGGAGTTCGTGGTCGCCTTCGAGACCGACAACCCGGCGGACTTCGTCGATCTCGTGCAGCGGCTGCGCACGACCGAGTCGAGCTCCTACACGCTGCGGGACACCCCGACGTTCACCTGCATCGCGTGCTCGGTGGAACGCGCGCTGGGCGCCCTTGACGGCACCGCCCTGTCGCTGTCGGCCGCCCCGTAGCCGGTAGAGCTTGGCCGTCTCGGACCCGGCCGAACCGCTGGCCGCCGCGATCGCGGTGCTGCGCGGCGCCGACCCGGTGATGGCCCGGCTGATCGACCGCGTGGGAGCCGACTCGCTCGGCGACCCCCGCCGTGGGCGGCCGCCGGACCATTACGGCTCGCTGATCCGCTCGATCGTGGGACAGCAGGTTTCGACCCAGTCCGCGGCGGCCATCTACGGCCGCCTTCTCGAGCGCTACGGCGGTCGCACACCGACGCCCGAGCAGGTCCTGGCCGAGGATCCCGAGAGCCTGCGCGCGGCGGTCGGGCTCTCGCACGCCAAACTCGCCTACCTGCGTTCACTGGCCGAGCACATCGTTGACGGCTCGTTGGAGCTGAGCCGGCTCGATCAGCTCACAGACGAGGAGATCATGGCCGAGCTGGTGGGGGTCAGGGGCATCGGGCCCTGGACGGCGCAGACCTTCCTGATGTTCCACCTGCAGCGGCCCGACGTGCTGCCGGTCGGCGACCTGGGCATCCGCCGGGCCTTGATGATCGAGTACGGATTGGGTGAACTCCCGGGGCCGGCCGAAACCGAGCGCCTGGCCGCCCCGTGGCGCCCGCACCGGACCCTGGCCTGCCGCTTCCTGTGGCGCTCGCTGCACGCGACGCCGATCTGACCGTCCCTCCAGGACCGGCCAGACCGCGGAGGCGCTAGACCGCGGAGACTTCTTCTTCGTCGGCGACTCGGAACGAGGAACCGCAGCCGCAGGCCGCGATCACATTGGGGTTCTCGACCTTGAAGCCGGCCCCCTGGAGACCGTCCACGAAGTCGATCACCGAGCCCCGCACGTAGGGCAGGCTCGGACCGTCGACCAGCAGGCGGATCCCCTTGTCCTCGAACACCTCGTCGCCGTCGCGCTGCTCATCGAAGGCCAGGGCGTACTGGAAGCCTGAGCAACCGCCGCCGCGCACACCGACCCGCAGGCCGGCGGTCTCGGCGACCGCGCTCTGGGCCGACAGGAACTCCTGAACCTTCTCAGCGCCTTTGTCGGTGAGAGTAATCATTGCTTCAGGAAGTATAGCGGTGAGGGCTCGGTAGCCTTATACATGTGTCCGCGACCCCAGAGGAGCTCAAGACCCGCATCGAGGCCGGGATCCCGGGCGCCATGGCCAGTGTCACAGGCGACGGTCACCACTTCAACGCCGTCGTCACCGCGGAGGCCTTCGCCGGCCTTCCCCGGCTTGCCCAGCACCGGCTGGTCTACGACGTGTTCGGGACGGAGCTCGGCGGCCGCATCCATGCCCTCTCAATCCAGACCCGAACTTCCAACCCGGAGGACACAGAATGAGCGACGCAAGCGCCAACCCGATGCGCGACGCAATCCAGGAGGCGATCACCGAGAACCCGGTGATCCTGTTCATGAAGGGCACCCCGGAGGCCCCGGCGTGCGGTTTCTCGGCCCGGACGGTGGCCGTCCTGCAGTCGACCGGAAGCCAGTTCGCGGCCGTCGACGTCCTGCCTGACCCGCGGATCCGCCAGGAGCTCTCCGCGCTGTCCAACTGGCCCACCATCCCGCAGCTGTTCGTGGACGGCGAGCTGGTCGGCGGCTGCGACATCGTGATGGAGATGTACGAGTCCGGCGAGTTGCATGAGACGCTCGGGATCGAGGCTCCGCAGGCCGAGCAGGCGCCTGAGGCGCCCCCGGCGCAGCCGGTGCAGTCGGCTCCGATGTCGATCGAGAACCGCCTCTAGCCATGAACGTGGACCCGGCCCGGCCGCAGTCCGCGGCGGGGCCGGTGTCGGCCCTGCGCTACGCCGACGGCGTCCTGCGGGCGCTGGATCAGACGCGGTTGCCGTGGGTCGAGGTCGAGCTCGAGCTGCGGGACGCCGACAGCGTGGCGGAGGCGATCCGGCGGCTGGCCATCCGCGGAGCCCCGCTGATCGGCGTGGCGGCGGCCTACGGCGTGGCCCTGGCCCTGGCCCGCGCGCCCCACGAGCTGGAGCGAGCCTGCCTGACCCTCTCGGAGGCTCGGCCGACCGCGGTCAACCTGAGCTACGCGGTGGACCGGGTGCGTGGCGCGGTCGAGTCGCTCCCCCCCGCCCAGCGAGCCGCCGCCGCGCTGGCCCAGGCACGAGCGATCGAGGCTGAGGAGGTGGCCGCCAGCCTGGCCATGGCCCGGTCCGGCGCCGACTGGCTGGCGGGACGGCGACGCATCCTGACCCACTGCAACACCGGGGCCCTGGCCGCGCCCGGTCGCGGTACCGCCCTGGGCGTGATCGCCGAGCTGGCTGACCGCGGCGGCCTGGACGTTGTCCTGACCTGCGAGTCGCGCCCCTTGCTGCAGGGTGCACGGCTCACCACCTACGAGCTGCGGCGGCTCGGCATCCGTCACGAACTGATCGTGGACGGGGCCGCCGCCGGCCTGATCGCCGGCGGCGAGCTCGACGCCGTGGTGGTCGGCTGCGACCGGGTGGCCGCCAACGGCGACGTGGCCAACAAGGTCGGGACCTACGGCCACGCGCTCGCGGCCGCGGCCGCCGGAATCCCGTTCGTCGTCGTCGGCCCGACCTCGACGATCGACCGCAACTGCCCCGACGGGGCCGCGATCGAGATCGAGGCGCGTGCCCCGGAGGAGGTGCTCGGCGCCGGCGGCGGCCCCGACGGCCAGCGGGTCGCGCTGGCTCCGGCGGGAACGCCGGCCCGTAATCCGGCCTTCGATGTCACGCCGGCCGCTCTGATCAGCGCCCTGGTCACCGAGCGAGGCGTCGTCCGCCCGGCGGCCGGGGAGTCAGTGCTCGGGCCGGCCTGAGTCCGGACGTGAGCGGCGGCGGAGCTCCAGCTGCTCGAGGATCCGCCGCGAATCGCAGATCACCTCCCCGTCGAGCACCAGCAGCGGCACGCGCCGCTGTCCGCTCAGAGCCTCGACCTCAGGGCGGCGTGAGCGGCGCTGCGGGACGACGGCGGACTCGAACTCGATCCCCTCGCGGCGCAGCGCGCGGGCCACGCGGCCGCAGGGACAGAACCAGTCCGTCGGCGTGTTGCAGCGGTACAGCGTGGCCATGCCAGCGAGCTTAGATGCCGGTCCACCGGAGCACGTCGCCGGCCACGCGCAGTGGCCAGGGCTGCCGCGACCCGGGCGGGGCCAGCCGCGAGCCCTCACATTCCCGGTGCCACTCGATCGCCTCCTCGAGGCAATCCTCATGGGGCGCCGGGCGCCACCCCAGCTCGCGGCGCGCCTTGGCGTTGGAGAACGCCCAGTTCAGCGACGAGGCCTTGATCTCGGCCGGACTGGGCAACGGCAGTCCGCCGATCCTGCGACCGGCCGTGGCAAGCCCCAGCGCGACGCTCACCGGCAGCTTCAGCGCAGGCGGCTCGACCCCCGACAGACGGCCGAGGTCGGCGAACAGACGGGTGGTGGTGAAGTTCCGGTTGCCGAGGATGTAGCGCTCGCCGACCACCCCCCGCTCGTCGGCCAGCAGCAGACCCCGCGCCACGTCGCGCACCCCCACCACGTTGACCGTCCCGTCCACGTAGGCCGGGATCTCGCGGCGCATGAAGCGGCGCACGAGTGCGGTAGAGGAACGCCCCGGACCGCCGGCGCCGAAGCTGTGAGCAGGGTTGACGATGACCAGCGGGAGGCCGCGGGCCGCCAGCCGCAGCGCCGCGGTCTCGGCGGCGTGCTCGGCGTCGAGGTAGGCCAGGTGGTACCGGCCGGCTGACCAGGGCTGCGACTCGTCCGCCGTCCGTCCCCGGGGCGCCGGTCCGATGGCCGCCACCGAGGACGTGTGCACGACGCGCTCCACCCCCGCCTTCAGGGCCTCCTCAAGGACGATCTGCATGCCCTCCACATTGACCGAGAAGATCTGCCCCCGGGACGCGGACAGTTCACCCATACCGGCGATGTGGAACACGCGCTCCACACCCCGCATCGCGCGCCGAACCGCCCGGCGATCGAGGATGTCGGCCTGGACGGGCTCGACCTCGAGTCCGTCCAGCGCGTGCCGCGGCGAGCCCTCGCGCAACGCGACGCGGACCTCGTCGCCGCGGCGCACCAGGAACCGCGTGACGTGTGCGCCGAGGAACCCGGTCGCGCCGGTGACCAGCGTCCGCCCCATCCAGCGCCCAGTGTAATCCGCGAACGGCGGGGTCGGTCCTAGCCAATCCGGCCGTCCGATAGGGTGCCGCCGTCATGAGCGTCGCGATCGTTTCCGATACCTGTCATTACCTCCCGCCGGCCCTGGTCGCCGAGCAGGGCATCCACGAGGTCAGCCTGTACGTCCGCTGGCCCGAGGGGGCGCAGCGCGAGTCGGAGATCACCGACTACGCGGCGTACTTCAGGCGCCTGGCCACCGAGGCCGAGCTGCCCACCACCTCCCAGCCCTCGATCGGAGATTTCCTGGCCGTCTACGAGCCGTTGCTCGATGCGGGCGATGAGATCGTCTCGATCCACCTGGCCGGCGGGATGTCGGGCACCGTCCGCGCCGCCGAGCAGGCCCGCGATCAGCTCGGGGACCGTGCCGACGCCGTCCACGTGATGGATTCGGCCACGGCCTGCGGCGGCGAGGGCCTGGTGCTGCTGGCGGCGGCCGCGGCGGCACGCGGCGGCGCCTCCGCGCCGGAGGTGGTGGACCACGCGCGGCGCGCCCGCTCCGAGCTGAAGATGTGGTTTGCCATCGACACGCTCGACTATCTGCGTCGTGGCGGCCGGATCGCCGGAGCCCAGGCCTGGCTCGGCTCGGCACTGAAGATCAAGCCGATCCTCACCGTCGAGGCCGAGATCACCCCGGTGGAGCGTGTGCGGACCTCCCGGCGCGCCTTCGAGCGCATGGTCGACCTGCTGCGCAGCCGCCACCAGGAGGGTGCCGACGCCTGGATGGTCCAGCACATCCAGGCTCCGGCCGAGGCCGCCGAGCTGGCTGCCCGCGGGCGCGAGATCTTCGGCCTCGAGCCCCGGGTGGTCTCCGAGATCGGGCCGGTGATCGGGACCCACGTCGGGCCGGGCCTGCTCGGCGCCGGCGGGTTGCCGAGCTCGTTCCTGCGCTGACTGCGGCTAGCGGCCGAGGCGCTTGCGGCGCCCGAAGGTGAGCCCGCCGAGGGCGGCGAGCCCGCCGCCGAGGATGAAGCCGGCCACGCCCGCGGCGACCAGGACCTGCGGCTCATGCCTGCGCAGCTGCCCGCGCCAGTCGGTCAGCTTGACCACCTCGACCCGCAGCCGCTCGACGGCGGTGCCGAGCTCCTGGCGGTTCTGCTCGATCGAGGCCCGGATCTGCTCCGGTGAGCGGGTGGCCATCAGCCGCCGTCCCCGGGTTTGACCGTGGCGCGGATCTTGCGCGCCTCCTCGATGGCCATGTCGGGCTTGGGGGCACCGACGCTGAACCTGCGCCACGCGAACAGGAACGCGAAGGCGGTGAGGGCAAGCAGGACCACCATCACGACCGCGAACCCGATCCACAGGTGCCCCGTGGCGTCGTTGATCGCCCAGGCAATGGTGAGCAGAACAAAGACCAAGGCGAACACACCGAAGGCGGCGCCGGCGGCGCCGGCGATCGCGCCGCGCTGGTAGCTCTTGAGCTTGACCGTGACCTCGGCCTTGGCCAGCTCGATCTCCTCACGCACCAGCACTGAGAGGCGCTCGGAGACCTCGCTCAGGGCCTGGGCGAGATTTTCGTTATCAGCGGGCAAGGCGCTTGAGGATCAGGGCGAACAGAAGACCGCCCGCGAAGGCGGCACCGACGGCGATCTCGGGACGGTCGGCAACGACGGCCGCGGCCCCGGATCCCTGACCGGCCGCCGGACCTGCGCTCGGCCCGGTCGGGGGCGCCCAGGCCGGATCAGCCGCGCCCGACGCGGAGGCCGGAATTCCGGAGGGACCCGCGGGGATGTCCGAGGCGTCGCTCACTCGGGCGGGGGCTCGCCGAACATCCGGACCCAGATGAAGGCGGCCAGGCGCGCCGAGGCGATGCTGGCCAGTGCGCCGGTGCCGGCGAGCAGGCCGGACCAGATCAGTCGCTTGACGAGAGGGCTCTCAGACATCGTGGGCATTCAAGCAGACTCTCCCCGCCCGGCCGAGAATCCAATCGCAGACTTTCAGCTGGCGGGGATCTCGAGGCCGTTGCAGATCGTGGTCACGATCAGCGTCTTGGCCTGCTCGAAACCGGCCTGATCCACGGGCTCGTCGTCGAAGATCCAGCCCGTCAGGACCTGCTCCACGCAGCCGTAGAAGGCCTGGGCGGCGAAGTCCGGGGTGATCTCGGGGCGGAATACGCCGGCGGCCTGGGCGGAGGCGACGATGCCGGCGATCCCGGCATAGGCGTCGCGGATCTTCGCCAGGTGGGTGCGGCCGAAGGTGTTGGCGGCCCGCGTCACCTCGACGATGATCACCTTCATCAGCTCCGGGTCGTACCGGTAGGAGTCGATGATGAACGTGGCGATCGCATGGAGCTTCTCGCGCGGCGCGAGCTCGGAGGCGTCGGTCTGCGCGATGGCGGCGAGCATCACATCCCAGCGGTCCAGGAACAGCGTGTCGAGGATCTCCTCCTTAGAGGAGAAGTAGTGGTAGACGAGCCCGTAGGCCACCCCGGCCTCGTCGGCGATGTCCGAGACGCGGCAGGTGTGGAAGCCCTGGCGAGCGAACACCCGCACCGCCGCGGCCAGGATCACCCGGCGCTTGTCGACCGCGGCGGTCGTCATCGCCATGCCTTCGAGCGCTGGTACACGTCGTGGCGCCGGTGCTCGAGCGCGGGCAGGCGTCGTCGCACCTCGCGCAGCCGTTCGAAGTCGAGCTCGGCGACGATCGCGCACTCGGCGTCGGCGGCCGTCGCCAGCACCACACCCCACGGGTCGACGATCATCGAGCGGCCGCCGGATCGGTTGCCGGGCGGATGGGCGCCGATCTGGTTGGCCGCCACGACGAAGCACTGGTTCTCGATCGCGCGGGCGCGCAGCAGCACCTCCCAGTGGTCGCGGGTGGTGGCCAGCGTGAACGCGCTCGGAACCGCGATCACCTCGGCCCCGCGTTCCGAGAGCTCACGGTAGAGCTCCGGGAAGCGAAGGTCGTAGCAGATGCTCATCCCCAGCCTGGCGCCCGACGCCAGCTCGGAGACGACGATCTCCTCGCCCGCCTGCTCGCGCTCGGACTCGGCGTAGACGGTGCCGTCGACCTCGACATCGAACATGTGGAGCTTGCGATAGATGCCGCGCAGCCCGCCATCGGCGCCGTAGTGGAGGCTCGTGTTGGAGGATTTCGCCTCACCGGCCCGAGCCTCGACGAACGAGCCGGCGACGAGGTCGATCCGCAGCTCCCCCGCGAGCGCCTGCGCCCAGCTGCTGACCCGCCCCTCGGCGATCGGATCGGCCGCCGCCTGCATCACCTCGGGGCGCCCGAGCACAGTCCACTTTTCGGGCAGGACGATCAGCTCGGCGCCGCCGTCGGCGGCTTGCCGCACGAGCCGCGTGGCCGTGTCAAGGTTGTGCTCGATGTCCTCCGTAGAGTTGAGCTGGATCGCTGCCGCACGCACGGTTGGGTGCATGCTCACCCACTTCCCTGATTGACTGGTCAGTCAGGATACCGCGGCCGCTTTGGCAGCCCACGCCCTCCCGCTCTGGCGGGGCTCGCGCTGCCGCCCGCCCCGATGCCCGCCCGTGCCGGCACCCGGCCGCTGAAGGCGTGGCGCTACGTCGGCGTCTACGGCCGGGAGCTGATGGTCTGCATCGCCGCGGTCCGGATCGGTCCCGTTCGCCAGCGCTTCTGGGCGGTGTGGGACCGCCGGGACCACCGCCTGCACGAGCGCACGACGCTCGGGAGCGACGGCGGGGTGAGGCTCGGCTACGGCCGCGCGAGCGTCCGCACCCGGGTGCTGCAGATCGACCTGGCGCTGGCCGAGACGGCCGGGATCGAGACGATCTGCCCGAGCGGCGCCGCCTACGGCTGGACCCGGAAGCAGGGCGGGATCGCGGCGAGCGGCCACGTGACGATCGACGGCGAGCGTCGCGCGATCGTCGCCCGCGCGGTGATCGACGACACCGCCGCCTACTACGACCGTCATACCCGCTGGCGCTGGTCGGCCGGCGTCGGCACGACCGATGACGGCCGCGCGGCGGCGTGGAACCTCGTGGCGGGGGTCAACGACCCGCCGCAGCACAGCGAGCGCACCGTGTGGCTCGACGGCGAGCCCTCCGAGGCGCCCGCCTCGCGCTTCGCGGCCGACCTCAGCGCCGTCGACGGGCTCCGCTTCCACACCGAGGCGGTCCGGGAGCGCACCGAGAACCGCGTCCTCCTCCGCAGCCGCTACCGCCAGCCGTTCGGCACGTTCACCGGCGAGCTGCCGGGGGGCGTGCTCCTCGCCGAGGGCTTCGGCGTGATGGAGGAGCACGACGTCTACTGGTAGCCGGCGGCCCTCCCCCGCCAGGCCCTCCGGTCCGCGGATCCGCCGAGCTCAGCGATCGGCCCGCCGCTGCCGGCGCAGCTCGGCGGTCAGCATCTTCGAGTGCATCGCGCCGATCAGCTCGCGCAGCGGCTCGGCGCCTGAGGAGATGATCTTCACCGCCCGGTCGACGTCCTCCTCGACGACCAGGCGATCGAGCAGCACACGGACCTCCTCCTCGACCAGCGGCGCGAGGGCCTCGCGGTAGCGCAGGGTGTCGTAGACGGTGAAGCCGATCGCCTCCTCATAGCCGCCGGCCCGGAAGCGGGAGATGGCCGCGATGATGGCGACGTCGTCAGCGTCGTAGCCGCGGCCGTTCGGGGTGAGCACGCCCAGCTCCTCGAGCCGGGCGAGCACGTTGGCGGGCATCGAGTACGTGGCGCGGACCGTGGCCCGCGACACGCGCCCCGACTCACCGGCCTCGATCGCCCGTTCCAGGATGCGGTCCTCGAGCTCGATCAGCCGCGCCGCCCGCTCAGGGTCGCTGGAGACGACCTCCCGGATCACCCTCAGGGGCATGAAGCGTTCCTCCTGCAGGCGCTTGATGAGACGGATGCGCTCGACGAACTCCTCCGGGTAGTAGGCCATGTTGCGACTCGTGCGAAGCACGTCGTCGGCCGAGCCGAGCAGGCCCTCGCGCAGGTAGTGCTTGATCGTCCCCGCGCTGACCCCCGATCGCTCCGCCAGCTCGGACATCTTCAGTCGTCCCGACGCGCGCGCCTCCATCAGCTCAGGAACGATCCGGGCACCGTGCTGCCCATGCCGGCGACGGCGCCGCGCTCGTACAGGGCGGCGATCTGCTCGGGGCTGAAGCCGGCGCCGGCCAGCACCTCGTCGGTGTGCTCGCCCAACCCCGGTCCGGGCCCGCGCCCGGGTTCGGCGGGCGTGCGCCCCAGCTTGATCGGCACCCCGAGCTGGCGCACCGGCCCGGCCACCCCCGGCTGATCGAGCTCGACCACCATCTCGCGAGCCTCGACCAGCTCGGAGCGCAGCACCTCGTCGAGGTCCAGGATCGGCTCCAGGCAGCAGTCGTGCTCGGCGGCAAACGACTCCCACCCGGCGCGCGTCCGCCCCGCGAACACGGCGCTGACCTGCTCGTGGGCCGGCGAGCCCGGTGGATCGAACTGGTGGGCGATGAGCTCGGAGCGGCCGACGCCCTCACACCATGCCGACCAGAACTTGGGTTCCAGCGCCCCCAGCGACACGTAGCCGTCGGCACACCGGTAGGGGCGGTAGCAGACGAACCGCCCGGCCAGCTGGAGCTCTCCGCGCCGCGGCGCCCGGCCGACGGCCAGCGTCTCGGCGGCGACCATCGTCAGCCAGGCCAGCGAGCCGTCGAACATCGAGCAGTCGACCAGCTGACCCTCTCCGGAGCGCTCACGCTCGCGCAGCGCGATCAGGATGCCGGCCACGGCCATCAGCGCGCCCCCGCCGAGGTCGGCGATCTGGCCCGCCGCCTGGACGGGCGGGCCGTCGGCCTCGCCGGTCAGCCCCAGCAGGCCGTTCAGGGCGAGGTAGTTGGTGTCGTGCCCCGACCGGCCTCGGAGCGGCCCGTCCTGCCCGTAGCCGGTGATGGCGCAGTAGATGAGACCCCGGTTCTCCGCGCGCAGCCGCTCGTAGCCGACCCCGAGCCGGTCCATCACGCCGGGGCGGAAGGACTCGAGCAGGACGTCGGCCTCCCGGACCAGTCGCAGCAGCACCTCGCGGCCGTCCTCGGCCTTCAGGTCCACCCGGATCGAGCGCTTACCGCGGTTCAGGGCCAGGAACATGGCGCCGCGGGCGGACTGCTCGGCCCCCTCGTAGTACGGCGGCGCCCAGCGGACGTAGTCACCCATGCCGGTGTCCTCGACCTTGATCACGTCAGCGCCGAAGTCGGCCAGCAGCAGCGAGCAGAACGGCCCCGGCAGCAGACGGCTGAGATCGAGCACCCGCAGGCCGGCGAGCGGGAGGGCGCTCATCGCGGCTGGGGGGTGAGCCCGAGCAGCCCACGGGCCTCGGCCACGGTGGCCGGCCGGCGGCCGGCGTCCTCGGTCATCTGCCGGGCCTTGGCGATCAGCTCGCCGTTGGAGCGGGCCATGCGCCCGTCGGGCAGGTAGAAGTTGTCCTCCAGGCCGACCCGGATCGAGCCGCCCAGGGCGAGCGCCGCGGCGATCATCGTCCACTGCTCGCGGCCGATCCCGATCACGCCCCAGTGGTGCGCGACACGGTTGACGGGCCCCGGCATGTTGTCGGCCATCGCGGCCAGGTTGCGCGCCGTGGCCGGCACACCGCCGACGACGCCCATCACGAAGTCGGCGTGCAGTGGGGCGTCGAGCAGGCCCATGTCGACGAGCGGCTCCAGCGAGCCCACATGGCCGATGTCGAAGCACTCGTGCTCGGGCTTGATCCCGAGCCGACGCATCCCCTCCAGCAACTCGATGATCTCCTCAAACGGGTTGACGAACACGAACTTGAACACGAAGTCCCGGCGCGAGCGCGAGTACTTGGCGTAGTTGAGCGAGCCCATGTTGAGGGCCGCCACCTCGGGCCGGCAGGCCTCGAGGTAGGCGATCCGCTTCTGCACGGGCACCCCGACGGTGCCGGTCGAGAAGTTGATGATCGCCGCCTCGCCGACCTCGTCGACGATCGCCTGTTTGATCGCGGCGAAGTCCTCGACCTCGTAGCTGGGCCGGCCATCGGGCGAGCGGGCGTGGATGTGGATGTGGACGCCGCCCTCGTCGACGATCCGCCGCGCCTCGGCCGCGTACTCGGCCGGCGTGTAGGGAATGGCCGGACACTGATCGCGGTTGGCGATCGCGCCCGAGATCGAGCAGGTGATGACCGCCGGGTTCATACCGGCACGATGCCGGAGCGCTTCCAGGGTCGCTCGACCTTCTTGCCGGCGGCCATCTCCAGACCGCGACAGATCGTGGCCCGCGTCTCGCGTGGGTCGATGACGTCGTCGATCATGTCGTTGCCCGCCGCCACGTAGACGTCGATGATCTTGCGGAAGTCGTCGATCAGCTGCTGCTTGGCCGCCGCCGGATCGTCGGCCGCCTCGACCTGCTTGCGGAAGATGATCTCGACCGCGCCCTCGGCCCCCATGACGCTGATCTCGGCCGACGGCCAGGCCACGATCAGATCGGGCTCGTAGGCCCGGCCGCACATCACGTAGTAGCCGGCCCCGTAGGCCTTGCGCAGGACGACGGTGATCTTGGGCACCGTCGCGTTGGCGGTGGCGTACAGCATCTTGGCCCCGTGGCGAATGATTCCCGCCTGCTCGACCTTGGTGCCGACCATGAAGCCCGGGACGTCCATCAGGTAGACGAGCGGGATCCCGTAGGCGTTGCAGAGATTGATGAACCGCGCGGCCTTGTCGGCCGAGTCGTTGTCGAGGATCCCACCGAGCTGCTTGGGCTGATTGGCGATGATCCCCGCCGGGCGGCCGCCGAACCGGGCCAGGCAGGTGATCACCGTCTTGGCGAACTGCGGCTTGATATCGAAGTAGTGGCCATCATCGACGATCCGGCGGATCACCTCGTACATGTCGTACGGCTTGCGGTTGGACTCGGGGAGGACGTCGAGCAGCTCCTCATCGGCGCGGTCGACCGGATCGGCGCTGTCGAGCACCGGAGGCGGCTCGTCACAGCTCTGGGGAAAGAAGCTCAAATACGTCTTGATCGCCTCGATGCACGCCTGATCGTCGGCGACCTCGAGATCGCCCACGCCGGACTTGCGGCAGTGCACGCGCGAGCCGCCGAGCTCCTCCTGGGTCACATCCTCCCCCACCGCGGCCCGGACGAGGTGCGGTCCGGCCAGGGCCATCGAGCCGCGGCCCCTGACCATCGGCACGAAGTCGGCCAGCCCCGGGATGTAGGCCGTTCCGGCCGCGCACGGCCCCATCAGCGCGGCGATCTGGGGAATCACGCCCGAGTTGATGACCTCCTCACGGAAGAGATGGCCGCTGCCGGCAAACAGCGACCCGACGGCCTCCTGGATCCGCGCGCCGGCCGAATCGAGCAGCCAGATGAGGGGAATCCGCTTGGAGACGGCCAGCTCCCGCAGGCGGGTCACCTTCAGCTCGCCGGTCATGCCCATCGAGCCGGCCATCACCGTGAAGTCGTAGGCGGCGACGGCGACGAGCCGCCCGCCGCACTTCCCATAGCCGGTGATCACGCCGTCGGCGGGCGCGTCCTTGCCGGCCATCGACGCCTGTGAAAAATGGGGCCGGCCGTGGATGCCGAGCTCGACGAACGTGCCGCTGTCGATCAGCAGATCGAGCCGCTCCCGGGCCGTCAGCTTGTCGCGGGCGTGCTGGGCGTCGATCTTCTCCTGACCGCCGCCGAGGCGGATCTGCTCGCGGCGGGCGCGGAGGTCGTCGGCGAGCGGACGGAGCAGGCTGGTGGCGGGGGCGTCAGAGGACACGGCGAGAAGTGAGACGTTCTACTTTCTACTCTGGCAGGCGCCGGGTCTCGACGTCAAGCCTCAGCGCCCCTTCCATTCGGGCGCGCGCTTCTCAAAGAACGCCCGCACGCCCTCCTGGATGTCCTCGGTGGAGAAGGCGAGGCTCAGTTGAGAGCGCAGGAAGTCCACCGCGTCGGCGTAGCCCATGTCCTGCTGGCGGAACATCGCATCCTTGCCGAGCTTCATGAGCACCGGGGACTTGGCGGCCAGGCGGCCGGCCCAGTCAGCCACCCCGGCGTCGAACTCATCCGCGGGCAGGACGCGGTTGACGATTCCGATCCGCTCGGCCTCGGCGGCCGAGATCTGCTCGCCCAGCAGCATCAGCTCGTTGGTCTTCTTGCGCCCCACGTTGCGATAGATGAGGGCCATGATCATGAACGGGAACAGGCCGACGTTGATCTCCGGCGTGCCGAACCGGGCGCCCTCCCTGGCCACGATCAGATCGCAGGCCAGCGCCAGGCCGAGCGCCCCGGCCAGGACATGCCCGTTGGCCGCGCACAGGGACGGTTTGCCGAGCTCGCCGAGGAGACGGAACACGGTGGGAAAGCGCTCGGTGGCGAAGTGCTTGCCGACCAGCCCCTGATCGGCCGCGAAGCCGGCCAGGTTGCCGCCGCTGGAGAACACGCGCTCATGGGTGGAGGTGAGCACCAGGCAGCGCACTGCGGGATCGGCGCGGGCGTCCTCGAGCGCGGCGATGAGCTCGGCCAGCAGCTCATCCGAGAGCGCATTGCGCGTCTCAGGCTGGTCGAGGGCAAGTGTGGCGACTCCGTTGGGAGCGACGTCGTAGCGGATCGTGGCGTAGGTCATGGGCCGCCATCATGACGGTCGCCGCCGGTCAGGGAAGCGTCCGTGGTGCGTTCCCGCTCACCGCCCGGCCGGGGTGAGCCTCAGCTCGACCCCGCGCTGATCCGCACACGCCCGCAGGCCGCTGCGCCCCGCCTGATCTGCGCCACCGACGGGGGATCGGTGGCCAGCAGTTCGGGCAGGCTGACCGAGCGCAGATGCCTTCGGTGCAGAACCGGCAGCAGCGTGGTCAGCGCCCGGATGGTCTGACCGCGGTTT
The DNA here is from genome assembly GCA_036392135.1 of Solirubrobacteraceae bacterium. Lineage (GTDB taxonomy): Bacteria > Actinomycetota > Thermoleophilia > Solirubrobacterales > Solirubrobacteraceae > Palsa-465. The sequence continues at coordinate 16,964 of DASVYO010000146.1, forward strand.
TCGTGCATGAGGATGATGGCCCCGGGACGCAGGGCCCGCTCGACGTTGCGGATGATCTGGCCGTGGTTGGCGCCGAGTGAGTCCCCGGAGTCCTGGGTCCACATGACCGTGAGCAGGCCCAGTCTCCGCACAACGCTCAGCACGGTGGGGCTGAGCGCGCCGTACGGCGGCCGGAACAGATCGACCGGCTGCCCGGACTGGCGGGCGATCAGGGTACGCGCACGTTTGATCTGCGAGACGACCTCGCTGCGCGGCAGGACCGCCAGGTCGGCGTGGGAATAGGTGTGATCACCGAGGGCGCCCACCCGCAACTCCGGCCGCAGGTACCCCGGGTAGTAGCGCGTGCTCTGCCCGACGACGAAGAAGGTCGCCCGCTCATGCGCCGCCGCGAGCTTGCGCAGCGCGAGGTGCGTGTAGGGGCCCGGTCCGTCATCGAAGGTGAAGGCGACCGCGTGGCCTCTGTGACCACCGCAGAAGAGCGGTTTGCCCAGGGCGGCCAGCTGCCGGATCCGGGTATTGCCCCGGGCGACGAGGGCGGCCACGCGAAGGCTGACCGGCGGCAGGCGCAGGTGCACCGCGGCCACGCGGTGTCGGCGGCGGCTCAGCATGGCGGCGTGCGAATGACGAGCCGCGAGCCCCCCGCCCCCGAGCAGGAGAACGAGCAGGACTCCGGCCAGGAGGGCTGCGCCGCCGCCCAGGCCCCAACGCCGCCGCCGGCGCCGGCGTCCTGCGACCCGCCACGCCGAGATGTGCTCAGGAGAAACCATGTCGCCCGCCAGGAGCAAGCCTAGGGCCTCTCCTAAGTCCCCCACAAAGTGGAAAGTAGAAAGCTCTACTGTTTACTTTCGGGCCCACCCCCGCTAGCGTGGCCGGCGAGATCGCAAACCAGGAGGAGCCCGCCCGATGGCCACCGCCGACGTCGCCAAGCCCGACTTCGCCACCACCAAGAAGCACTTCATCTTCACCGACGAGCACGAGCAGCTGCGCGAGTCGATCCGGCGCTTCGTGATCAAGGAGCTCCAGCCCCACGCCGAGGAGTGGGAGGAGACGACGTTCCCCGATTCGGTCTTCCGGCGGATGGGCGAGCTGGGCTTCCTCGGCCTCGACAAGCCCGAGGAGTACGGCGGCCAGGGAGGCGACTACTACAGCGCGCTCGTCCTCTCGGAGGAGATGTCGCACTCGCACTCCGGCGGCCTGGCCATGGGCGTGGCCGTCCAGACCGACATGGCGATGCCGCCGATCCTCGCCTTCGGGACGGAGGAGCAGAAGCGTGAGTGGGCCGCGCCGGCGATCGCCGGAACCAAGATCCTCTGCATCGGCATCACCGAGCCCGACGCCGGCTCGGACGTGTCCGGGATCAAGACGCGCGCCGTGCGCGACGAGGCGACCGGCGACTACGTGATCAACGGCTCGAAGACCTATATCACCAACGGCCACCGCGCCGACGTGATCGTGCTGGTCACCAAGACCGACCCGGACGCCGGTTACGACGGCTTCACCCTGTTCCTGGTCCCGATGGACACCCCGGGGGTGGTCCGGGAGAAGCGGCTCAAGAAGCTCGGCATGCACGCGAGTGACACCGCGCTGCTCGCCTTCCAGGACGTCCGCGTCCCGGAGTCAGCCGTGCTCGGCCAGGTCGGCAAGGGCTTCTACCACATCATGTGGGAGCTCCAGGGGGAGCGGCTGATCGCCGCCGCCGGCGCGGTGGCGGGCGCCCAGAGCGTGTTCGACCGCACGCTCGAGTACGCCAAGGAGCGCCAGGCCTTCGGCCGCGCGATCGGCAAGTTCCAGGTCATCCGGCACAAGTTCGCCGAGATGGCGACCAAGATCGAGACCGCCCGCCAGCTGACCTACACCACGGCCTGGCGGTTCCAGAACGGCGACTACCCGGTCCGGGAGATCACGATGGCCAAGCTGTACGCATCGCGCATCGCCGTCGAGGTGGCCGACGAATGCATCCAGATCCACGGCGGCGCCGGCTACATGCAGGAGTACGGCATCGAGCGCGCCTGGCGCGACCTGCGCCTGAACCGGATCGGCGCGGGGACGGACGAGATCATGCTCGACGTGATCGGCCGCTCCTACGGCCTCTAGGCCGCACCGGTGACCACGAGCTCACCGTCGCTGACTGCGCGAAGGGACGCCGAGCCGGCACCGATCCCGCCGTTCACCCGCGAGCACGAGCAGCTGCGCGCGGAGATCCGCGAGTTCGTGCTCACCCGGCTGCGCCCGCACGCCGAGGAGTGGGAGGCGGCAGCGTGGTTCCCGAACGAGGTGTTCGGCTGGCTGGCCGAGGCCGGCTACCTGGGCCTCAAGTTCGAGCCCGAGTACGGCGGCCGCGGTGACGTCGTGGCCGCCGCGGTGCTGGTTGAGGAGCTGGCTCGCTGCGGCTCCGGCGGCGTGGCCGCGGGGCTCGGGGCCCACACCGGGATCGCGCTCCCACCGATCGCCGCCTTCGGCACCGTCGAGCAGCGCCGGCGCTATCTGATCCCCGGTCTCCGCGGCGAGCTCCTGGCCGCGCTGGCCATCACCGAGCCGGGAGCGGGCTCGGACGTGGCCTCGATCCGGACGCGGGCCACCCGGGTCGACGGTGGCTGGGTGGTCAACGGCGCCAAGACGTTCATCACCGGCGGCGTCCGGGCGGACCTGCTGGTAACGGCGGTCAGGACCACGCGCGAGGGCGGCCACCGCGGCCTGTCCTTCCTGATTATCGAGCGCGCCCCCGGGGACGGCGTCAGCACGAGCCCGCTGCGCAAGCTCGGCTGGCACGCCTCGGACACGGCCGAGATCGCCTTCGACGACGTGTTCGTGCCCGGTGAGAACCTGCTCGGCTCCGAGCACGGCGGCTTCTACCTGATCATGGCCAACTTCCAGTGGGAGCGGCTGCTGATGTCGCTGGGGGCGGTGGGGGCGATGACCGCGTGCTTCGAGCAGACGCTCGCCTGGGTCCATGATCGGCCGCCCCGGCCGAGCCAGTCGACCCGCCATCGCCTGGCTGCGGTCGCGCTCGAGATCGAGGCCGGGCGCGCGATGACCTACGCCGCGCTGCGTCGGCATGTGGCCGGCGCCGACGCCGTGCGCGAGGTGACGATGGCCAAGCTCCGCACCCAACGGGCGGCCGTTGAGGTCATCGACGCCTGCCTCGATATCCACGGCCTCGACGCGCCGGAGGAACTCGAGCGCGCCCTGCGGGATGCGCGGCTGGGCCCGATCGGAGGCGGAACGGACGAGATCATGAAGGAGATCCTCGGCCGCTCGATGGGCCTCTGAGACCGCCGGCGATCGTGGCCCACGACGGCGGAGGTGAGCTACGCTCGCCGCACATGGACTCGATCCGCGGGCAGCTGCTGATCGCCGGTCCGGGACTCCTGGATCCGAATTTCTTCCGCACCGTGGTGCTCGTGGTGGAGCATTCGCAGGAGGGCGCCCTCGGCCTGATCCTCAACCGGCCGTCGGAGACCACGGTGCGGGAGGCGGCGGCCGAGATCGAGGGGCTGGTCGGCCCCGATCAGCTGATCTATGTCGGCGGTCCGGTGCAGCCCTCCTCATTGATCATCCTGGCGGAGTTCGAGGATCCGTCCCAGGCCGCGCTGGTCGCCTTCGACGATGTCGGAGTCCTGGCCGGTGGGGCCGACGAGGCCCCGCCCGAGATCAGCCGCAGCCGCGCGTTCGTCGGGCATTCGGGCTGGGGTGCGGGGCAACTCGAAGCGGAGCTCGAGCGGGAGGACTGGTTCCTGGTGCCGGCCACTCGCTCCGATGCCTTCAGCACCGATCCGCTCGAGCTGTGGGAGCACGTCCTGATCCGCAAGGGTGGCCGGTATGCACTGGTGGCGCGAATGCCGCCCGACCCGTCGGTGAACTGAGCGCTCCGGTGGCCCCCGGGCACGCCGATCACCACGGACACGCCCACGGGCTCGAGGCCGGCCGCGTCGCCGAGCGCGGTGCGCTGAAGACTGCGCTGGGCCTGATCGTGGCCTTCATGGTCGTCGAGGTGGTCATCGGCATCCTCGCCCACTCGCTGGCCCTCCTGTCCGACGCCGCCCACATGCTCACCGATGCCGCCGCTCTCGGCGTGTCGCTGTTTGCCGCCTCCCTGGCCGCGCGCCCCGCCCGCGGCGCCATGACCTACGGCCTGGGCCGGGCGGAGATCCTGTCGGCGCAGGCCAACGGCATCACGCTGCTCGTGCTCTCGGTCCTGATCGTGATCGAGGCCGCCTCACGGCTGATCTCGCCGCCCACCGTGGCCGGCGCCCCGATGCTCGCCGTCGCCGTGGCGGGGGTGATCGTCAACCTCGCCGCGGCGGCCATTCTCGCCCGCGGATCGGGCCCCGGCCGGAGCCTGAACGTCGAGGGCTCCTACCGTCATATCGTCACCGACCTGTATGGCTTTCTGGCCACCGCGCTCGCGGCGGCGGTGATCCTGACGACCGGCTTTGACCGCGCCGACGCGATCGCCTCGCTGCTCGTGGCCGGCCTGCTCCTGCAGGCCGCCTACGGATTGCTGGTGGCGTCCGGGCGGGTGTTCATGGAGGCCGCCCCGAGCGGTCTGGACCCTGAGCAGATCGGACGCGAGCTGGCCGCCCAACCGGGCGTCGTCGAGGTGCACGATCTTCACGTCTGGGAGGTCACCTCGGGCTTCCCCGCGCTCTCGGCACACGTGGTCGTGCGTGCCGGAGATGACTGCCACGGCCGACGTCGCGAGATGCAGACGATTCTGCGCCAGCGTTTCGGTGTGCGCCATACGACGCTCCAGGTCGATCACGAGGCGGCCCCGCAGGCACCGCTCCAGATCGAGCCCCGCTCCCAGCCCGAGGTGCGCGGCGGCGAGCCTCGCCGGGGGTAGACTCGCAGGCCATGAAGGTCGTCAAGCCGGGAGTCCAGCGCGACGTTCCCCGGGGTGTCGTGGGCGGAGCCGAGATCTCCCAGAGCACCGCCGGCGCCCACAACATCTACATGGGCCGCTTCCGCGTCCCGCCGGGAGCGCGCTCCCAGCCGCACTACCACGAGGGCTGTGAGAGCGCCGTGTACATGCTCTCCGGCCAGCTCCGGGTCCGGTGGGGCGACCGCCTCGAGAAGGAGCTCGACCTCGTCCCCGGGGACATGGTCTACGTGCCGCCACGGGAGACCCACGTGCTCGAGAACCAATCCGACACCGTGCCCGCGGACTATGTCGTCGCCCGCGACTCGCCGCACGAGGATGCGGTCGTCGTGCCCTGGGCCGCCGATCCGGTGTGAGACACGCCACCGGCTTCATCTCCGGAGCGGGCGGGCCGCGCATCTTCTGGCAGGCATGGCGGGGAGAGGCCGAGCCGCAGGCCGTCGTCGTCCTCGTGCACGGCGCCAGCGAGCACAGCGGCCGCTACCAGCATGTGGCCGCGGACCTGACCGCGGCCGGCTACGCCGTCCACGCGCTCGACCATCGCGGGCACGGTCGCTCGGAGGGCGCCCGGGCGGTGATCGACCGGATGAGCCGGGCGGTGGCCGATGTGGATCAGCTCGTCCTCCAGGCGGCCGAGGAGCACCCGGGACGGCCCGTTTTCATGCTCGGCCACAGCATGGGCGGCACGGTCGCCGTGGCCTATTGCCTGCGCCATCAGGACCGGCTCAGGGGCCTCGTCCTGTCCGGGCCGCTGGCTGCGACGGAGGCCGCTCCCGCCCCGCTGCTGGCCGTCGGCCGCATGCTGTCCGCGCTCGCGCCGCGACTCGGACTGGTCAGGATCGACGCCGGCCTGGTCAGCCGCGATCCCCAGGTGGTGCGCGACTATGTCGCCGACCCCCTCAACTTCCACGGCCGGCTTCCCGCGCGGACGGTCGCCGAGCTGGTCGCGGCGGTCCGACGCTTCCCCGACGCCGTCGGCGCGATCACGATCCCCACCCTGATCCTGTATGGCACCGAGGACGGGCTGGCGCCACCGGCCGGTGCCCAGATGCTGTTCGAACGGATCGGCTCCGCGGACAAGCGCGTCCGGGCCTACCCGGGCCTGTTCCACGAGATCCTCAACGAGCCCGAGCGCGATGAGGTACTGGCCGAGATCCGCGCGTGGCTGTCCGAACGCGCCGGCGCGCCGGCCTCGGGCCCGGAGCCGGCCGCGGACGACGCGCCGGCCGGCGGCCGGACGAGCTCGTAACTGCCGTCCTCGCGGACGAACAGGCCGCCGTGGGGCAACCAGCGCGCGGCCCCGTCGGGCCCGCTGAGCACCGCCGCCTTGGCCAGCGTCTCCGCCTCCGCCGCCGTCGGGGCCAGCGCAGTCGCCTGGACCAGTCCGGTGAACGCGGGACGGCCACTGCGCGGATCGAGCAGGTGGTGAGCGGGGCGGCCGTCCGCGTCGAGCCAGCTGCGCTTGCCGATCCCGCTGGTGGCCACCGCCCCGTGGCCGAGGCGGAAGGTGTGGAGCGTTTCGGGTCCGAACGGGCTGGCCACGCGGATGTCGCGCTCGAGGCCACCCGTTCCGCCCCAGCGGATGTCGCCGGCGCAGTCCACCGCATAGGCCTCGAACCGGTCGAGCCTGGCGGCGAGCTCGTCGGCGAACACGCCCTTGGCGATCCCGCCGGGATCCAACATCACCCCCCGCGGCCGCTGCAGGACGCCGTCACGATCGTCGACGGCGATCCGGGCCGCGGCCGAGCTCGGGTTGGGACTCGCTGCCGCCCGCGTGGGCGCCAGGCGCAGCACCAGCTCCAGCGGCACGCCCTGCCCCTCGAAATGCTGGCTGTAGCCGGCTCGGACGATCGCGGCGCCGAGCGTGGCATCGACCAGCCCGCCCGTCCGCCGCGCGGCGTCGAGCGCCGCGCCGGCCAGCCGCCGGAGCATCAGGCTGGCGGGCACGCGAATCCGGGGATCGCGGTTCAGCCTCGAGATCTCGCTGTCGGGCTCGAAGCGTGAGAAGCGCCGGTGCCAGTCCAGCAGGGCAGCCCGGCTCAGGACCACCGCCTCCGCCGCGTCCGCCGCCCACTCGCGGTCGCTGACCATGACCGCGCAGGTCCCGCCAAAGCAGGCGAACTCGTCCCGGTGCTCGACGCGCGCCGGCTGCGCCGGCCGGCGATAGCTCACGACGCTCATGACTGGCTCGAGGTCACGGCACTCACGCCGGAGCTGCCGGTGCCCGCCGCGGCGGTGCTGGGGGTCGCGGAGCTGACGGCCGGGGTGGAGCTGCTGGTGGTGCTGGAGCTGGTCCCGGTGCTGCTCAGACCCGCTGTGCCGGAGGCGCTGGTCGTCACCGGTGTGGTCGTCGTCGCGGCTGTGGTCTTGGCCGCCGCGGTCGTGCTCGCGCCGGCGGTCGCCGCCAACGTGGTCGAGCGCTGGCGAGCCAGGACGGGATCGTGGCCGGTGACCAGCATCAGCGTGATGAACATCCAGGTGGCCACGAACAGGGCGAGCGACCCGGCGATCACCCGCCGGCGGATTGTCCTGACGCGGGCGATCCGCGCCTGTCTGACGTTGCCGGCGGCCGGGCGCCGGTCAGCGCGGCCCGGCCCGGTAACTCGGTTCGGAGTCATGTCCGTCCTTTGCCGACGTTGATGGGTACGCCCGGAGCGTGGCGTCGACGCCTCGGAGCAGCGTGTGGACGAGCTAAGAACTGACTATGAGCCGGCCGGCGCGCCGGTCAGGCCGAGGTCGAGCCGGCAGCCGCTGAAGTAGCCTCCCGCGGCCGACAGCAGGAAGCCGAGCAGCTCGGCCACCTCGTCCTCGGTGCTGCCGGCGCCGGGACACACGGCAACCGCGGTCAGCGTGTGCCGGGCCCATTCGACCGACAGCGTCCGGGCGAGGCTCTCGAGCCCGGCTCGCGCCGCGCCGGCGAGCGGACCCGCGTCCGCAGCCGGCGTGATGAACAGGAGCCGCCCACCGTTCGGGGCCGGAATGAGCGCGCCGGTGGCCACGGCATGCGCGCAGATCCAGGAACGGTCGAGCGCAGCTCGCAGGCGCTCGGACCCGCCGGTGCCGAAGTACGCGCGTGCGTCGCAGACCAGCGCCTCGAGCGGCCGGCATCCGGCCACCCAGGCCGCCGCCGCGCCCTCGTCGGCGCTCGCCGGCTCGGGCATGACCATGAGCTCGGCCCCGAGCGCGCGCAGCCGCTCCGCCAGGAGCTCGGAGCCCGCGCCGATCCCGGCTCCGACCAGGCCCACGCGCCGGCCGGTGAGCAGGCCCGGGCGAAGACTCACGCGTCTGAGCCGACGCGCGCCGCGCCGCGATGCCCGCGCTGCTGCAGCTCGGTGTGAAGCGTACGGATGCGCTCGAGGATGTAGTCGGCGGCCTGCTGCTGCTGCTCCCGGGTGGGATGTTCGATCACCTCGAAGCGGAACGGCTCGCCGTAGCAGACGGTCACCCGCGGAAAGCGCAGGCGCTTCCAGTTGCGCACCTGGTGGGAGCCGAGGATCGCCACGGGGACGACCGGGGCCCCCGACTCCAGCGCCAGGCGGCCGATCCCGGGCCGGGCCTCGGCGGCGATCTGGCCGGTGCGCGAGCGGCCACCCTCGCAGTACATGCCGACGGCGCCCCCCCGCTCGAGGATCTTGAAGGCGCTGATGAAGGCCTCCTCATCCTGGGCCCCGCGCCGTACGGGGAACACCCCGCCGTGGCTGAAGATGTACTGCGGGATGCCCTTGGCGAACAGCTGCGACTTGGCCATGAACTGGATCCGCCGGCGCACGAAGGCACCGGTGAAGAAGTGATCCATGAACGAGGCGTGGTTGGGGGCGATGATCACCGGGCCGCCGGGCACGTTCTCGCTGCCCAGCCCGCGGGCCCGGAAGGCGAGGAGCGCGTGCAGCTGGGTGAACACCCGGACCGTCTCGTAGACGTGGGTCTCGGGCTCACCCGAGCGCACGCGCTCGTGGTAGCGGTCGAAGTGCTCCTTGGGACGCTCGTCGCGGTAGCGCTGCGGCTTGATCTCGACGTCGGGCATACGCCCGTCAAGGATTGCGCATTCAGCCGCGGAGATGTTGCGCGAAGCGCTCCAGTCCACCCTGCCAGCCGCCCCGACTGCCGACGGCGTCACGCATCGCCTCCCAGCCGGCCCCGTGGCGCTCCAGGTTGCGGTGCTCGAGCTCCACCCGCGTGCGCGAGGGTGACTCTGCGGTGAACCGCACCTCGACCTCACTGGTCGCTTCGGGATTCGGCTCGTGCTTCCAGTCCAGGCCGATGTCCCAGCTGAACACCACACGATCAGGCGGCTCGTAGGCCAGCACCCGCGCCCACCGGCACTCGCTGCCGTCGGTGCCCTTGTCGATGATGCCGCCGCCCACCCAGGGCTCGAACACCATGTCGGCCAGCTCGGCGTCCAGGATGTGCTGACTGCTCGACCACCAGTCGTTCATGCCCTCGGTGAAGACCTTGAAGGCGTGCTCGATCGGCGCCTCAACGATGATCTGGGCGCGCACCGGCGCCGCTGTGGACTGAATGCTCATCGGGTTTCCTCCCGTCGTTCGGCCGCGGCCTTGAAGTTGGCCAGGGCGTGTTTCCAGAATTGATCGAGATAAGCGCGCAACTCCCCCACGCCGCTCGGATCGAGCTCGTAGATCCTGCGTGAACCCACCGGCCGATCCCTAACCAGCCCGGCCTCCTTGAGCACCTTCAGATGCTGGGAGACGGCGGGGCGGCTGACGGGCATCTCACCGGCCAGCTCTCCGACCGAACGCGCCCGCTCGGCGACCCGTTCAAAGATCGCCCGGCGGGTCGGATCACCCAGGGCGGCAAAGCCATCGGCTGGAGGGTGGGCGGAGCTGCGTGCGTAAGTGGTCACTTACGGTAAGTCTAGGCTTACGTCGTCCTCCTGTCAAGCGCCGCTCCCGCCCGACCTGCGGTCAGCCCTGGAGGGGCAGGACCAGCGCCGGCCGGTCGATCTGGTGATCGTCGCTGGTCGAGACGACCGACGTGCCGATGGCGAAGAACTCGATCACGTGCGAGCCCCAGCCGTGGCTGCGCTCGATGATGCGGGCGCCGACGATCCCCTCGGACTGGAGCTCGTCGGCCTCCTTCTGCATTCGCTCCATGGCCAGTTCACGCGCCTCGTAGAGCGCCTGGGTGAAGTTCGGCATCTCGACGTTGCGCCCCATCTGCTTGAGCGAGGCCATCATCCCCTGCCGGGCGACGTGGTAGACGCAGTTGCCCATCACCAGTCCGGTCGGCCGGTAGCCCGCCCGCAGCAGGGTGGCGAAGTCCTGACCGTTCAGGTCGGAGGCGAACGGGCGCCCGTTGGGCGCGCGGTGGAGCTCCCCGCCGGCGTGGCGAACCGCCGTCCCCACGGCAATGAACTCGGCCAGATCGGCTCCCCAGTCATAACGGCCGATGTCGAGCCTGACCCCGACCACGCCGTCCGCGCCGAGCTGATCGGCCTCCTCCTCCATGCGGGTCATGGCCAGCTCGCGCGCGTGGTACATGGCCTGGGTCAGGACGACCATCTCCTGACTCTGGTTCCACATCGCCTGCTGAAAGCCGATGTGGTAGATGGAGCTGCCCAGGACCAGGCCGAGGGGCTCGAAGCCCGACTGCTTGACGAGCAGGAACTCGTTCACGGACAGGTCGCTGGTGAAGAACCCGCGAGCCACCTCCTGCTTCATCCGCGCGATCCGGTCTCGCCCGGACTCGGGGATGCCGGCCAGGCTGCCGGCCTCGTAGGTCGCGGCGTGGGGCGCATCCCCCGCGGTCTGCCCCGCCGGTCCGGGGACGGGCGCCTGCGGGTCGCCGTCGCGCTTGAGGAACCCCATGGTCTGTGCCTTCCTAATCGTTGAGCAGACGCTCGAGCGCCTGCCGGGTCGTCCGGCTGCTGCTCGCCTGGTCGGCCAAGGCGGCTCCCAGCCGCTGCAGCCAGGCGTCGGTGGCAAAGGTCTCCCGCTTCAGGACGATGCCGCCCGAGAGTCGGGAGCAGCTGGTCTCGATTCGATCCCCGTCGCGCGTCAGCTCGAGCCGCTGCGTGTCAGTGTCCAGCACGATCCGGCGGACCAGCTTGGGGCCGAGCAATCCCTCGCGGCGCCGCTGCACCCGGACGGAACCCGGGACCGCCTCCTCGAGCTTCACCGCCAGGGCCTCGACGAAGGTTCCCAGCTCGCTGCTGTCCGCTCGCAGAGCCGCGGCGAGCAGGTCGATGTCGAGGCCACCGGGATCTTGCGCGTCCAGAGCCATCCGCTGCCGCTGAGCCTACGCCTCCTCCCAGCCCCGCGCACGTTCCAGGGCCCGGGCCCAGCCGTGCAGGAGGGGCTCCCGGGCCTCATGCTCGAGTCCCGGCTCGTAGCGATCCTTCTCACGATCGGCGCTGCGGAGCTGGTCGATCGTCCACGCACCGATCCCCACCCCCGCCAGATAGGCGGCGCCCAGCGCCGTCGTCTCCGCCACCTCGGGTACGCAGACCGGAACCCCGAGGATGTCGGCCTGGAACTGCATCAGCCAGCGGTTGGCGGTGGCCGCGCCGTCGGCGCGCAGCTCGGCCAGGGGCGTCCCGGCGGCGGCCTCCATGGCCCGCACCGCGTCGACCGTCTGATAGGCGATGGCCTCTAGCGCGGCGCGGGCCAGGTGCGCCCGGGTGCTGCCCCGCGTCAGGCCGACCACCGTGCCCCGCGCGTACGGGTCCCAGTGCGGAGAGCCGAGTCCGGTCAGGGCGGGGACGAAGTAGACACCGTCGTTGCCCCCCAGGGAGCGGGCCAGCGCTTCGGTGTCCGAGGCCAGTTCGATGATCCCGAGCCCGTCCCGGAGCCACTGGACGGCAGCGCCGGTGACGAAGATCGCCGCCTCGAGGGCATAGGTGGTCTGGGCTCCGATCCGCCAGGCCACGGTGCTCAACAGCCCCTCCGCGGCCGGAGGCATCGAGGTGCCGGTGTTCTGAAGCACGAACGAGCCGGTGCCGTAGGTGTTCTTGCCCAGCCCGGGCTCGAGGCAGGCGTGGCCGAACAACGCCGCCTGCTGGTCACCGGCCACACCCGCGATCGGGACCTCGTGCCCGTGCAGGGCCTCGGAGCGCGTGCGACCGAGCTCGCCGCTGCTGGGCACGACCTCGGGCAGCGACGAGGCCGGGACGCCGAACAGCTCCAGCAGCTCGTCATCCCAGCGATTGCGGCGAATGTCGAACAGCATCGTCCGGGCGGCATTCGAGGCGTCGGTGGCCCTCTCGCCGGTCAACCGGTGGATCAGCCAGGCATCGATGGTGCCGAACATCGCGCGGCCGCGGCCGGCGCGATCCCGCAGCCCGTCCACGTTGGCCAGCAGCCACTCGATCTTGGTGGCGGCGAAGTAGGGGTCGAGGACGAGGCCGGTGCGCTCGCGGATCAGCGCCTCGTGACCCGCCTCACGCAGCTCGTCGCAGCGCCGGGCGGTGCGGCGGTCCTGCCAGACAATCGCGCGGTGCAGCGGCTCGCCGGTCTCCGGATCCCAGACGCAGATCGTCTCGCGCTGGTTGGTGATCCCGACCGCGTGCAGGTCCCCGGGGCGTAGCCCGGCGTCGTCGAGCGCCTCCCCAGCCACGGCGTGAGTCACTGTCCAGATCTCCTCCGCGTCGTGCTCGACCCACCCCGGGCGCGGAAAGTGCTGCGGGAACTCGCGGTAGGCGCGGCCGATCAGCTCGGCGGAGTCGTCGAACACTAGGCACGTGGTCCCGGTGGTCCCCTGGTCGATGGCCAGGATCATCGCGCGGGCATGCTATCCCGCGGTCCGGCTCAGCCCACCCGGTAGGCACGGCGGGCGCTGGCCAGCAGGTGGCCGCCCGCACCGACCAGATAGCCACAGGCGTGATCGACCGCCGTCGATGAGGATCGCCATCCGCTCACCTCGGCAAACGCGCCGCTCACGCGGTAGCTCTCCGGGCGCGTACGCGAGCGCCGGCGTTCGGCGGCAGGCGACCGGGCACAACCGGCGTAGTCGACGAACAGGTAGGCGGTGGCCGGGCCGCTGGCGCTGCCGGTGATCACCACGTCGTAGGTCGAGCCCGCTCGCGCGGGAGACGGAATCGTGATCCGGAGGCGATTGGCCGGTAGGGCTGCCGCCGGCACGACCGCCAGCAGCCAGATCACCAGGACCATCGCCGCCAGCCCGGCGACCGGCGCGACCCGCTTGGACGCTCCGTTCACCCCCGCTTGCATGTCGATCCGATTATCAACCCGGACCCACCGCGGCGCATCCCGCTCTGGACAGACGGTTCAGAGCCCTCCCCAGCCAACGCTGAGCGGCTCGTCCTCCCGTTCGTGACCGCGTCGCCGGGCCGGGATAAGCTCCGCGGCGTCCCAGGAGCGTCACGAGGAGCCGCGTTGCCCGACGTCGAAGCCCACATCACCGGCACGGTCTGGAAGATCGAGGTCGAGGTTGGTGACAGCGTCGCCGAGGGCGACGCGGTCGTGATCCTCGAATCGATGAAGATGGAAATGCCCGTCGAGGCCGAGGATCCCGGCGTGGTCAAGGAGATCCTGTGCAGCGAGGGTCAGTCCGTATCCGAGGGCGACCCGCTGGTTGTGCTCGAATAGGGGCTGCGTGACCCCTCAGCCGACCGCAGGACAACTCCTGATCGACGAGCCCGCCGCCGGCGTGGTGCGGCTTACGATCGCCAATCCCGGCAAGCGCGGGGCGCTTGACCACGCGATCCTGAACCGGCTGGCCACCGTCGTGCCGACGCTCGATGCACGCTGCGTGCTGGTCACCGGCCAGGAGCGGATCTTCTCGGCCGGCTACGACATCGGGGATCTGCCGGAGAGTGTCTTTGCCGACGAGGCCGAGAAGCTGATCGCGCATCCCTTCGCAGCGGCGATCGACGCGATCGAGGCCTACCCCTACCCGACCGTGGCCGCGCTCAACGGTCACGCGATCGGCGGCGGTCTCGAGCTCGCCCTGTCCTGCGACCTGCGGCTCGCCGCCCGCCCGATCAAGCTCGGCATGCCGCCGGCCAAGCTCGGCCTGGTCTATTCCCACACCGGGATCCGCAAGTTCATCGACGCGATCGGGGCCCCCCGGACCCGGGAGCTGTTCCTGCTCGGGGGCCACATCGATGCAGCGCAGGCGTACGACTGGGGGTTGGTCAACGCTGTGCACGAGCCGCAGGAGCTGACGCGAGCGGCGCTGGCCATGGCGGCCGAGCTGGCCGGCAACGCCCCGCTGGCCCAGCGCGGCAACAAGCGGGTCATCCGGGCCGTGCTCGACGCGGCCGCCGCCGGCCTCGATCCCGAGGTCGAGCAGGAGCTGATCCAGCTGCGCCGAGCGTGCTTCTCCTCCGCGGACTTCCGGGAGGGCGTGCGCGCGTTCGCCGAGAAGCGCCCGGCGGAGTGGCAGGGGCGCTGAGCCACCCGGGGCCGCCAGCGCCCCGTTCCAGCGCGCTTCAGCCGGCCGCGCGGGCCTTGGCCCACTCGGCCTTGTGGGCCCGCTTGGCTGCCTGATACTCGGCCAGCGCCTGCGCGGAGTCGACATCCCCGAGCGTCGGATGGCCGGGAACCAGGCCCTCGGCCGCGGCCACGCCGAAGCGCTTGGCCAGAACCGCCCCGAGTGCCTTGATCTTCATCTCGCCAAAGCCGGGCAGCCCGGCCAGGTTGGCGCGCAGGGCGGCGGAATCGGCGGCATCGGTCCACACCCGGGCGGCGTCGCCGCCGTACTCGTCTCGGACATGCACGGCGAGTTCGTGGACGCGTCTGGCCATCGCGCCCGGGAAGCGGTGAATCGCCGGCCGCTCCCGGAAGACCGGCTCGAGATCGGCCTCGGCCAGGGTCACGGCATCGATCGCGCCCAAGCGCTGGCGGAGCGCCAGCGGGCCCGAGAACGCCTTCTGAACCGACACCTGCTGATCGAGCGCGAAGCCGATCAGGAGCGCCATTGGATCGGCGGCGATCAGCGCGTTGGCCTCCTCGTCAGCCGTGAAGTGCAGCGCGTCGGGCATGAGCCGATCTTATTCCTCTCGCGGAGGCGTCCGCCCCGGCCTTTAGCGTGCCGTCCCGTGCCGCCGCTGATCACCCGTGAGGAAGCGCTCGCCCTGGGCGAACTGGAGGACCTGGCCGAGATCGAGGCGCTCGTGGAGCGCGCCTGGACGGCGCGCGTCGAGCGATTTGCTGATTCGACGGACATGTGCTCACTGGTCAACGCCAAGTCGGGCGGCTGCGCCGAGGACTGCGGTTTCTGCGCGCAGAGCAAGTACGCCGAGGCCGAGACCCCGATGCACGCGATGATGGAGCCCGAGCAGATTCTCGAGCATGCCCGCGCGGCCGAGGCGGCCGGCGCGCATCGCTTCTGCATGGTGACGCAGGGCCAGGGTCTGTCCAAGCGCGACTTCGAGAAGGTGCTGGCCGGCGCGCGACTGGTCGCCGAGCACACCAATCTGAAGCGCTGCGCCTCGATCGGCCACATGTCGGTCGCCCGCGCCCAGGCGCTCAAGGACGCCGGCATCCAGCGCGTACACCACAACGTCGAGACGGCGGAGTCCTACTACCCCGAGGTGTCGACCACGGTCCGTTACCAGGGCCGGTTGCGGACGATCGACGCGGTCCGGGAAGCCGGGCTGGAGACCTGCGTGGGCGGGATCCTGAACCTCGGCGAGACGCGTCAGCAGCGGGTGGAGATGGCGTTCGAGCTGGCCGCCATCAACCCGACCAGCGTGCCGATCAACCTGCTCAATCCCCGCCCGGGCACCAAGTTCGGTGATCGCGCGCCGATGGATCCGTGGGAGGTCATCAAGTGGATCGCGATCTTCCGCCTGATCCTGCCCGAGGCGCTGTTCCGACTCTGCGGCGGCCGGGTCGAGAATCTCGGTGAGATGCAGGCCACCGCCGTGCGGGCCGGGCTCAACGGCGTCATGATGGGCAACTTCCTGACCACCCTCGGCAACACGCCCGAGCAGGACCGCAGCATGTTTGAGGAGCTGGGCCTGAACGTGGCCCGGCAACCCGACAACGGGGCCAGGCCCCGGCCCGACAATCGCTCGGGATGGCTGAGCGGAGAGACACCGGACGTGATCGGCGCGGTGCTCCAGGAACCGCCGCCGCCGGCCGAACTCGAGGTCCGCCTGTGGAACCCGTCAAGCCAGCTGCGGTTCGCCGCCAAGCGCAGCGTCCCGCCCCGTCCCGACGGAGCCCCGAACCGGACGCCGGGCGGTCCGGCGCCGACCCGCCGAGCGGCATGATCGAGCTCGAGGCGCGTCTGGCCGAGCTCCGGGCCCTCGGCCTGCAGCGGCGGACGCGGCTCGTGAGCGGCCCTCAGGGGCCCCACATCCTGCTTGACGGCAAGCCCGTCCTGCTCCTCTGCTCCAACAACTATCTCGGTCTCGCCGACCACCCCCGGGTGCGCGAGGCGGCCGCGGACGCGGCCATGCGCTGGGGGGTCGGGGCCGGAGCGTCGCGGCTCGTGTCGGGGACGATGACCGTGCACCGCCGGCTCGAGGAGCGGCTGGCCGCCTTCAAGCGACGTGAGACCGCGCTGCTGTTCGGCTCCGGGTACCTGGCCAACACCGGCACGATCGCGGCGCTCGCGCGCCCGGGCGACGTGATCTTCTCGGACGAGCTCAACCACGCCTCGATCATCGACGGCTGCCGGCTGGCCCGCGCCGACGTGTTCGTCTACGACCATTGCGATCCCGAGCATCTCGAGTGGGGGATCGTCAAGGCCGAGGGCCGCGGCGCGTTGATCGTCACCGACAGCGTGTTCTCCATGGACGGAGACGTGGCGCCGCTGGTGGAGATCGTCGGGCTGGCCCAGCGTTACCGGTTGCGCACGCTGGTCGATGAGGCGCACGGAACCGGTGCCCTCGGTCCCGGCGGGCGGGGGGCGCTGGCCGAGGCCGGGCTCGAGGATCAGGTCGACGTGATCGTGGGCACCCTGGGTAAGTCTCTCGGTTCCTACGGCGCGTTCGTGGCCTGTGACGAGCTGATGGCCCGCTACCTGGTCAACGTGGCCCGGACGTTCATCTTCTCGACCGCGCTCCCGCCGCCGGCGGCGGCCGCCGCGCTGGCCGCGCTCGAGCTGCTGGAGGCCGACCCGCGCCGCGTGCAGCGCCTGGTCACCAACGCCGGCGTGCTGCGCGGCGCGCTGACCGCCGAGGGCTTCGACGTCGGGGACTCACGCAGCCAGATCCTGCCGCTGATCATCGGCGACGCCGCGCAGGCCATGCGGATCTGCGAGCTCGGGCTGCGGCACGGCGTGTTCGCCCAGGCCATCCGACCGCCGACGGTGCCCGCCATGACCTCGCGCCTGCGGCTGGCCGTGATGGCCACCCACCGCGAGGCCGAACTGCTGGGCGCGGCGCGGACATTCGCCGCCGCCGCCCGCGCCGCCGGCTTCGATCCGCGTGCCCGGGTGCCGGCCAGCGCTTAC
>DASVYO010000147.1:0-11490 GCA_036392135.1 Solirubrobacteraceae bacterium
GCGCCGGCGCGCGGGCGTCGCGCCCTCATCGTCCTCCTCATCCTTGCCGGGGGCCTCGCCGCGCTCCTCGGCCGGGGCCTCAGCCTTGACCTCGGGCTTCGCGGCCGCGCGAGTGCGGGGCCGGCGGGGCTTCTTCTCAGCCGTCTCGGAGGCCTCTGCGCCGCCGGGGTCGGCGACGCCCTGCTTCTCGAGGATGGCGGTGATCAGCTCGGCACGGCGCAGACGGCGGTAACCGTCGAGCGACAGCTCGGAGGCAACGGCGTGCAGGTCGGCGAGCGGACTGGCTTCGAGCGCGCTGCGGTCGAGTACGGGCATGGGGACAACTCCTTTGGTGGGATGTTCGGTGGGCTCCGGTCGCGTTGGGCCAGCGACCGGCGAACTGCACGGCTCAATCTAGCGGGTCCGCGGACGGTCGCTGGTCCCTCAGCCCGGGGGGCCGGGGTCCGTCAGCCCGTCGGGGCCTGGTTCCAGCGCACCGTGTCCTCCACCCGCAGACCCGGATCGACCTCCAGCGCGCCTGTCAGCGCCCGGTACACGGCCAGGAAGTCGGCCGCCGCCTGCACGTCGTGCACGCGCAGGACGTTGGCGCCGGCGGCGACTCCGTAGGCCAGCGCGGCCAGCGTTCCCGCCCCCCGGTCCCGCGGGGCGCGGGCGGTCAGCGCACCGACGAAGTCCTTGCGGGACGCAGCCAGCAGGATCGGCCGGCCGAGCCCGGCCAGGCCGGGCAGCGCGCGCAGCACGGCGATGGTCTGAAACGGCGTCTTGCCGAAGTCCGGGCCGGGGTCGAGCATCAGCTGCTCGAAGGCCATCCCGCGCGCCAGCGCCAGCTCGATCCGCTCCTCCAGAAACGACCGGACATCGGCCACCACCCGGTCGTCCCAGGCCGGATCGAGCAGCTTCTGCTTGGGCGCCGCCCGGGTGTGCATCAGCACCAGGCCGGCCCCGGTCTGGGCGCACACGTCGGCCAGCTCAGGGTCGCGCAGGCCGCTCACGTCGTTGACGACCGCGGCGCCGGCGGCAATCGCCGCGCGGGCCACGGCCGGCTTGTAGGTGTCGACCGATACGAGCGCGCCCAGCTCCCCCACGACCCGCTCGATCACCGGCACCACGCGGGAGATCTCCTCCGCAGCGGTGACCGCCGGGCGGTTGGTCACGCCCGACTCTCCGCCGATGTCGATCAGGTCGGCTCCGGCGCTCAGCAGTGTGCGGGCCCGCTCGACGCGGGCGTCCAAGGTCTGCTCCAGGCCGGCATCCGAGAACGAGTCCGGGCTCGCGTTGACGATCCCCATCAGCCACGGCCGGGACCCGAGCTCGAGGGTCCGGCGCCCGGCCCGGAAGGGCAGCTTCCCGGTCACGCCGGCCAGCCGCGGTAGGCGGCCGACCCCTCGAGCATCACCGCGTGCGCGCGGGCGCATTCCGGACACTGGCCCAGGTGCTCGAACAGCCAGTCGGTATCGCCTGCGCTGACCGGCTCACCGTCCTGGCGGACGGTGGCCGTGCGCACCGTGCGCTCGTGCTCGACGCAGGTCCCGGCCGGGGTGGCTGAGCCCCGCAGCTGGGCGCGCAGCGCGATCCGGGCCTCCCCCAGGATCGCCGGCACCCGGTTCGGGTCGAGCTCGAGCACCGATCCGATCGCGGCGTGGTCGAGGCCGAGCAGCTCGCGCAGGGCCAGCGCCTCACGCTGGACGCTGGGCAGCCGCGCGCCGGCCGCGGCCAGCTCGGCGGCCACCGCGCCGCGCAGATCCCCAGCCGGGTCCGCCGGAGCGGGAGCCTCCAGCTCGCGGCAGGCCATAACCGCGAAGGCGAGCTGCCGCGGGCGCTCAGCGCCCAGCGAGCGGGCCTGCTCGGCGATCCGCGCGCACTCCGGGCCGCCCCCGGCCAGGCGGTGGCAGAGCAGCTCGAGCTCATCCATCCCCGACCACCAACCCCTCGGATTCCGCCTCGACCTGGAAGCGCTCGACCTCCGCGGCCGTCCGCCGCTCATCCCAGCCCAGCTCGGGAGCCATCGCCGCGGCCACGCGCGCCGCGATCTCGCTGCCCGGAGCGCACAGCTCCCGGGCGGCGAGCAGGCCCAGGCGGGTGCGGCGCAGAAGGACATCGCCGACGCTCCGGGCCTGCTCGTAATGGACCGAGAACGGCGCTTCGGCCAGGAGATCTGGGAGCCCGGGGACGATCGGCTGGGCCAGTTCCCCGCGTGCGGCGGCGGCCTGGAGCACCCGCTCGGCGGCATGACCGTAGCGGTCGGCCAGGCGTTCGTAGGACGCGTCCGGGACGCCCTCCACGCGGAGCAGCTCGCCCGGGTCGACCGGCGCCCCGAGTGGGATCTCCTGCGTCCGGCAGGGCGCCTGGCGGCCGTCGCGCTCGACCAGGCGATCGACGGCCATCTTGGCCATCCGCCGCCACGTGGTCAGCTTGCCGCCGGTGATCGTGATCAGGCCGCTCGAGGTCTCATACAGCTCCGCCTTGCGCGAGATGTCGACCGACTTGCGGCTGTCCCCGGTCGAGATCAGGGGCCGCACGCCGGCGTAGGCGGCGGTGAGGTGCTCTCGCCCCAGGCTGGTCCCGAAGAAGGCGTTGATCGCCTCGAGCAGGTAATCGACGTCACCCGGGGACGGCTTCACGTGGGCGATGTCCCCGTCGTAGTTGTCATCGGTGGTGCCGATCAGGCTCCGGCCGAGCCAGGGCAGGGCAAAGATCGAGCGGCCCCCGCCGGCGGGGACGATCGCCCCGGCGATGAGCGGGAGATCCTCGTGGCGCAGGGTGATGTGAGTTCCGCGGCTGGGCGTGATGCGGGGCACCTCGGCCTCGGAATGGAGCTCGTCGGGACGGATCCGGTCCGCCCACACGCCGGTGGCGTTGATCACGTTGTCGGCCCGGATCAGCACCTCGGTCGAGGTCTCGTGGTCCCGCACGCGGACCCCGGGCTCGGCGGAGCCGATCCCCGCCAGCTCGATCACCTGCAGGCGGTTGGCGCAGATCGCCCCGAAGCGCTCAGCCTCGCCCAGCACGGTCAGCACCAGGCGCGCGTCATCGGTCTGGCAGTCGTAGAACAGGTAGCCCCCGGTGGGCTGACGGGCGGCCAGGGCCGGCAGCAGCTCGGTCACCTCCTGACCGGAGATCACGCGGTGGCGGGCGGGGCTCCAATCGGCCTCCCCGGGCTGTGGGCCCTCGCGACGCGCGTTGCGCCGGGCTCGCAGCGAGGGCGCGGCCATCACGTCGTACATGTTCAGCCCGATGCCCATCATCCGGTCGGGGCGAGCGCCGTCGAAGGCGGGCACCACCAGCGGCAACGGCCGCACCAGGTGGGGCGCCAGCCGGACCATCAGCTGGCGCTCGAGCAGCGCCTCGCGCACCAGCCCGAGATCGAAGTTCTGCAGGTAGCGCAGGCCGCCGTGGACCAGCTTGGAGGAACGGCTGCTGGTCCCCGAGGCGAAGTCCGCCTGCTCGACCAGGGCGACGCTGTAGCCCCGGGAGGCCGCGTCGAGCGCCACCCCGGCGCCGGTGATGCCACCGCCGATGACCGCGAGGTCGAAGTGCTCGGCGGTCAGCGTCTCGAGCGCCTTCTGGCGGTTCAGCATGCCCGCCAAGATAGCCGTCGGCCGGGCCGGACCGGGCCCTCGAGAGCGCCGCGCCGGATCAGCTCGGGGAGAGCCCGGGGACGCGCCGCGCCGGACTCTCTCGCCGCGGGCTACTTCCCGCCGGCCTGGTGATACAGGCCCAGGATCACGTCGTACCAGGCCGGTGAGGTCTCCTGGTAGCCGGGGCAGCACGGGGGGCCGCCCGGCGCGTTGATCCCGATCTCGATGTGCGGTCCGCTGGAGATCCCGACATCACCGCAACCGAGCTCGGCGATCGGCTCGCCGGCCGTGACCGTGGCCCCGACGGGCACGAGCGCCGGGGCGGCGTGACCGTAGTAGATGTAGCGCCCGGCGTAGGGACCGCTGGACACCTTGAGGATCGGCGCGTCGGGACCGAAGCCGCTGATCCCCTCCTGGACGATCGTGCCAGGCGCCATCGCCACCTCGATGACCTGGCTGCCGCAGGCGTTGCCGACCGTGCCGATGTCGATCCCCTGGTCCAGCGACCACGCGCTGGGCGACAGGACGCGGGACAGCGGCTTGAGCGGGAACACGAGCCCGCTGGTCGTGGTCGTGGTCGTGGTCGCCCCGGCGCCCGCCGCGCCGGCGCCGGCGCCGGCGGCCACGGTCACGTTGCGGGCGGCCGCGGTGACGGCGGCCTGCAGCTTCAGCGCCGTGCGATTGGCGACCGCGCCGCTGGCCGGGACCAGGCCGTTGGCCGTCTGAAAGCCGCGGACGGCGGCCTTGGTCAGGCTGCCGAAGTAGCCGGTCTGCGGGACGCCATAGCCGACATCGGTCAGCCAGGACTGCAGAGTGCGGACGTCGACGCCGTGCTGGCCCTTGCGCAGGACCCGGGTGAACACCGTGTTGCCATGACGGCCGTACACCAGCCGGCTCGTGGTCGCGGGCCCGATCAGACCCGCGCCGCCGGAGCTGGCGGCGGCGGCGCCAACCGGAGCCAGCATGGCGAGGGCGAAGGTGAGGACGAATGCGACGCGGCGGATGAAGATCATCGGGCCTAGCGTTCGGCGCGCCCTCGCGCAGGGCTGGAAAACCCTGCCGGGTTGCACACGTTCGGGTGGAGGAAGCTCCTGGATATGGACACGCAGACCTGGACCGCTGAACGCGGAATTGCAGAAAACCGGGGGGTTTGCCTGTTTGGCCTACGGGGTTAGCTGACGGGCTGGCGCTCCGATAAAGCGCTTCTCGCAGATCACCACGGGACTCGCCCCAACGACATGGGCTCCCCGCTCCCCAGGGCGGCATTCTGGGGATTCGGCGAGCGGCAACCTATCAGAAATTGCGGATGTTGTGTTTTGGTTGCCGACCGCTGGGTATCCCGCGCGCTCGCGTAACGGTGGTCCGGGCCTGGTCCGCGCGTCGGGGCGATAATCCCGGGCGCCCCAGGCCCCCGCGCCCCCGGGCCCCGCCGTGCCTCCCCCATGTCGAGCTTCTTGTTTGTCAGCTACTCCGGCGTTCTCGGCGGCGCCGAGCGCGTCCTGCTGGACGCGGCCGCGGCCGTGGCCGCCGATGGGCCGCTGCTGGCCTGTCCCCCGGGACCGCTCGCGGACGCCGCTCAGCATGCCGGCCTGTCCACCGTGCGGCTTCCCCACCGCAGCCTCAGAGCGCGCGGCGGCATCCGGCGAGGCCTGGGCGCCGCCGCCGCGCTGGCCGCCCACGCCCGCGAGCTGCGCCGACTGGCCCGCGAACTCAAGCCTGAGGTGATCGTCAGCTGGGGGATGCGCAGCGGCATCGCCGCCCTGGCCCTGCCGCGGGGGACGCGAGTTCTCTACGCCCACCACGACTTCCTGCCCAGCCCGGGCGTGGCCGCCGTCGTCCGCCGGGTCGCAGGGCGGGCCCGCCT
This sequence comes from Solirubrobacteraceae bacterium, assembly GCA_036392135.1. Lineage (GTDB taxonomy): Bacteria > Actinomycetota > Thermoleophilia > Solirubrobacterales > Solirubrobacteraceae > Palsa-465. The sequence goes on from DASVYO010000147.1 coordinate 5,443, forward strand.
GGTCACCGTCCCCTCCGCGGCCGTCGGCCGCGACCTCGATCCCCGCGGGCGGCTCGGCCCACGGCTGCGGGTGATCTCCCCCGGGGTCGATCCGGCCCGGTTCGCGGCGGTCGCCCCGGCGCCCGATCGGCCTGCGGCGCTGCTGCTGGGCGCCGTGGCGCCGTGGAAGCGGCCCGAGCTGGCCCTGGAGATCGTCGCCCGGGCCCGGCAGGTCCTGCCCGGGCTGACGCTCCAGGTGGTCGGCGGCGCGGTGGCTGAGGAGGAGCCGCTGGTGGCGGCGCTCGCCCGTCGCGCCGCGCAGCCGGATCTGGCCGGTGCGGTGACCCTGCGCGGACCGCAGCCCGATCCGCGCCCCGCCCTCGAACAGGCCGCCTGCCTGCTGCACTGCGCGCCGGCCGAGCCGTTCGGGCTGGTGATCCTGGAGGCGCTGGCCGCCGGCCGCCCGGTCGTGGTCCCCGACGCCGCCGGTCCGCGGGAGATCGTCGATCCCGAATGTGCCGAGCTCTACCCGGCCGGCGACGCTCGGGCCGGTGCCGAGGCCCTGGTCCGCGTGCTCGGAGATCCCGCCCGGGCGCGGACGATGGGGACCGCGGGCCGGGCCCGCGTCGAGGCCCGGTTCACGGCGGCCCGTACGCGCCAAGCCTTCCGGGAGGCCCTGTCAGGAGTGAGGCCACCGGCCACCCGCGACCCCGGCACCGGCGCAGGCGAGCTGACGCTGGTCACGGTGTCGTTCAACTCGGCCGCCGAGCTCGGTCGGCTGATCGCCTCCCGGGACGCGCACCTGCCGGGCACCGCGATGATCGTCGTCGACTGCGCCTCGACCGACGCCAGCGTGTCGGTGGCCGCCGCGGCTGACCGCGTCCAGGTGATCGCGCTGCAGGAGAACGTCGGCTTCGGCCGGGCCTGCAACCGGGGGCTGGCCGAGGTCACGACGGGCGCCACCGCCCTGGTCAACCCGGACATCGAGCTGACCGACGCCTCGCTGCGGGAGCTCGCGGGCGAGGCGCTGCGCCCCGACCGCCCCGAACGTCTCCTCAGCCCGCTCGTCCTGAACGCCGACGGGACGCGGCAGGAGACAGCGCATCCGCGCCCGGTCTCGGCCGCGGACCTCCTCCGGGCGGTCGTCCCGCCCGCGCTGGTCCCGTCTCCCCGGCTGGCACCCTGGCGGGCCAGGGCGCCGCGGCCGGTCGGCTGGGCGGTCGGCGCGGCGCTGATCGCCCGGACGCAGACGCTGCGCCGCCTCGGCCCGTTTGACGAATCGATCTTCATGTACGGGGAGGACATGGACCTCGGGCTGCGCGCGGCTGCGGCTGGGGTCCCGACCTGGTTCTGGCCTGCCGCCCGGGTCCTGCACGCCGGGGCCCATGCCACCGGCCGGGCCTTCGGCGGCGAGCCGTTCGAGCGCCTCGCGCTGGCCCGGCACGACACCGTGACCCGCCGGCTCGGCCCGCGCCGCGCCCGGGTCGACCGGCTCGCCCAGACGGTCACGTTCGCCTCGCGCATCGCCCTGAAGACGGCACTCGGGCGCTCCGCGCAGCGCGAGCGGCGCCAGCTGGCCGCGGTGCGCGGGCTGGGCCGCCGTTAGTTCTCGGAGCTCGCGGGGTCAGCGACCCCGGCCTTGCGGCGCTCCTCAATGGTGGCCTTGATCCGGTCCACGGTCTCCTTCGACATGCGCCGGATCTCCCAGTGGGTCAGCTTGATCAGGCGCATCGGCGAGGTGGCGATCACGTCCGCGTTGCGCGGACGATGCTCGAGCAGGCCCATCTCCCCGATCAGGTCGCCGGCCTTCAGGGAGGCGACCTTGTTGCCGTGCTGGAGCACATCGGCCGTCCCCTCCTCGATGGCGATCAGCTCAACCGAGTAGTCGCCCTCCTTCATGAGGATCTGTCCTTCAGCGGCGCTCGTCTCCGTGGCGAACGCGGCCAGGCGGTGCGCCTCGCTCTCCGAGAGTTCGGAGAAGATCGGTATCGCGGTCAGGCGTTTGGGGTCCATGGCTCCTCGCTGGGCGGATTGGGGGCGGCCCGACTCTAACCGCGGTCGGACCCGCGTAGTCAGAACTTCAGTGTCTTACAGCGCCTGAACCTCGGCTGTGATCTCACTCACGGAGGCCTTCGCGTCTCCGAACAGCATCGACGTCTTCGGGTCGTAGAACAGCGGATTGTCGATCCCGGCAAAGCCCGAGGCCATCGAGCGCTTGAGCACGATCACCGCGGCGGACTTGTCGACCTCCAGGATCGGCATCCCGTAGATCGGGCTGCCGGGCTCGTTCTTGGCCGCCGGGTTGGTCACGTCGTTGGCGCCGATCACCAGCGTGACGTCGGTGCGGCCGAACTCCGGGTTGATGTCGTCCATCTCGCGCAGCAGGTCGTAGGGCACGTCGGCCTCGGCCAGCAGCACGTTCATGTGCCCGGGCATGCGCCCGGCCACCGGATGGATCGCGTACTTGACCGTGACCCCCTTGGCCTCGAGGGCCCGCTCCAGTTCGCGCACCGCATGCTGGGCCTGGGCGACGGCCAGGCCGTAGCCGGGCGCGATCACGACCTGACGGGCATAGGAGAGCTGGATGGCCACATCCTGCGGGCTGGTCGAGCGCACCGTGCCGCCCGCCTCGCCCGCGGGCCCGGCGGGTGCGGCCACGGCACCTCCGAACCCGCCGGCGATGATCGCCGGCACCGAGCGGTTCATGGCCTTGGCCATCAGGTTGGTGAGGATCGTGCCCGAAGCCCCGACGATCATCCCGGCCACGATCATCACGGGGTTGGACAGGGCCAGGCCGGTGGCGGCGGCGGACAGTCCGGTGAACGCGTTCAGCAGCGAGATCACGACCGGCATGTCGGCCCCGCCGATCGGCAGCACGAGCATGTTGCCGAGCGCGCCGGCGGCCACCAGGATGCCGAGGATGAACAGCGCCTGGGAGTGGACGCCGGCCGCGAGCACGACCGCGCTGACCACGCAGATGGCCAGCAGGACCAGGTTGATCATCGACTGCCCGGCCAGCTTGATCGGGCGCCCGGGCAGGATCTCCTGGAGCTTGCCGAAGGCGATGTTCGAGCCCCAGAAGGAGATCGAGCCGACGATCGCCCCGAACAGCTCGAAGGTCTCGGAGCGCAGCGGCCAGCCGCCGCCGAAGTGATGGCGGTACTCGACCCACGCGATCAGGGCCACCGCGCCGCCGCCGACGCCGTTGAACAGCGCGACCATCTGCGGCATCGCGGTCATCTTCACGTTGCGGGCCGCGGGGATTCCGACCGCGGTCCCGATGGCCAGCCCGACGATGATCAGGATGACCGTCCCGGAGCCGTTGAATTCGCCCTTGCGCAGCAGCGTGGCGACCACGGCGATGGCCATCCCGACGGCGGCGATCTGATTGCCCCGGACCGCCGTGCGCGGTCCGGTCAGCCCGCTCATGCCGTAGATCATGAAGGCGAAGGCCAGGATGTAGGCGGCGTCGATGAAGTCCACCGACTGCAGGAAGATCGTGCCGGCGACGCTCACTTGGCGTCTCCCTCAGCCTCGGTGTCCTCCGCCTTGGGCGGGTCTTTGGCCTTGAACATGCCGAGCATCCGGTCGGTGACCAGGAAGCCGCCGATCACGTTGATGGTGCCGAACGCGACGGCGATCACCAGCAGCAGCTTCTCGAGGAAGCCGGAGGAGTCGGCCATCAGCAGCAGGCCACCGAGCACCACGATCCCGTGGATCGCGTTGGTGCCCGACATCAGCGGCGTGTGCAGCGTGTTGGGCACCTTGGAGATGACCGCGAAGCCGACGAAGCCGGCCAGGACCAGCACGGCGATGTCAATGACCAACGGGTCCATGGTTCTGGGAGACCTCCTACGCGGCGGCGCCGGCCGCGGCCTTGGCGCCCTCGTGGACAATTTCGTGATCGCGGGTGATGCAGGCCCCGGCGATCACCTCATCCTCGAAGTCGAGCTTGAGGGCACCGTCCTCGATCATCAGCCCGAGCAGCGCCTGGATGTTGCGCGCGTAGAGCTGGGAGGCATGCTCGGCCATGGTCGAGGGGACGTTGAGCGGCGCGAGGATCTTGACGTCGTGCTTGATCACCGACTGGCCGGGCTCGGACAGCTCGCAGTTGCCGCCCGCCTCACCGGCCAGATCGACGATCACCGAGCCCGGCTTCATCAGCTCGACGGCCTTCTCGGTGACCAGGATCGGCGCCCGGCGGCCCGGCACGAGGGCCGTCGTGATGACCACGTCGACCTTGCCGATCGCCTCGGCCATCAGCTCCTGCTGGCGCTGCTGCTGCTCGGGCGTGAGCTCCTTGGCGTAGCCGCCCGCTCCCTCCAGGTCACCCCCGAGATCGAATTCCAGGAAGTGCGCGCCGAGCGACTCGACCTGCTCCTTGACCGCCGCCCGGACGTCGAAGCCCTGGACCACGGCCCCCAGGCGGCGCGCGGTGGCGATCGCCTGCAGACCGGCCACGCCGGCGCCGAGCACGAGCACGGTGGCCGGGCGGATCGTGCCCGCGGCGGTCATCAGCATCGGGTAGTAGCGGCCGAGCTCCTGGGCGCCGATCAGCGCGGCGCGGTAGCCGGCGATGTTGGCCTGGGAGGACAGCGCGTCCATCGACTGCGCGCGGCTGATCCGGGGGACGGCCTCCAGGGCGAAGCTGGTCGCGCCGGTGGCGGCGATCGCCTTGACCCCCTCGCCGTTGGTCAGCGGGCCCAGGAAGGCGATCAGCACGCTGGCGGGCCCGAGCTGGGCCGTCTCCTCGGCGTTGGGGGCGGCCACCTTGACGACCACGTCGGCCCCCAGCGCCTCGGCGGCCGAGTCGACCAGCTTGGCTCCCGCCTCCTCATAGGCGCTGTCGGGGATCAGGGCGCCGGCGCCGGCGCCACGCTCCACCGCGATCTCCAGGCCGTCGGTCGAGGACAGCAGGCGTCCGACGACCTCGGGCACCATGGCCACGCGGCGCTCACCTTCGGCCGTCTCCCTGGGGACTCCGATCCTCATGCGGCGCGCAGCGTATCGATTGACGGTGGATTGCGGCGCCGCGACCGGTGTCAGCCCACGCCGAGGGGCGCCAGCAGGACGGCCGTGGCCAATCCGGCGCCGGCGGCCAGACGCAGGATTCGCCGCTGCAGCGCGGCCTCGGCCCTCACCGGGCCCTCGGCGCGGGCCGCGGGCCGCAGCCACCCCCGGGCGAGGCGGCGGGCCGGGCGCGGCGCCGGGTGCGGCAGGGTCATGGACAGCAGCGGTAGCGGGCGCTCCTGCAGGGCCATCAGGGCCTCCCCGGTCACCCACACCGGGGTCTGGTTCTGCCCCCGGGCGTAGGCCACGGCACCGTTGGCTCCGATCAGCGAGCGCAGGTAGTCGAGTGGCGAGGGTCCGCCGCCGCGGTGCACGGCGGCCGGGTTGAGCCCCACTGCGGCCAGCCCCTGGACCGCCCAGGCCGTCGACTGGGCGTTCGAGCCCTGGCCGGGCTGGGCGGCGAAGCCCCCGTCGTGATCCTGATGAGCGCGCAGGTAGGCCACTGCGCGCCGGCGGGCGGCGGCGGCGCCGGGCTGGCCGGCCAGCGCCTCGAGGACGGCGCCGGTGTCATCGGTGTCGCTCATCGAGCCCACCCCGGCGAATCCGTAGCCCCCGTCGCGACCCTGCTGGCCGATCAGCCAGCGAACGCTGGCCGCGGGCACCGGGACACCGGCCGCCCGCAGGGCGAGGACCCCGAAGGCGGTCAGGTTGACCAGGCCGCCGAAGGCTCCGCCCGCGCCGCGGCGACGCTCGAGCATGGCCACCAGGTCGTGCCCGGCGACGCGGCGGGCGGACAGGCCGGCGGCTCTGAGGACCAGGATCGTGCGCTCCAGCGAGCCGGTGTCCCGGGCGGGGTGAGCCTCGATATAGCCGATCACGCTGGGTCCCCCGTGCATGACGCGCAGCGGCTCGACGTTGGCCGAGGCCAGCCCCAGCGCCGCCCACCCTGAGTAGACCGAGCTCGAGGGCTGCCCGCGGGCCGCGCCGAAGCCCCCGTCCGCGTTCTGAGCGGCCAGCAGGTAGCCGACCGGCGAGCCCGGCACCGGCGCCGCCCGCGCG
>DASVYO010000148.1:0-52310 GCA_036392135.1 Solirubrobacteraceae bacterium
CGCTTCGCGCGGGCGCCGGGGGCTGCCGCTGCTCCCGATCGCGCTGCTGGCCCTCGCCGCCGCCGCGGTGATCGCGGCCGTGGCGCTGGCCGGCGGAGCTAACCCATCCCGTCCGCCCACGGCCGCCCACCATCAGTCGAGCCGGCCGGCCGCGACCCACCGGACCACGAGCAGCAGCGCGAGCCGCTCGACCAGCACCAGCTCCTCAGCCTCGAGCTCTTCATCGTCGAGCAGACCGGCCACCACTCCGCCGCCACCGGCATCGAGCGGCAGCCCCGGCGCCACCGCCACCTCGTTCTACACGCTGGCCGCCGGACATCACTACGCCCAGGCCTGGGCCCTGGCCGATCCGGCCTTCCAGTCCCAGCTGGGCGGCTATCAGAGCTTCCAGAACACGTTCGCCGGCGATCGCTCGATCACCGTCGACAGCCTGCGAACGCTGAGCCGCTCGGCCGGCGGCGCGACAGTCGCCATCACCACCACTTCGGTTCGCACCGACGGGACCCAGCACTGCTCGGGAACGGTCGACCTGAGCCGGGCCCCGGCCAACGGCGGCTGGCTGATGCACCACATCCAGATCGGCTGTCACTGAGCGGGCGTACGCTGGGCCAGTGAACTGCGGCGCGCTGCTGGCGGTGATCCTGACCGGCCTCGGCGTCGGTGCCGTTGCCGCCGAACCCCGACCGCTGGTCCCCGTCCGCCGGGCAACCGCCACCGGAGCGCACTGGATGCTGCTCGGGCGCTCCGAGCAGGGACGGCCGATCCTGGCCGACCGCGTCGGAGACCCGACCGGAACCCGAGTGCTGGTGTTCGGCTGCATCCACGGGAACGAGACGGCCGGGATCGCGATCGCCCGCGCGCTGGAGCACGTCCGGACGGTTGAGGACATCTGGATCGTGCCCGATCTGAACCCGGATGGTGTCACCCGGGGCACGCGTCAGGATGCCCGTGGCGTCGACCTGAACCGGAACTGGTCCTGGCAATGGCCGCGGGGCGGGCGTCCCTTTGACACCTACTACGGCGGCCCGCGCCCGTTCTCAGAGCGCGAGACGCAGATCGCCCGGCGGCTGATCGAGCGGTTCCACCCGCGCCTGACCATCTGGTACCACCAGCACATGAACCTCGTGTGGGCCTACGGCCCGAGCACGACGGCCGGTCGCCTGTACGCGGCCGCGGCCGGAATGAGGCTCTATCACCACCACTGGCTGCCCGGCACGGCCAGCAACTGGCAGAACCACCACCTGCCCGGCACCGCCTCGGTGACGGTCGAGCTGCCGGCCGGCGCGCTCACCCACGCCCAGGTGCGCCGTCACCTCCGGGCGGTGCTCAGCGTCGCCCGGGCGCTGAGCCGGCCCTGAGACCGCCGGTCGTGGGCCACCGGCCGCCGCGCCCGAGCTGGGATGGATAGCGTCGATGATCGCAATGATGGAGTGGACGGCCTCCAAGGCCATCTATGAGCACCTGGAGGATGGGACCGCGAGCGTCGGCTTCGAGGTCTGCGTGAAGCATGTGGGCGGCGCCCCGGAGGGCGCCCGGTGTATCGCCCGCGCCCGACTCGATGAGGTAATCGACGGGCGCAAGCTCCGCTTCTCGGTCGATGTCGACACCGCGGACGGACGCAAGATCGGGACCGGCACCCATGAGCGCCGGGTCGTGGCGGCGGGCCGCTCATCCCCGGCCTGACCGGCGGGCTGACCGCGACGGTCAGCGCTGGCACTATCGAGTTCACTACGCCGGCAGCCCGAGCCTGAGACCATCGAGCCTGACCGGCAGCTTCCGCTTCGAGGTCGAGCCCGGCTAGCCACGCACCAGGAGCCGGATGATTCGCGGCGGGGGGTCGGCTCCTGCTCGCCTCCACCATGCCCCGCCCCGCCCCGACCCGCGCGCCGACCGCACCCGATGGTGGCTCTGAAACGACGTCCTCAGCGCCTTCGCTGAGCACCGTCGCGCGTGAGTGGACGCGGATCGGGGTCACCGGGTTTGGCGGACCACCGGCGCACATCGCGCTGCTCCGCCGGCTGTTGGTCGAGCGGCACTGGCTGGGCGCGCAGGAGTTCGAGGACGCCAACGCCGCCTGCGGGCTGCTGCCCGGCCCGGCCTCGACGCAGCTGGCCATCTACTGCGCCTACCGGGTCGGCGGGCCGCCGGGGGCGATCCTCGGTGGCCTGGGCTTCATCGCCCCCGCGGTCATCCTGATCCTGCTTCTGTCGGTGCTGTTCCTGGAGCAGTCACCGCCGTTGTGGGTCCGGGGGGCCGGCGCCGGGGCCGGGGCCGCCGTGGCCGCGGTCGCCCTGCAGGCCGCCTGGGCCCTCCTCGGCCCCAGCCTGGCCCGTGCTCGTGCCGGACGGCGCACGGAGCGATGGGCGGTGTATGTGATTGCGGCGATCGCGGCCGCCGCGCTGATCGGCCCCTATCTGGTGCTTGTCCTGCTCGCCTGCGGAACCGTCGAGGTCACGCTCCAGGGTCGCGCGGGGGAGGCTTCGCCGGGCCGGCCCGCGACCGTGTTCGCGCCCCTGTTCCCCGCCGCCATGGTGTCGGGCGGGATCGGAGCGCTGGCCTGGACGGCGCTCAAGGTCGGCGCCCTGTCCTTCGGCGGCGGCTTCGTGATCATCCCGCTCATGCAGGGCGACGCCGTGCACGCCTACCACTGGATGAGCAACGCCCAGTTCCTGAACGCGGTCGCGCTCGGCCAGGTCACCCCCGGGCCCGTGGTGGCCACGGTGGCCGCCGTCGGCTACGCGGCGGACGGTGTCGCCGGTGGTCTGATCGCCGCCGTTCTCGCCTTCACCCCGTCCTTCCTGTTCATCCTGGTCGGCGGCGGACGCTTCGAGGCCCTGCGCACGAACGATCGCGCGCGGGCGTTTCTGGATGGGGCCGGTCCGGCCGCGATCGGCGCCATCATCGGCGCCGCGATCGTGCTGGCCGGCGCGCTCCAGGAAACGTGGCAGCTCGCGATGCTCGCACTGGCCGCGCTCGCGCTGTTCGCCCTCCGGCGGGGCGTGGTCAGCACCCTGCTCGGGGCGGGCGCCGTCGGAGTGGCGCTGGCCCTGGCCGGCGTCCCCCTGCCCCGATAGACGCCCCCGCAGCGGGCACCGGGTTCCGAAATGCGGTTTCCTTCGGTCGGTGAACATCCGCGCCGCCGTCCTCGAGCAGATCGGACAGCCCCCCGCGATCGCCGAGCTCGAGCTCGACCCGCCGGGCCCCGAGGAGGTGCTGGTGCGGGTCCGCGCCGCGGGCCTGTGCCACTCCGATCTGTCGGTCATCGACGGGTCGCGCCCGCGGCCGGTGCCGATGGTGCTCGGTCACGAGATCTCGGGCGAGATCGTCGCGGTCGGTCCGGGCGTGACCCGGATGGCCGTCGGGGATCACGTGGTGGCCTCGTTCGTTCCCGCCTGCGGCTCCTGCGAGCACTGCCGGGGTGGACGCCCCGCCCTGTGCGAGCCGGGCGCCGCCGCCAACACGGCCGGTGTTCTGCTGAGCGGTGACCGCCGTCTGCACCGCGACGGCAGTCCGGTCAACCATCACCTCGGCGTGTCCGGGTTCGCCGATCACGCCGTGGTCAGCGAGCGATCACTGGTGCAGATCGACCCGGAGCTGCCGTGGGCGATCGCCGCCCTGTTCGGCTGTGCGGTGCTGACCGGTGTCGGCGCGGTCGTCAACGCCGCCGCCGTCCGCCCGGGACAGAGCGTGGCCGTGTTCGGGCTCGGCGGGGTGGGGCTGGCCGCCCTGCTCGGGGCGGTGGTGTCCGGGGCGTGGCCGATCGTGGCCGTCGACCGAGTTCCGGAGAAGCTCGAGCTGGCCCTGGAGCTCGGCGCGTCCCACGCCGTCGCCGCCGGGGAGGACGTGGTCGAGCAGGTGCGGGCGCTCACCGGCGGTGGGGTCGATCATGCGATCGAGACGGTCGGCAACGCCAACGTCCTCGGACAGGCCTACCTCAGCGCCCGCCGGGGCGCGACGACGACCACCGTCGGTCTGCCCCATCCCGCCGCCCAGCTCGCGATCCCCGCCGTCAGCCTGACCGCAGAGGAGCGGCGCCTCCAGGGCTCCTACCTCGGATCGTGCGTCCCGGCTCGGGACATCCCCCGCTTCGTGGCGCTGTATCGCGCCGGACGGCTTCCCGTCGATCGGCTCCTCACCCACCGCCTCAGCCTCGATGAGCTCGCCGCCGGGTTTGACCGCCTGGCTCGCGGTGAGGGCGTGCGGCAGGTGGTCCTGTTCCCGTGAGCGGAGGCCACGAGGGCGCCCCGGACGGCCGGGCCTCCGGGCCGGGCAGGCCGTTCGAACTGGAGATCCCCACCCGGTGGAACGACAACGACATCTATGGCCACGTCAACAACGTCGAGTACCTGGCCTTCTTTGACACGGTCATCAACACGTACCTGATCACCGCCGGGGGCCTGGACATCCAGGCCGGCCCGGTGATCGGCCTGTGTGCCGAATCCCACTGCAGCTACCGCGATGCCTTTGCCTTCCCGGACACGGTGGTGGCGCGCCTGCGCGTGGGCAAGCTCGGCCGCACCAGCGTGCGCTACGAGATCGACCTGTCCCGCCGCGGTGACCCCGAGCCCGCCGCGACCGGCTACTTCGTGCACGTGTTCGTGGACCGCGAGACCCGCCGACCGACCGATATCCCGGCGCCGCTACGGGACGCGCTGGCCGTGCTGCACACCTGATACGGCCTTGCGGCCTACGACGCCGGCGCGGTGTTGTACTCCTCATCGGTGACGTGTGTGCCCCACGTGACGGCGCTGCCGTGCTCATCGACCTCCTGGAGCGCGATATGCGTCATGAAGCGCGCCGGCGCCGCGCCGTGCCAGTGGTTCTCGCCGGGCTCGAAGTACACCCGGTCCCCGGGGCGGATGAGCTCAACCGAACCACCCTCCCGCTGGGCCCGGCCGACCCCCTCGGTGACGTAGATCGTCTGGCCGTAGGGATGGGTGTGCCAGGCCGTGCGCGCGCCCGGCGTGAAGTGCACGCTGGCCGCCGCCACGCGCGACGGCGCGGCCGGGTCGGCGACCGTGTCGATGAACACGGTGCCGGTGAACCAGTCAGCGGGTCCGGGGTTGGTGTCGAGCGAGTTCCGGGTGATCTGCATGGCGTGCTCCTTTTGATCCTGTGCGGTCGTGAAAAATTCGTGGTGACGGTAGTGAGGGGGATCGACGCGTGGTCGGGGCTCGCTCAGCGCCGCCGTGACCCGGGGGCGGCGCGGGCGTGGTCCATCCGTTGTCGCCCCCGCCCTCGCCCGGTCCGCTCAGTCGACGGCCACCTCACGCCGCCGCGCGGGCAGGGCACGGATCCGCCCGTCGCGTTGCCCGCTCGGAGTCCGCCCGCGTGGAGCGATCCCTCGTCCGCATCCCATCGTCAGTGGCCGATGTGAGTGTTCGTGATCGCCGTGAACTGGCAGATGAGGGCGGCGGAGAGAAACACCAGGCCCAGGGCGATCTCGTTGAAGCGGCGCAGTTCGCGGCCGCTGGCGGCGAACAGGAACATGACGAGGGCCGCCACCGTGAAGATCAGAGCGAGAAGATCCATGTCAGCCCCCAGGTCAGCCCCACACGTCGGGCCGGTAGCGATTCTTGTCCGTCTCGAGTTCGTGCATGAAGCTCTCGGCCTGCTCGCGCGGTCGCGAGCCATGGTCAGTGACGACGTCGACGAACGCGCCGCGGACGCTGTCGCGCATCGCCTGCGATCCGCATACGTAGATGTAGCCTCCGGCGTCGATCAGGCGCCAGACGAGCGGTCCCTGCTCACGGATCACGTCCTGCACGTAGATCCGCCGGCCCGGTTCCTCGCGCGACATCGCCACGAACAGGTGGTCGAGCACGCCCTCGGCGGTGAAGTGCTCGATCTCGTCTCGATAGATGTAGTCGAGGCGACTCGAGCGGATACCGTTGAACAGCGCCGCCTCGCCCAGCGCGACCCCGGCGCGCCTCATCGCGAGGCGCTCCCACAGGAACGCTCGCATCGGCGCGAGCCCCGTCCCCGCAGAGACGAAAATCATCGGCTTCTCGACGTCCTCCTGGATGTGAAATCCGTCAGCGCCCTCGACAAAGACGTTGACCCGGTCGCCCTCGCGAAGCGTGTGCAGGTAATGGGAGCTCATGCCGCAGAACTCGCGGCCAGGCATCTCTGGCACCGAAGTGCGGCTGAGCCCAACCGCCACGTGGGCCGCGCTCTCGCCGTGGATTCGGGGGCTCGAGCTCGTGGAGTAGTACCGCGGCCGCAGCGGCTGCGCGACCTGGAGAAGCTCGAAGATGTTCAGCGAGCAGGAGGAGAACTCGTCCAGCAACTCGAGCAGGTTATAGCCGCCGCCACTGATCGCCCGTCGTAGCGGCGTGTCGAGGCCGTCGGGCTCCTGGAGCACTGCCCTGATCTCCTCCAGGCGCGAGCGCTCGTCCGGATCCGCAACATTGCCGAGCAGCAGATCGAGCAGCTCGACCGTCGGCTTCCCAGTGATGTCGACGAGGTTGGTCAGGATGTTTCGGACCTGAAGCACCGCGCCCTTGGGCACCGCGCGAATGTTCAGCGTCATGGGGACCATGAGCAGACCGTCAAGGGCGGCGCCGAGGTGGCGGGCGAGCCTCTCGACATGCTCCTCATCGTTCTTCGGACACACCCCGAGGTGGTCGCCGGCCGTATAGCTCACCCCGGCGGGCAGCGGTAGCTCCAGATGCCGCGTTCGCTTCGGCGACTCCGCCGCCTGAAGCTCCCGGCACACGTGCACGCGCGCCTCGACAGTCTCCACCCCGACCGTGTTGGTCATGATCTTCGGGACCAGGAGGACCCTGGGCGCCGCCGTCTCCCCGCGGCCGAGCGACATCGTCATGGCGGTATTCGAGTCTGCGCCGGTCAGCGCGCCGGCGGCCTTGCGCTCGGCGGCAACCCGTGTGGCGGCAGCCTCCGTCGCCCGGGCTCCCGACAGCTCGAGCAGCACGGGCCAGATGCGCCCGTTCCACTCCTGGTGCAGGCGCTCCCAGACTGGGGACCCGACATCGCCGTAACCAAAATCGGCCAGCGGCGCACCTCCGAGGTCAGACAGCTTGTTGTGGACGTAGCGTGGGAAGGCGAGAAACGCGTTCCACTGGCTGTTGCCCAGGCCCCAGACCAGATAGCGGCAGTTGCGCCACCGCTCGCCATCGGGCTCGGTGTGCTCGAGCCACGACTTGAACTTGACGGCGTTGGAGGGTGGATTGGATGTGTAAGTGGAGGTCATGACGACGAGCAGCCAGGGCTCCGTGGCGTCCGGCGGCGACTGCGCCAGCTCGTTCAACGTGAGGATCTCGTTCGTGTAGCCGTGGAAGCGGCTCCGTTCAGCGAACCGCTCGGCCAGCTGCTTGTTGGACCCGAAGTTGCTCCCGTAGGCGATCACCACATGCCGGTAGGTGCTCGTCTGCGGGATCTCCGTCGGCTTGCCCCAGTCGCGGCCGATCGTACGGTCGGGTGGCGCCGGGCGCTCCCGTAACGCGGCCGGCATTCGCTCCCGGATGTCCCGCTGGCGCGGCAGCCGGACAAACGGCACGGCCACCGGTTTCGTCGTCACCACCGTGTTCTTGGTCACGCTCGCGCCGGGAGCCAGGCGCAGCCGGTAGCGCTTGTAGATCTCGAAGAGGACGACGCGGAGCATCATGAAGGTGACCTCTTGCGCCATGCACTGTCGCTTGCCGATCGAGAACGGGATGAAGGCGTGGCGCGGCCGGTCGACCACCTTCTCCATCGCGAACTGCTCGGGGTCGAACCGATCCGCCTCTGGACCCCAGTAGCGCGGGTCGCGCTGAGCGGCCAGCGCGCCGATCAGGATGATGTCCCCCTTGCGGATGCGATAGCGGCCGAGCATCCCATCCCGGAGACTGCGGCGGATCGTGACCGGCATTGGCGGATAGATGCGCAGGGTCTCCTTGATCACCTGCGTCATGTAGGTCAGTGACATCAGATCGTCGTACCGGAGGTCGTATTCGGGATCGCCGCCCGAGACCGCGTCGATCTCGGCGATCAGCTTCTCCTCCACATCGCTGCGCGTGGCCAGGACGGAGGCGATCCAGGCCGCCGTGATCGAGGGGCCGTTGAACCCGTTCGATAGATGCATCAGTATCTGGTCACGGATCGTCTCGGGGCCGAGGCGCTCACCTGTCTCCGGGTCCGGCACCGACACGAGCCGGCTGAGCAGGTCGGTCTGCCGGCCGAGCGGGCAGGTGTGGATCCGCGCACGGACGAGCGCATCCGCCGTCTCGAGCAGCTCCTGGTTGTGGCGGCGATAGCGCTTTCTGCGCTCGCGCCGCGAGCGGCTGGCCAAGAGTGTGAAATCCGGCCGCGGCTCGGCGACGCGAAGGATGCTCTCCTTCGTGCTCTCCGGCACCGCCGCTGCGAAGGCATGAGGTTCGCCGAGGCCATCGAGCAGGCCAAAGTTGTAGCCACAGGCGCCCCGTCCGGATACCTCGAGCGCGTAGCGCTCCATCCAGGCACGGGCGTCGAGCGGCTCGTCGTCCGGGATCGTTGACCACAGCGCAACGAGCTTGCGTGCCTGTTCCTTCATGCGCTCGAGCTGCGTGCGCTGGTGGGTCGGGGCGTACCACGGCAGCATGACCCGCCGAATCTGCTCGTAGTGATCCCCGTCGCCGATCACCGAGAGGCCGCCGCCGCGAGAGTTCTTCAGCTGCGCGAAGAAGTTGATCTCCTCAACCGGCTTTCCGAACTGCTCCTCGTTTGAGGCCACCTCGTCGAGCAGCTCGGGATCCGACACGACGACCAGCCGCCACTTCTTGGTCGGGATGCCAACCGCGTAGATGTGCCCAAAGCGGCGGTGGTAGTCAAGCTGCGTGTCGTTGTCGTTGAGGATGTCGAAGTTCGCGAAGCGCTCCCCATTGGGGACGAGCCATCGCACCGCGTAGGGGACCTCAAGGGGACCGTCCTTCAGCTCGGAGAGCCCGTCCGGCTCAGCCGTAACTGCGATCTGTCGCGCATCCGGATCCCCCTGCGCCGACCCGGGACCGCGAACCCCGGCCCCGCTTCTCAACATCGTTCCCAGACTCTATAGACCACGACCGCTGAGGTCCAGAATCTCTGGGGGAGGAAGCTCTCTTGCCGCGAGCGCGTGCTGAGCCTGTCCGGTCGCGACCTTTCGTGCGCCGGCCGCGCGCTCGCTCTACCCGGTCAGGCCAATCTCTCGGCCATCGACTGCATCACCTTCCAGGCGATGATCGGATTGCCCTCGACGATCGTGCGGAAGTCGATTGGGCTGAGCTGGTAGCAGTGAAGATCGCTCGCAGCCGCGACCGTCGCTGTGCGCTCCGAGCCCCTCAGCAGCGCGATCTCGCCGAAATAGTCTCCGGTCCTCATCGTTCTGCGCGACTCGCCCTGAACCGTCACCTCCGCCTCGCCGCTCTCGATGACGAAGAAGCCATCGGCAGACGTGCCCTCAGCGGTAACCATGTCGCCGGCGGGGAACGTTCGGTCGCGCATCGAGTCGGCGAGCAGCTGCAGCTCGCTCGGGTCCAGATCCGCGAACAGCGGGACGCGCAGCAGAACGTCGATCAAGTCACCCGGCACGGGCACGATTCAACCACTGTCCGCAAGCGGCGGACACGGGATCGTGGTCGCCGACCGGCAGGCATGCGAGCCGCTCCGACCGCGGTCCGGATGACATCGGACCGGATTGCCGGACGCCAGGGACACCCCGAAGGAACCGACGTTGCTGCGCGTCATCGAGCCGCTGCTGGCCTGGCGATACGGTTCGCTCATGAGCCCTGAGCCACACTTCACCGCAGATGAGGCGCGAGCCGCCGGCGAGCGCATCGGAATCGACTGGAACACCTCCCGGTTCGACGTCGCTCAGTTCCGGATGGGGATGGACGTCGAACTCGAGCACGGCACCCAGGATCTCGACACGAACGTGACCGACGACGACCTGGACAGCACCGCCAAGATCGCCCGTGCCCATCTGAACGAGTTCCCCGACTACTACTCGCGGCTGGCGGTGATGGAGGCGGAAGCCAGGGCGTACTGGGAATCGCGCGGCGAGTAGCAGCCCGAGTCGGCGCCGGATCGCGGCGGCCCCGGCACCGCGGGTCGGCCGCGCGATCGCTCAGATCGCCACCGCGAACTGGAAGAACGCCCATCGGCAGCCACGACGCGGCGAAGGAATCGAACCTTCCAAGCCGGGGGTAACCCGGCCCTGCCGGTTTTGAAGACCGGATAGGCCACCAGGCCCCTGCCGCGCCGGGGCGGATGCTACGCCCGGCGCACGGCCGCTCGGGGGCCCGCCGGGCCTTCCGCCGCAGCGGTGGCCGAGAAAGCGGAACATATGGCCGCTTTCTCGGCCACGGCCCCCCGGGTCAGCCGAGACCGTGCTCGAGAGCGCCCTTGACGGTCGCGTCAAGCGCGTTCAGGCGAAACAGCGCCAGGGCCTCGGCCGACGCGAACCGGCCGCCCGGGGCCGAGCTGGGACCGTGGTGCGTGAGGACACAGTGCAACAGCGCGAGCCGGCGACTCTCGTCAAGCGCGGAGGCGCGCTCGGAGATCAGGCGCTGGCCGATGGCCAGGTGACCGAGCAGCCGGCCCTCCTCGGTCAGCCCGATCTCCGCCCCGAAGGTGAACTCTGCGGTGCGGCCGAGGTCGTGGACCAACGCCGCACTCAGAAGCAGATCGGAGTTCAACCTGGGATGGAGCTGACAGGTTTCGTGGGCGAGCGTGGCCACCGCGACGGTGTGCTCCAGCAGCCCGCCAAGGTAGGCGTGATGGCCGCCGCGGGTGCAGGGCGCCCGTCGCCACGCGGCGCGCAACGCATCGTCGGCCAGAAGACGATCCAGCAGCGCCCGATAACCACGGTCATAGACCTCACCGGCCAGGTGCTCGAGAAAGCCGTCGAGCTCATCCAGGTCCCGGTAGGCGGTGGGCAGGAAACGGCCCGGGTCGACGCCCTCGGATTCCTCCACCCGGGCGATCTCGGCCAGCTCCACCACCAGCTCATCGCGGAAGCGCTCGACCCGCCCCCGCACCCTGACCACATCCCCGCGCTCGAAGCGGGCGCCGAGAACGTCAGCGTTCTGGAAAGCCCGGGCCGGGACCGCCCCGGAGCGATCGCGGAGCTCGAGGGCCAGGTAGGGGGAGCCGCCGCGAGTCATCAGGCGATCCTTACGGCTGCACGCGAACACCCCGGCCACCTCGTGGCCGGGTCGCAGGGCACTTATCTCCATCACGGTTTCACTGGCGGGGCCGATCACCCCATCATCTATGGTGGGTCGGATGCAGCCGCTGCAATGGGAGCACCGTCCAGACGGCCTCCGGGCCCCGGCGCTGATCTGCGCCTTCAAGGGCTGGAACGATGCGGCCGACGCCGCCTCCAGCGCGATCGAGTACGTGGGATCCGCACTGGGCGCGGAGCGTTTCGCGACCATCGACCCTGAGGAGTTCTATGACTTCCAGGCCACGCGCCCCCGCGTCAAGATGATTGACGGGCAGGCCCGGGAGGTCGTGTGGCCGGCGGTCGAGCTCTACGCCGCGCGGGTCCCGCGCGCCCCGCGCGACCTGATCCTCATGTCCGGCAGCGAGCCGTCGTTCCGCTGGCGCACATTCAGCAAGCTGGTCATCGAACTGGCCGAGGCGCTCGGCACCCAGCTGGTGGTCACGCTCGGCGCGCTGCTGGCCGACGTGCCCCATACCCGCCCCATCTCGGTCACCGGGCTGAGCTCGGACCCGGCGCTGGTCTCCCGCCTCGGCCTGGCGCCATCCTCCTACGAGGGGCCGACCGGCATTGTCGGCATCCTGCACGCCGCCTGCCAGCAGGCCGGGCTGCCCTCTGCCAGCCTGTGGGCCGCCGTTCCCCACTACATCGCCGCCACCCCGAACCCGAAGGCTGCCCTGGCCCTCGTCCGCAAGCTCGAGGGGCTCGTCGGTGTGGCCGTCGACGGCTCCGAGCTCGAGGTCGCCTCGGCCGACTACGAGCGCCAGGTCAACGTGGCCGTGCAGAGCGACCCCGACGTCCAGGCCTTCGTCGAGCGTCTCGAGCAGGCGGTGAGTACGGAGGAGGAGGACGTCTCGGCCTCGCTCCCGTCGGGCGAGACGATCGCCCGTGACCTGCAGCGCTTCCTGCGCCAGCGGGGCGGCGAGGGGCCCGCCCCGGGGGCCGGACCACCCGGTTAGGACTTCCCGGCCCCGCAGCCGTAGATGGCCTTGCCCGGCTTCCGGCGCTCGGCCACGAAGCAGCCTGTGGGCAGCAGCTGCACGTCATACGCGCTCCGCGACCCGCCGGCGGTGATCGAGCAGGCGAACACCGGGGGGCCGGTCGTGCCGAACGGTGACTTCGCCCGCTCGGCGGCGCTCTCCGTCAGGCACACCGCCGCGCTCACGGCCGGCTTGGTGCGGGCGTGCAGCAGGGCCCTCGTGAGACCCCCCAGCCGAGCCGCAGCCGGCGAGGCCGTCGTCGAGGACGAGGTCGAGCTCTCGGACGACGACGAGGACGATGGCGACGCGTGCGGCGAGGACGAGGAGGACGACGAGGATCCGCAGGCGCTCACGCCGACGCCGGATAGAGCGAGGGTCAGCCCGATCAGGATGGCCCGAAGGTGCGCGCGTGCCACCCCGCGGACCCTACCGCCGCGACCCGCCTCAGCGCTCGGCCGCCGGGCAGACGAGCCGGTAATCGCAGATCGAGCACGCCGTGTACGAGGGTGTGGGCTCGAAGCCCTGCGACTGGATGCCCTCGGCGACCTCGGTGGCCACCTCGGTAACCCAGTCCGCGCGGTCGTCGGCCCCGACGGCCACCTTCTGATCGTCAAGCAGGTAGTAGTAGGCCTGCCGGGAGGCCTCCAGGCGCCAGGCCTCCCGCGCCCCGACGGCGTACAGGGAGAGCTGCACGTCCTCGGTCAGCTGCTCGGCCGTCTTGGGGCGACCGGTCTTGTAGTCGATCAGCTCGTACTCGCCGCCGGGCAGCCGGTCCACCCGGTCCACCCGGCCGCGCAGCAGGTGGCGCCCGAGCTTGAACGTGAACGAGCGCTCGAACCACACCGGCTGGGTGTCCTCGGACTGGAAGCGCTCGTGGTAGCGGGTCAGGGCCGAGGAGGCCTTGCCGCGCAGCTGGCGCTCCTCCTCAGAGTCCCCGAAGCCGCCTCGGCGCCAGCCCGCATCGAGCAGGCCGAGCAGCTCGGGCAGAGTCGAGGAGTCCCGCGCATGGAAGCGCTCGAGCACCTGGTGGACGAGGATCCCGAAGCGCTGGTGCAGGGTCGGCTCCTGGGGGATGCGGAACACCCGGGCGAACTTGTACTTCAGCGGACACGTCCGGTAGGTGTCGATGTCGGACGCCGACAGGACCACCCCCTCGCCGCGCCGGGGCAGGAACGGTTCCAGCGAGGGCTCATCCCGGGCGACGATCGCCTGGGCCCGGCGGCGGGCGTCGCGCTCAGCGTCGAGCAGGTAGTCATCGAGCGCCGAGGAGGTGAAGATCTCCCGCTGCTCGGAGGTGACGGCCTGGAGGATTCGCGAGTTCACGTCGCGCAGCGACTCCGCCACGCTCTGCCCCTCGGGCCGGGCGATCAGCGCAGCCAGCTTCAGCAGCTCCAGATACCGCACCACGGCGTGTGAGACGTCGAGGTCGGTGTCGAAGCGCAGCTCCGACAGGCGTCCTCCGGCCCGGGCCGTTCCGGCCAGGAGCTCGTCGCGCATCAGGCGGTAGGTCGAGTGAAGCGCCTCCGCCGGCCCGAACAGCTCCTCCTCCTTCTCAACCCAGACCGCGCCCAGCTCGCCGGCCACGGCCTCCAGCAGGGGGGACGGCCGGAGCGCCCCGCCGCGATCCTCCGCCCGGGGATAGGCCAGCACGAGCCGGAGGCGCGTGCGGCTGAAGCCGACGTACAGCGCCTGGCCGAGTGCGCGCCGGTGGTTGGCGTCATCGTCCACGGGCAGCGCTTCTCGCAGCAGCGCGTCGGGGATCGGCTCCGGGCGGGGAGCGCTCAGACGAGCGTGCAGGCCGATCGCGTACACGTGGTCGGCGTCGAGGCCGCCCGCGGCGGACAGCGTGAGCACCTGCACGGCGGCGGGCCGCGCCAGCTCGGGCTCCTCCTGCTCGCGCAGGCCGAAGTCGGCCACGGCGGCGATCGAGCGGGCGAACTCCCGGGGGGTGGCCTGGGGCGAGCGGCGCACGAACGCCGCCGCGAGCTCCCCGAATTGGGCCAGCGCCCGGAGCCGCTCGACGACGTCGGCCTGGGCGGCGAACAGCTGCTGGCGGCGCAGCCCGAGGCGGTCGATCAGGCGGTGGACGTACAGATCGGGGCGCAGCGTGTCGATCGCCGAGATCCCGGCGCGGTACAGCTTCAGGAACACCCGGATCCGCTCGCGCGCCTCGGGCGGGACCTGGGGCGACTCGAGCGCCGCGGCGAGCGCAGCCACCATGTCTAGCTTGCGGCGGCGGGCGATCTGCGTGCACCGGGCGATGTCGACAGAGCGCAGCTCGATCGGCGGGCGGGCCAGCGCCCGCACGACGGCCGGCGCGTCGGTGGGATCGGCCAGCAGCCGCAGCCAGGCCAGCAGGTCGCGGATCTCGGCCCGCTGGAAGAAGGCCGCCTCACCGATCAGGCGGTGGGCGATGGCCCGCTCCTCCAGAGCAACGCTGACCGCCTGGCCCTCGTGGGTGATCTCGGGCACGAGCACCGCGATCCGGCCCGGAGGGACGCCCTCGCGGGTGATCAGGCGCTCGATGTCGACCGCCGCCGCCTGGGCCTGGGAGCGCTCGTTGGCGCAGCGCCACATCTCCACCGCGCCATCGCCGGGCGCCGCGGGACCCAGTTCGGCCGCCCCGGCCGGCCCGCCGCCGGAGCCGCCGTCGCCACCACCGGCGGCCAGGGCCGCACGGGCCGCACGCCATACCCGCTCGGGGCAGCGCCGGCTGCCGGTCAGGGCGACGACCGCGAACTCTGCGCCGGTGAAGCTGGCCATCCGGGCTGCGCCGGCGCCCCGGAAGCGGCGCAGCCCGGCGTGCGGGTCGCCGGCCACGGTCAGACCCGGCGTGCCGACCTCGAGCGCCAGCGCCTGAGGGGCCAGATCGAGCTCCTGGGCATCGTCGATCAGCAGCTGCGAGAAGCGCTGGGCCAGCGCCGGCTGGCGCCGGGCGAGCGAGATCGCGTCGGCGATCAGGTCCCCGGCATCACGAGCGCCGGTCTCGGCCAGCATCGCCTCGTGCGCCAGATAGACCGCGGCGAACTCGCGCTCGAGCTCGCCCTCGGGGCTGCCATCGGGCAGGCCGGCCGCCCAGCGCTCGTACTCCTGCGCCGCGACCAGCTCGGCCTTCAACCGGTCGATGCGGCGCACGAAGCCGGCCAGCAGCGCGTTGGGACGGCCCCCGAAGTCATGGTGCTGCAGGGACAGCTCGTCGATCCGGTGCACGAGCATGGCCAGGCGGTCGCCGGCGCTGAGCGGGGCCACGGCCGGATCAGCGCCGCCGCCCGCGCGGTCCAGGACCAACCCCGCGAGTGTGGCCGGCGTCAGCACGTGCAGCTCCTCATAGCCCGTCTCGAGCGCCGTCTCCAGCCGCTCGCGGGCCGCCTCGGCGCGGGCGGCGGTCGGCACCAGCAGCCCGATCCGCTCCACGGCGGTGCCCTGCGCGACCAGCCAGCGCAGCCGGGTCTCGATCACCCGGGTCTTGCCCGAGCCCGCCGCCCCGCTCACGACCAGCCGGCGGCCCGGATGGATGACGGCCGCCCGCTGCGCGCTGTCCAGGTCAGCCAGGAGACGATCCGGCTCCCGAAGGCCGGCGAGCAGGTCGAGCTCGCCCCGCCCTGGGTCGCTTGCCGAGTCCTCGCTCACCGTCTGACAGCATAGGTCGGGATGACCTCTACGCGCACGGCGTTGGACGCAGATTGGCTGGAGGTGTGCCGGCGGGCGGCGACCAGCCTGCAGGCGATCCTGGCCGCCAGCCCGGAGACCGCCGAGCGCGCCCGCGAGACGGGCACGCGCGGGGACGGCGGAGACCAGACCCTGGTCCTCGATCAGGACGCCGAAGCCGCGGTCATGGAGGAGCTCGAGAGCCTCCACGACCAGGGCTACCGGTTCCACGCCGTATCTGAGGAACGGGGCGAGGTCGACTACGGCGACTCGACCGTGCGGGTCATCATCGATCCGATCGACGGCAGCCTGAACGCCAAGCGCAATGCGCTCCACTACGCGCTGTCGGTGGCGGTCGCCGACGGCCCCACGGCTGCGGACGTGGCCTTCGGCTTCGTGCACGACTTCGGCGGCGGCGAGCAGTGGTGGGCCTATCGCGGACAGGGCGCCTTCCGCGATGGCCAGCGGCTCGATCCGGCCGCGAGCGAACGGCGCACGCGGGACGGCAAGCTGGAGCTGGTCGGGATCGAGTCCGCCGATCCGCGCTGGGTGGCGCGGAGCATCGAGGGTCTCGAGACGTGTGCCCATCGCCTGCGGGGGCTCGGCACGATCGCCAGCACCCTGTGCCAGGTCGCCGCGGCCCGCTTTGACGGGATGCTCACGTTGAGCCGCGCGCGCGGCGTCGATGCCGCAGCCGGGCAGCTGATCGTGCGCGAGGCAGGCGGCCTGGTCTGCTTCACCGCCTTCGAGGACCCGCTCGGCGCCCCGATGGACACCTCGCCCAGCTCGCCGCTGGTGGCCGCCCGGTCGCCCGAGGGCCTGAGCCAGCTCAGGGCGGTGGGCGTGTGATCGACTGGATCCTGGCGGAGAAGATCGCCGGCTACGTGGCCGGAACCGGCGACGCCCCGACGCCGAAGGCCGACCTCGACGCGCTGGCCACCGAGTCCGAGCGTCGCGTGACCGCCTACACGGGGCTGCGCCCCGTGCGTACGCTGCCGCCGCCCGAGGGCATCGCGCGGCGCGAATGGGTGCAGACCAACATCAAGGCCATGCGTCAGCTGCTCGATCCGGTGCTCGACCGGGCCAACGACAGGCTGTCGGGCCCGCTCAAGCCGGCCATGCAGATCGCCCTCGGCTTCGTGGTCACCACCGAGGTGGCGGTTGTCCTCGGCTACCTCGCCCAGCGGGTGCTCGGCCAGTACGAACTCGTCCTGCTCGACGAGAGCACCGAGGCGACCCCGCCCCGCCTGCTGTTCGTACTGCCCAACCTCGGACAGGCCGTGCGCGCGTTCGAAGCCCAGGAGGACGAGTTCATGACCTGGGTCGCGCTCCACGAGGTGACCCACGCCGTCCAGTTCACCGGCGTCCCGTGGCTGCACGGCTATGTCGCGGGCCTGGTCCGGGAGATGCTGGCCAAGGCCGAGCTGCGGATGGACGCCGAGCGCCGGCTGAGGCTGCCCAGCGCCGCCGAGATCCGGCGGGTGGCGGGTGCGGTGCGCAGCGGCGACCTGGTCTCGATCTTCACCAGCCGGGCCGAGCGCGAGACATTTGACCGCATCCAGGCCGTGATGGCGGTCATCGAAGGTCACGCCGAGCACGTCATGGATGCGGTGGCGCCGGACCTGCTGCCCTCACTGCCGCAGCTGCGCGAGGCGCTCGACCGCCGCCGCAAGACCCAGTCAGGGCTCAACCGGCTGTTCGCCAAGCTGCTTGGCCTGGAGCTGAAACTCCGCCAGTACGAGCAGGGCAAGGCGTTCTGCGACGCGGTCGTGCAGCGCGCTGGGACCGAGGGGCTGGCGTACGTGTTCAGCGGCCCGGAGGCGCTGCCCACCCTGCAGGAGCTGCAGGATGCACCGCGCTGGCTGCGGCGCGTCGGGTTGGACGGCGCGCTGCCCCAGGCCGCCGCCTAGCGGAACAAGGCGGGACCTAGTTCTGCACGGCGAACAGCCGCCACGGGTCCTCGATCCCGCGCAGCGAGTGCGGCCCGCGATCGCTGAAGTTCAGCCCTGAACCGATCACCAGGTCCTTGACGGTGCTCGAGGCCAGGACCTCCCCGGGCCCGGCCTCGGCCATCACCCGAGCGGCGATGTGCACGGCGATCCCGGTCACATCGTCCTCGCGCAGCTCGGCCTCGCCGGTGTGCAGGCCGGCCCGCACCGTCAGGCCCAGCGGGCGCGTGCGCTCGACGATCTCGGCCGCACAGCTGACCGCCCGGGCCGGCCCGTCGAACGTGGCCAGAAAGCCGTCGCCGCTGGTCTTGACCTCATGCCCGCGCCAGCGACGCAGCGCGTCGCGCACGACCTGGTTGTGCTCGGAGAGCTGCGCGCGCCAGCGGGCGTCGCCGACCGTGGCCAGCTGCCGGGTCGAGTCGACGATGTCGGTGAACATCACCGTCGCCAGTACGCGATCGATCCGCGGGGGCGAGCGCCGTCCGGTCAGGAACTCCTCGAACTCAGCCAGCAGCAGCGCATCCGTCCAGCCGTAGGCGTCCTCGCTGTCGTACTCGAAGAACCGAGCGCCGGGGATCAGCTCGGCCACCTCTCGCCCGTAGCGGATGGGGACGACGCGGTCACCGCGCGCGTGGCAGACCAGCGTCGGGACCTGAATCGTGGGCAGCACGTCACGCAGGCTGGTCTCCATGCTCATCTGCATCAGCCGGCGGGCCATGCCGGGGCTGAGCGCGGAGCGCTGCATCCGGCCCCACCACTCCACGAAATCGGGGTCAGAGACCTTGCTGGGGGCGTACAGCGAGACGAGCGCGCCGTCGCCCCAGCTGGCGCTGATCGCCTCCAGCACCTCCGTCCGGGCCGTGCCATCCAGCCAGTGGCGCCCGTCGGGGGCGACTCCGAACAGGATCAGCGAGCTGACCATCTCGGGGTAGGTGGCCGTGAACAGGGCCGACAGGCCCAGGTCGCCGCCGCCGATGATCGCGGTGCGCTCCGAGCCGACGGCGGCCAGCACGGCGTGCATGTCGTCGGCCTGCTGCTCGAGCGTGGGCGGATCGCTGCCCGAGTCCGACAGGCCGGTTCCGCGGCGGTCGAACAGGATCAGCCGCGCGTACTCGGCCATCCGCCGGAAGCTGCGGGCGGTGCCGGGTTCCTCCCACATGATCTCCAGATGCGAGGCTGGGCCGGTGACGGCAACCAGGTCGCACGGACCCTCGCCCAGGGTCTGGTAGGCAATGCTGACCTCACCGCTATGGGCATAGTGGGTGGGGGGCGCGCTCATCGATCTTGATTCGAAATGGTCACCGGAATGTAACCCCTCCGCCGCTATGGTTTACAAACATGTGTTCGATAAATCGCAAGCGAACACCACCACCTTCCAACGACGGGAGCGAGTCTAAGAATGGCTACTACCAGCAACACCAGCGGCGAGAAGGCCGCAGCAACCCGCAAGCGAACCGCAACCCGCAAGTCGGCCACGGCGACCAAGGCCAGCGCGAAGCGCACGGCCACGACCGCCAAGCGCGGCACCGCCCGCACGACCGCGAGCACGCGCAGCAATGCCAAGCGGACGGCCAAGACGGCCGGCACCACCGCTCGGCAGGCCTCCAGCGCCACCGCGTCCGAGTCGCGCGTGTACATCGCCCAGGCCCAGCACATCGCGGAGCGTGCCGTGCTCGTCCCGGTGGGTGCCAGCCTGCTGGCTCGGGACAACCTGGTCTCGACGGTCAAGGGCCTGGCCGGCCGCTACCGCAGCCGTGCGGCGGTTGAGCGCGAACTGAAGCGCTACGAGCGCCGTGGCGCGACCGCCCGCAACCGCATCGAGCGCCAGGTGCGGCGTACGCGGACCAAGGTCGAGCGCGATCTGCGGCAGCGTCGCAACCGGCTCGAGCGCACGGTCCAGCAGAACCGTCGCCGCGTCGAGCGGGACATCCGCTCCAACCCGGTCGGTTCGCGGGTCGAGCGGTTCGTCAGCGAGGCTACGGATCGCCTGCCGATCGCCTAGTCGCAACTTCCCCCGCCGCGACGCCTGAGGAGAGCGTCGCACGGCGGGTCGGATTCGCCGGCCTCATATTTTCGCCGGCGAATGCAGCACCCTCTCCTCCCTCAACCGCCGGGGCGTCATGCAAGTGGCGCCCCGGCGGTGTTTTTAAATTCCTCCGCCCCAGCGGGTAGGGTCGCCAAGCATGGATCTCTGCCTGATGATCGAGGGCCAGGAGGGAGTGACCTGGCCCCAGTGGCGGGCCATTGCCGAGGCCTGCGAGCGGCACGGAATCGGCAGCCTGTTCCGCTCCGATCACTACATGAACCTCGACGGGCGGCATCCCGAGCGCGCCTCGCTGGACGCCTGGGGGACGCTCTGCGGCCTGGCCGCCGTGACCACCAGGCTGCGGCTGGGGACGATGGTCTCTCCGGCCACCTTCCGCCATCCCTCCGAGCTGGCCAAGCTTGTCGTCACCGCCGACCACATCTCGGGTGGCCGGATCGAGCTCGGCCTCGGAGCGGGCTGGCACGAGCGCGAGCACGCGGCGTACGGGTTCCCGTTCGCGGACACGCGCACGCGCCTGGACGTGCTGGAGGAGCAGCTGCAGATCGTGCGTTGCACGTGGGGCGAGCAGCCCTTCACGTTCACCGGCCGGCACTACGCGCTTGATGCTCTCGACGCCCGGCCGAAGCCCGTCCAGCGCCCCCATCCGCCGCTGATCATGGGCGGCAGCGGCGGCCCCCGCGGGAGTCGGCTGGCCGCGCAGTACGCCGATGAGTACAACACCCCCTTCGCCAACCTGGACGAGATCCGGGAGCGCCGCGAACGCGTCCGGCAGGCGTGTGCCGCGGCCGGGCGCGAACCGATCCCGTTCTCGGTGATGACCGCCGTCATCGCCGGCCGTGACGAGCACGAGCTGCGCGAGCGGATCGACCGTCAGGCGGCCAAGATGGGGGCCGATCCGCAGTCGCTGCTGGACGATCCCCCGGCGGGCTGGGTCCTCGGAACCGTCGCGCGGGTGCTCGAGCAGCTGCACCGGATGAAGCAGGCCGGCGTGGACCGGATCATGTGCCAGCAGTTGTGCCACGACGATCTCGAGCACATCGCGCTGCTCGGTGAGGAGCTCGCTCCGGCCGTCCGCTAGCCACCGGGCGGACCGGACGCCTCATCACTGGGCGGACTGACCGCCCCAGTCCTCAGGCGCGACGTCGGCAATCGACTGGGTGAAGCACCAGTGGTGGCCGCCCAGGTCGACAGCGGTGTACTGGCGCTCGCCGTAGGGGTAATCGCGCGGGGACTGCAGGACTTGGGCGCCGCAGTCGCGTGCCTGCTCGAAGTGAGAGTCGGCATCGGTGACGCGCACCATCACCTCGTGGCTGATCCGGCCACCGGTCTCGGGTCCGAACCGGAGGCCCTCGCCGGGCTCGCCGGGCGCGCCCGTTCGCGCCTCACCCAGGATCACCGCGCCGCCATCGATCTCGAGCTGCGCGCGGTGAGCGCCGGCCCGCCAGCGCTCGCGGAAGCCGAACACCCGGCACAGCCACTCGCAGGCCGCCGCGACATCCTCGTAGACGAGGACCGGAATGACTCCGGCGCTGGGCATGGTGCGGTTCTCGATCATCGGCTCTGCGGCTGGATCCGGCCATCATCCCTGACCACCGTCCGGCGCGCGCCGGAAGCGGAAACGGACCTGCTTGAATGGATCTCATGCCGACCAGAGACCAGGTAACCGAAGCCCTTCGCGCGGTCATCGACCCCGAGCTCCGCCGCGACATCGTCGAGCTCGAGATGGTGCGCTCGATCGAGATCCACGCCAATGGCGTCGTCGACGTGACGGTGTCGCTGACCACGGCCGGATGCCCGATCCGCAGCCATTTCCAGACCGGGGTCGCCTCCGCCGTGCGCGGCGTCGAGGGCGTGACCGGCGTGAACGTCAGCTTTGACGTGCTGTCTGACAGCGAGAAGACGGCACTGGGCCGCAAGCTCGGCCGCGGCGCGCTGCCCGAGGGCGCCCTGGCCCAGGTCTCCAACGTGATCTGCATCGGCTCGGGCAAGGGCGGCGTCGGCAAGTCCAGCGTGACCGCCAACCTGGCCGCCGCCCTGGCCGCGAACGGCAAGCAGGTCGGTGTCCTCGATGCCGACGTGTGGGGCTACAGCCAGCCGCGGATGCTGGGCGTGGGGACCGAGCGCCCGCGGGTCAACGAGCAGCGCAAGCTCGTTCCGATCACCGCCCACGAGGGCATCAAGGTCATGTCGATCGGGTTCTTCGTCGAGCAGGACGCCGCCGTCGTGTGGCGCGGCCCGATGCTCCACAAGGCGCTCCAGCAGTTCCTGGAGGACGTCGAGTGGGGGGTGCTCGACTACCTGCTGATCGACCTACCGCCGGGCACCGGTGACGTCTCCATGACGCTCGCCCAGCTGCTCCCGCAGGCCAAGTTCCTGCTCGTCACGACGCCCCAGCCGGTGGCCCAGAAGGTGGCCCGCCGGTCGGCCGAGATGGCGGCCAAGCTAAAGCTCGAGATCGCCGGCGTGATCGAGAACATGTCCGGCTTCGTCACCCCGGACGGCGAGCGCTTCCCGATCTTCGGTGAGGGCGGCGGCCAGCTG
Source organism: Solirubrobacteraceae bacterium (assembly GCA_036392135.1). GTDB lineage: Bacteria > Actinomycetota > Thermoleophilia > Solirubrobacterales > Solirubrobacteraceae > Palsa-465. Next base: position 22,342 of record DASVYO010000148.1, read on the forward strand.
CTGGCCGAGGAGCTCGAGGTGCCGCTGCTGGCCAAGGTGCCCCTCACGATGCCGCTGCGCGAGCAATCCGACTCGGGCCTCCCCCTGGTCTTCTCAGACCCCGACGATCCCGCCGCCCAGGCTCTGGCCTCCGCCGCCCGCGGCCTGATCGCCCTGTCGCCGATCGAGCTGCCGGTGATGCAGGAGCCCGCTCCGGCCGCGGCCCCCAAGCCGGCCGGGATGTCGCTGCCGATGGCGTAGGGCGCCCTCCCCCCGCGCGCGAGCGCCACGCAACCGGGGGCAATTCTGCGCGCACCTCGCCGGTTTTTCTGAGGTGCGCGCCATTTTGGGCGGTTTCCGGGCAATCCTGCGCGCACCCCCCGGAACTCGTCGAGGTGCGCGCCAGAGTGGACGTTCCGGAGGTTCCGGAGGTTCCGGCCCCGGGGCGATCACCGGCCGCCCCGGCCCAGAGCCGCTACTTCGCGTAGTACTGCGCGTTCAGCTGCGTGTACTTCTGCCACTCGTCGGGCAGCTGATCCTCGGCGAAGCAGGCATCGACCGGGCAGGCCTCCACGCATGCATCGCAGTCGATGCACTCCTCCGGATCGATGTAGAGCATCTCGACCTTCTCGTAGTCGGGCTCGTCGGGCGTCGGATGAATGCAGTCGACCGGGCAGACCTCCACGCACGAGTTGTCCTTCGTGCCGATGCAGGGCTCTGCGATTACGTAGGCCATGAGTGTTCGGATACCTCTGTGGTCGTTTCCGGGGGCCGGGCGGCCCCGGCGAGGGAGGGATTGTAGGAAAACGAGCCCGGTAGCCTCCCGGCCGTGCTCCTCCTGACCGGCGCAACGGGAACGATCGGCCGGGCGGTGCTGCGGCGGCTGATCGCCGGCGGCACCCCGGTGCGCTGCCTGGTGCGCGATCCGCGCCGCCTCGGGCCCGACCGCGTCCGGGTCCAGATCGCCCTCGGCGACCTCGGCGACCCATTGTCCTTCCGCCACGCCCTGCGCGGGATCGACAGCGTCGTGCACCTCGCCTCAGTGATCCGCGATCAGCCCGGCGGCTCGATTGAGGAGCTGGCCGGAGTGGCCACCTGGCGCCTGGTCCAGGCGGCCGAGCGGGCCGGGGTGCGGCGGTTCGTGTTCTTCTCGACGCTCGGCGCCTCGCCCCGGAGCCCGGCCCGCGTGATGCGCGCCAAGGCGATCGCCGAGCGCGCCGTGGTGCAGTCGAGTCTCGAGCACACGGTGTTCGCCCCCTCGATCGTGTACTCGCCCAGCGATCCGTACCTCAACCTGCTGGCCCGCCTGGCCCTGCTGCCGGTGATGCCGATCCCCGGCTCGGGTGAGGCCGCCTTTCAGCCCATCTGGGCCGAGGACGTGGCCGACTGCGTGCGGGCCGTCCTGCCCGGCGGTCCGGCGGCGCAGCCGTCGGTGGGCGAACGCTACGAGCTGGCCGGCCCCGAGACCCTGACCCACCGCCAGCTAGTCGAGACGGCGCTGCTGTCCTTTCATCGCCGCCGCCGGATCGTCCGGGTCCCGCTCGGGGTGACGCGGCGGCTGCTGAAGGCGGTCGAGCTGTTCGGCGGCCCGACCGCGTTTGCCACCTGGGACGAGGCCCAATTGCTCGAGGTGCCGCTGATCTCGCGGCACGGGACGGCGGACGCCGAGCGGCTGGGCGTGGTCCCCAAGCCGATGCGGGCCGTGCTCGGAGTGGGCTGAGCCTCAGGCCGGCGGGTGGCGCCCGGCCCAGGGCAGCGCGGCCTCGAGCTGGACGGCGAGCCGCAGCAGAACCTCCTCCCGGGCCGGCGGCCCGATCAGCTGCACGGCCAGCGGCAGGCCGGCGGTGTCCTCGTACAGCGGGACGGAGATCGCCGGCTGCCCGGTGACGTTGACGATCGCCGTGAACGGGGTGAAGCCGCCGGAGCGCCGGTAATGCGCCTCCGGATCGGGGCCCCGGCCGTGAATCTCCCCGATCGGCACCGGCGAGCGGGCCAGGGCCGGCGTCAGCGTGGCGTCGAACTGATCCAGGAAGGCGACCACCGTGCGGGCCACGCTCTCCAGGCGGCCCTGCGCCATCAGCCCGGTAAGCGTGTTCTGGGCGCGGGAGCGCTCCCACATGAGCCAGGTCAGTGGCTCGACGTCCTCCGGGGTTGGCTCGCGTCCGGCCAGCCGGCCGCCGATCAGGGTGCTTATCGAGATCTGCGGCCCGAACGCGCGGGTGAAGTCGGGCAGCAGGTCAAGGCCCGACCAGGGCGGCTCGGTCTCGATCACCTCATGCCCGAGCTGCTCCAGCAGCGCCCCCGCCCGCCGGGCGGCCTCGACGTTCTCGGCGGCAACCTCCGCGCCGTCGAGCGGCGGGTTGAGCGCCAGGCCGATGCGCAGACGGGCCGGCTCGCGGGCGGCCAGCTCGGCGTACGGGGCCTCCGGCGGCGGCGCCCAGTTGGCATCCCCGAGCTCGTAGCCGCGCAGGATGTCGAGCGCGGCCGCCGTGTCGGCCACCGTGCGGGTGAGCACGCCGTCGGTGACCAGGAAGCTCTGACCACCGTCCGGCCCGACCGAGACCCGCCCCCGCGCCGGCTTCAGACCGACCAGGCCGCAGCAGGCGGCGGGAATCCGGATCGAGCCGCCACCGTCGTTGCCGTGCGCGATCGGCACCATCCCAGCTGCCACGGCGGCCGCCGCACCGCCGCTCGAACCGCCCGGGGTCCGGTCGAGCGCCCACGGGTTGTGGGTAGCGCCGAAGCGGCGCGTCTCGGTCGTGGGGAGGATGCCCATCTCGGGCATCGTCGTCTTGCCGACCAACACGAACCCGGCCTCGCGCAGGCGCCGGACGGAATACGAGTCATACCGGGGGACCACATCCGCGTACAGGTCGCTGCCCATGGTCAGCGGCATGCCCGCCACCGGGCGGTTGTCCTTGATCGCGATCGGCACGCCGGCGAACGGGCGCGGATCGCCCGGGGCGATCTGGTCGGCGGCGGCCAGCGCCGACTCGTAGGCCACGTGCGTGAAGGCGTTGATCCGAGGCTCCAGCGCGTCGATGCGCCGCAGCGAGGCCTCGACCACCTCGCGGGCCGCAAGCTCCCCGGTGCGGATCAGCTCGGCCAGCTCGAGCGCGGAGCGCAGCAGGAAGTCGGACACGGGCAGCACAGGCTACCCAGATAGCCTTCTAACCCGAGAAAAGTCAGCGCACAGAAACCATCAGGAGCGTCAACACGCATGAGCATGGCAGCCGAAGTTCAGTCCGGCCTCGAGGGCGTAGTCGCCTTCGCGACCGAGATCGCCGAGCCCGACCGCGAAGGCGGAGCCCTGCGTTACCGCGGCGTCGACATCGAGGAACTGGTCGGCGTCGTGCCCTTCGAGCAGGTCTGGGGCCTGCTCGTGGACGGCACCCTCAAGCCAGGGATGCCGCCGGCCGAGCCACACTCCCTGAGCGTGCATTCCGGCGATCCGCGCGTCGATGTGCAGTCCGCGCTGGCCATGCTCGGCCCGCAGTGGGGCTTCAGGCAGCTGATCGACATCTCTGACGAGGAGGCCCGTGACAACCTGGCCCGGGCGTCGGTCATGGCCCTGTCGTTCGTCGCCCAGTCGGCTCGCGGGATCGGCAAGCCACCGGTCTCCCAGCAGGAGATCGACAAGGCCACCTCGATTCCCGAGCGCTTTCTGATCCGCTGGCGCGGCGAGGCCGACCCGCGCCACGTCAAGGCGATCGACGCCTACTGGAACTCGGCCGCCGAGCACGGCATGAACGCCTCCACGTTCACCGCTCGGGTGGTCGCCTCGACCGGCGCCGACGTGGCCGCGGCCCTGTCGGCCGCGGTCGGCGCCCTGTCGGGACCGCTGCACGGCGGTGCGCCGTCGCGGGTGCTGAAGATGCTCGACGACGTGGCCGCCTCGGGCAACGCCGAGAAGTACGTCAAGGAGGTGCTCGACTCGGGCCAGCGCCTGATGGGCTTCGGCCATCGCGTGTACCGGGCTGAGGACCCCCGGGCCCGCGTTCTGCGCCGCACCGCCCACGAGATCGACGCCCCGCGGGTCGAGGTCGCCGAGGCTCTCGAGCAGGCCGCCCTGGCCGAGCTCAAGGCCCGCCGGCCCGACCGCGTGCTGGCCACCAACGTCGAGTTCTGGTCGGCCGTGGTGCTCGACTTCGCCGACGTGCCTCCGGAGCTGTTCACGCCCATGTTCACCTGTGCGCGGACGGCCGGCTGGTCGGCGCACATCATGGAGCAGAAGCGCGAGGGCAAGCTGATCCGGCCGACGGCCAAGTACGTGGGGCCGCCGCCGCGACCGCTGTCGGCGCTGCAGTAGCGCCGGGGCCGGGGCCGGGCGCCGGGCTACCCGGCGGCGTACGGGCCGGCCAGATACTGCGCCAGCATGCGGCTGGCGCAGAACTGCGGCCCGAGCGTCCTCAGCGAGGCTCGGATGCGCTCGATCCAGCGCGCGGGCAGGCCGTTCTCGTCCCGCGTGTAGAACGCGTCCAGGACCTCGCCGCCCAGCAGCTGGTGCAGGGCCTCGGCGTCACGGGCGTCCTGGGCGTGCGCGTCGCTGTCCAGCTCTCCGGAGATGGCCCAGCCGTTGTGGCCGTCGTAGGCCTCGGCCCACCAGCCGTCGAGGACGCTCAGCTGCAGGCCGCCGTTGAAGACCGACTTCATGCCGCTCGTGCCGGAGGCCTCGAGCGGCGGCCGCGGGAGGTTCAGCCACACGTCACAGCCGCGCACCAGCCACCGCGCGGAATTGAGGTCGTAGTCGTCGAGGAACACGACGCGCTCGCCGATGATCCGCGCATGCTTGAGGCCGAACAGGCTCTGCAGGGCCCGCTTGGCCTCCTCGTCGCGGGGATGGGCCTTGCCGGCCAGCACCACCTGCACGGGGCGTTCGCCCCCCAGCAGCCGCATGGTCCACTCGGGGTCGCGGATCAGCAGATCGAGGCGCTTGTAGGTGGCCACGCGGCGGGCGAACCCAAGGGTCAGCACTTCGGGATCGAAGGCTCGCGCGGCCGCGTCCACATAGCTGCGCAGATCGCCTCGCGAAAGGCGGTCGGCAACGCTCCGCTGGCGCACCATGCCGACCAGCTCGGCCCGCTGGCGCTCGCGCGCCGCCCACAGCTCGGCGGCCGGGATCTCGTCGACCGGCGCCCAGGTGGCAGGGTCGGCCGCGCGCGCCGACCAGTCCGGGCCGAGGTGGCGATCCAGCAGCTCACGCATCGCCTCGCCGATCCAGGTCGGCACGTGCACACCGTTGGTCACATGCCCGATCGGCACCTGGTCAGGCTCACAATCGGGCCAGAGCCGCTGCCACATCTCGCGCGCCACCTCCCCATGCCGGCGGCTGACCGCGTTCGAGGCCCGGCTCATGCGCAGCGCGGCCTGGGTGACCCCGAACGGAGCGTGCGCATCGGCGCCGGCGTCGCGACCCAGCGCGGCCAAGTCGTCCGGCTCTGAGCCGAGCTCACGGGCCAGCCGGCCGGCCACGGCCTCGATCTGGTCGGCCGGATAGGAGTCGTTGCCGGCCGGGACCGGGGTGTGAGTGGTGAACACGGTCCGGGCCCGGGCCAAGTCGAGCGCGTGGCTGATCCCCTGGCCGTTCTCGGCGCGGGCCAGCTCCAGCGGGGCCATCGCCGCGTGCCCCTCGTTGAGGTGCAGGACGCCGGGTTCGAAGCCCATCGCCCGCAGAGCCCGCACCCCGCCCACGCCGAGCAGCACGTACTGGGCCAGGCGCGTCTGGGCGTCGCCGTCGTACAGCCGGCCGGTGATCCAGCGCTCCACGGGATCGTTCTCCGGGCAATCGGTGTCGAGCAGGAACAGCGGCACGCGCCCGACCTCGACCCGCCACACCCGAGCGGTCACGTCACGCTCGCCGATCGGCACACTGACCGACAGCGGGGCTCCGTCGGTGCTCGTGACCAGGGCCGCCGGCAGGCGCTCGGGGTCAGTCTCGATCCAGTACTCGTGCTGCCAGCCGGACGCGTCGATCCGCTGGCGGAAGTAGCCCTTGCGGTACATGAGGCCGACGGCCACCATCGGAACCGCGCGGTCCGAGGCCTCCTTGAGCAGGTCCCCGGCCAACGCGCCCAGCCCGCCCGAGTAGACCGGCAGGGAGACGTGCACGCCGTACTCCGAGCACAGGAAGGCGATCGGACGGCCGGCGTCATAGGGGCCCTCGACCGGCGGCCGGGCGAGGTCGGCCTGGACCGCGGCCTCCAGCTGCCGCGCCCGCTCCAGCAGCGCGCCGTCCTGTGCCGCCCGGCGCAGCACGCGGCCCGGGCTCTCCTGCAGCAGGCGGACGGGGTTCTGCAGGCACAGCTCGAAGCGATCGGCGTCGACGGCCCGGAACAGCTCGGCGGCGCCGGGCAGCCACGACCAGCGGTAGTTGAAGGCCAGCCGGGCCAGCGGAGCCAGGGCGTCGGGAAGGCGCCCGGCCAGGTCATCGGCCGCGCACTTGATGTCCTCCCTGCCGTCGTTCTGCGTCGTCCTCGAATCCACCCGACGCGATTATCGACTACTCGCGTCCGGCTTGTCTCTCGAGGCCCGCGGCAGTGGGTCGGGACGATTTCCGGGCACTAGTCTGAAGCGTCTTGTCCGCCTCCTGTGACTGCCGCCACGGCGTGCTCGCCTTCGGGGACTCGATCACCAACGCGGGCGGAGAGCTGCAGTGGGGGGTGGCGCTGCAGTCGTGGGCCCTGTGGCTGGCGCGCGGCCTCGGCCTGCCCTACACGGGCTACGCGGTCGACGGCGCCGTGGTCGCCGACGTGGTCGGCGAGCAGCTTCCGGCCTTCGCGGCGCGCGCGGCCGCGCCCCAGGCGCGCTACGACGTCGGCTGCCTGTACATCGGGGTCAACGACGTGCGCGGGTTCGACTGGGACGCCAGCGCCTTCCGCGCCGCGCACCGCGCGGCGCTGGCCGAGATCACCGCGCGCTCGGATCGCACGCTGGCCCTGACCGCGCCGCTCGGGCTCGGGCTGCCCCGGGCGGGCGCCAAGGTCCTCGAGCTGAACGCGGCCATCGCCGCCAACGCCGCCGGACTCGGGGCGCTCGTGGTCGACCTGAGCGATTTCGGCGCTCGCAACCACGTGATGGCCGACCGGGTGCACCCCACGGCCTTCGGCCAGATCGCGATCGCCGAACGGGCGCTGGCCGTGCTGGCCGCCGACGGGCTGCCCACCCGGGTCCCGCCCGCCGCCCTGATCCGCTACGAGACGTCATGGCGGGGGCGGTTGCGGGGCGATCTGAGCTACGCCTACCGCACAGGTAAGGAGCTGGCCCGGGCCGTCGGCCGGCGCCTGCCCACGGGCTGACCCGGGCCATCGGCCGGCTCCGGCTCACCGGCTGAGGCGGCCCGCCTCCTCGGTCACGGCGCGCAGGCGGCGGGCCAGGGCCGGCTTCAGGGCTCCCGGCTCCATCTGCCAGCGCCAGCTCCGGCCGGTCGTGCCGGGCGCGTTCATCCGCGCCTCACTGCCCAGGCCGAGGACGTCCTGGGCCTGGATCATGGCCAGAAAGGCGGGGGACGAAAAGGTCATCCGGATCACTCCCCACCACGGCCGGCGCTCGGCGAAGCCCAGCCGGCGCAGCTCCCCGTCCACGAACGCTCGCTGGCCGGCGGGCAGCGACTCGAGCCAGCCGCGCACGGTGTCGGTGTCATGGGTGCCGGCGTACACCACCCGGTCGGCAGTGTGATTGGCCAGCCGGTGCGGGCTCGTGGGGTCGTCGGGGTGCAGGCCGAACTGCATCACGAGCATCCCCGGCAGACCCACCTGACGGCGCAGGCGCTCGACCGCAGGCGTGATCACGCCCAGGTCCTCGGCCACCAGCGGAACGTCGCCGAGCTCGCGGCGGATCGCGGCGAACAGGGCCTTGCCGGGGCCGCGCCGCCAGCGGCCGCCGCGAGCCGTGCGGGCGCCGGCCGGTACGGCCCAGTAGGCGACCAGGCCGCGGAAATGGTCGATCCGCGCCAGGTCGAACAGGTCGGTGGTGCGGCGCACCCGCTCGACCCACCAGCGGTAGCGGCGACGTTGCAGGGCCGGCCAGTCGTACAGCGGGTTGCCCCACAGCTGGCCGTCCCGGGCATAGGCGTCAGGCGGCGCGCCGGCCACCAGCCCCTCCTGGAACAGCTCCGGGTGGGCCCGATGATCGGCGCTGCCGGGGGACACATAGATGGCCACGTCGCCCATGATCCGCACACCGCGCTCCGCGCCGTAGGCGCGCAGGGCCCGCCATTCGCGCTCAAAGCGGACCTGATCGGCCACCGCGCCGCGGCCGGCGAAGCGCTCCCAGTCGCCGATCCAGAAGCGGTTGCGCTCCCGGAAATCGGCGATCTCGGCCGCCGCCACGGGGGCGCGCGGCTCGGCCAGCAGACCCGGCCAGGCGGCGAACGCCGAGCGTGACTTATAGGGCGAGCGATAGCGATCCGGCGGTCCCAGCGGCAGGACCTGCCACCACGACTGGCCGGCCGCGGCCAGCCAGTCCAGGAAGCGGTAGGCCTCCCGGCCGAGGCGGCCGCCGGGCAGCGAGGTGATGTGGAGCTGGACTCCGCTCGCCCGCCCGCTGGTGTTCACCGGGCGGCGTCCGTGCCCATCGACCGGAGGGCCGCATTCACGCGATGGTGTTTACCCCAAGCGGCCTCGTGGATACCTTCCCGGTTGTGAGGCCATCCTTTCCGGTACTGAGGCCGTCCGCCGTCGCCTGCCCATGAGCGCAGAGACCGCCCAGGCCGCGCGCCGCTCCCGAGCGGCGGCCGACGATCCCACGCGTCAGCCCCCGCGCCGGATCGTCATCCAGTACCCGACGCCGTCGGTCGACGGTGGCCGCTACGCGGTCAAGCGCTGCGTCGGTGACCGCGTCCGCGTCGAGGCCGACGTGTTCCGCGACGGCCATGACCTGATCCGCGCCGTGGTGCGCTATCAGGGTCCGGAGGACTCGAGCTGGCAGGAGTCAGAGCTGCGCCGGCTCGACGCGCACCTCGGCGGTGTGCGCTGGGTGGGCGGCTTCGACCTCGACCGGACCGGACGCTGGCAGTACACGATTGAGGCCTGGACCGACGTGTTCGGAACCTGGCGCGATGAGTTGCGGCGCAAGGTGGAGGCCGGCCAGCATGACCTCTCAGGCGAGCTGTCCGAGGGCGTCCTGCTGCTGCGCGCGGCGGCCGACCGGGCCCCCTCGGCCGAGGGCCGCCGCCTGATCGAACACGCCGCCGCGCAACTCGGTGATCCGGCCGTCCCGAGCAGCGCCAAGCACGACGTCGCCCTCGGCGAAGAGCTGCTCGGCGCCGTCGAGGCCGGGCACGAGCGCCACGGGCTGGTCCGCCTCGATCACGCCCAGACGATCGAGGTCGACCGCCTCCGTGCCCGGTTCAGCTCCTGGTATGAGCTGTTCCCGCGTTCCTGGGGTGGCCTGAGCGGCGTCGAGCGCCAGCTGCCAAAGCTGGCCGAGCTCGGCTTCGACGTCATCTACCTGCCCCCGATCCACCCGATCGGACTCACCAACCGCAAGGGCCGCAACAACGCGCTGAGGGCTGGCCCGGGCGACCCCGGCTCGCCCTGGGCGATCGGCGACGCCGGCGGAGGGCACGACGCGATTCACCCGGACCTCGGGACCGAGGACGACCTGCGCTCGCTGACCGCCGCCGCGCGGGCGCTCGACATCGACATCGCGCTTGATTTCGCGATCCAGTGCTCCGCCGACCACCCCTGGCTGACCCAGCACCCCGAGTGGTTTCACCACCGACCGGACGGGACCTTGAAGTACGCCGAGAACCCGCCCAAGCGCTACCAGGACATCTACAACGTCAACTGGGAGTCACCCGAGTGGCGCTCACTCTGGGATGCCCTGCTCGAAGTGGTGCTGAAGTGGGTCGACTGCGGCGTCCGGGTGTTCCGCGTCGACAACCCCCACACCAAGCCGTTCGCCTTCTGGGCCTGGCTGATCGAGGAGGTCCACGGCCGCCATCCGGACGTGCTGTTCCTGGCCGAGGCGTTCACCAAGCGCGCCGTCATGCGCCACCTCGGCAAGCTCGGCTTCAGCCAGTCCTACACGTATTTCACCTGGAAGAACGCGCGCTGGGAACTGGTCGAGTACGTCTCCGAGCTCGCCCACTCCGGTGAGCAGGACTACTTCCGGCCCAACTTCTTCACCAACACGCCGGACATCCTGCACGAGTACCTGCAGCACGGCGGACGGCCGGCGTTCGAGGCCCGGGCGGTGCTCGCGGCGACGCTCAGCCCCAGCTACGGCATCTACTCCGGCTACGAGAACTTCGAGAACGTCGCCGTCGCCCCCGGCTCGGAGGAGTACGTGAACTCCGAGAAGTACGAGGTCAAGACGCGGACCCTGGACGGCCCACTGCTGCCCCTGCTCGCGACGCTCAACCATGTCCGCCGCGAGCACCCGGCCCTGCAGTCGCTGTCCAACATCACCTTCCTGGACACCGCCAACGAGGCGCTGATCGCCTACGCCAAGCAGACCGGATCCGACACGGTGCTGTGCGTGGTCAACCTCGACCCGCATCAGCGCCAGGAGGGCGTGGCCGTGGTCCCGGCCAGCCTCGGCCTGCCGCCGACCTTCAGCGTGCGCGATCACCTGAGCGGTGAGCAGTTCCAGTGGCACATCGGGGCCAACTTCGTCGGCCTGTCCCCGGGCTGGCGCCAGGCCCATCTGCTAACCGTGGAGCGGTGATGTACACCCACCGCGCCTCCGCATGAGCGTCGGTCCGCCGACCCTGACCCATCTGCTGGCCCGCGAGCCGCGTCCCGGCGAGGGCTCGGCGTCGGGGCCGGCGCAGGCCCAGACGCGCCATTGGTTCGAGGCCGAGCCGCTGTGGTTCAAGCGCGCGGTCTTCTACGAGATCCACATTCGCGGGTTCTTTGACGCCAACGGCGACGGCTCGGGGGACGTGCGCGGCCTGACCGAGAAGCTCGACTACCTGCAGTGGCTGGGAATCGACTGCATCTGGCTGCTGCCGTTCTACGAGAGCCCGCTGCGCGACGGCGGCTATGACATCTCGGACTTCACCAAGGTCCATCCGGATTACGGCACGGTCGACGACATCGCCGAGCTGATCGAGGCCGCCCACGCCCGCCACATCCGCGTGATCGCCGACCTGGTCATGAACCACACCTCCTCCGATCATCCCTGGTTCCAGGAGTCGCGCTCGAGCCCGGACAACCCCAAGCGCGACTGGTATGTGTGGTCGGACACCGACGAGCGCTACCGCGACGCCCGCATCATCTTCACCGACACCGAGGTCTCCAACTGGACCTATGACCCGGTGGGCGGCGCCTACTACTGGCACCGCTTCTTCTCCCATCAGCCGGACCTCAACTACGACAACCCGGACGTCGGCGACGCGATGATCGACGTACTCCGGTTCTGGCTCAACCTGGGCCTGGACGGCTTCCGGCTCGACGCGGTGCCCTACCTGTTCGAGCGGGAGGGCACCAACTGCGAGAACCTGCCCGAGACCCATGCCTACCTGAAGCGGGTGCGGGCGGTGATGGAGGAGGAGTACCCCGACCGCGTGCTGCTGGCCGAGGCCAACCAGTGGCCGGCCGACGTGGTCCAGTACTTCGGCGACGGCGATGAGTGCCAGATGGCCTTCCACTTCCCGGTCATGCCGCGCATGTTCATGGCCGTCCGCCGCGAGCAGGCGGCGCCGATCTACGAGATCCTCGAGCAAACCCCGCCGATTCCCGACAGCTGCCAGTGGGGGCTGTTCCTGCGCAATCACGACGAGCTGACCCTGGAGATGGTCACCGACGACGAGCGCGACTACATGTACACCGAGTACGCCAAGGACCCGCGGATGAAGCTCAACCTGGGCATCCGCCGCCGGCTGGCGCCGCTGTTGGACAACGGCCGGGATGAGATGGAGCTGATGACCGCGATCCTGTTCTCACTGCCAGGCTCGCCGGTCCTCTACTACGGTGATGAGATCGCGATGGGCGACAACATCTTCCTGGGCGACCGTGACGGCGTCCGGACCCCGATGCAATGGACCGGCGACCGCAACGGCGGCTTCTCGCGCGCCGACTTCGCCCAGCTCTACGCGCCGCCGCTGATGGACCCGGTGTTCGGTTATCAGGCCGTCAACGTCGAGGCTCAGCTGCGCACGCCGACCTCGCTGCTGCGCTGGATGCACCGCTTCATCGCCCTGCGCAAGGAGCATCCGGTGTTCGGGTTCGGCACCTACGAACCGATCACGACGTCCAACCCGCGGATCTTCGCCGTCCTGCGCCGCTTCGAGGAGGATCTCGTGCTCTGCGTGCACAACCTGGCCCGCTCCGCCCAGGCCGTGGAACTGGACCTGTCTCTGCAGGCCGGCCGCTACCCGGTCGAGCTGTTCGGGCGCTCCCGCTTTCCGCGCATCGGCGAGCTGTCGTACCTGCTCACGCTCGCGCCGCGGGGCTTCTATTGGTTCCAGCTGGTGGAAGAGGGCGAGGAGGCGATCGGATGAGCGAGCCCGTACACAGCCCCGGACTGCTCGACGGACTCGACCTCGAGGTCCTGGCGGCCTGGATCGAGGAGCGGCGCTGGTACTCGTCCAAATCGCGCCACATCAACGCGATCGACGTGGACGAATGCGCGCGCATCGCCGACGACCCTCCGCTGCTGCTCGCCCTTGTGCAGACGAGGTTCGCCAGCGGCAGCCACGAGCTCTACCAGCTGCCGCTCACCTTCCTGCCGGAGGCCGAGAGCGGCGGGCACTCGCCGGTCGGGGCCGCGGGTGAGCTGGTCGCCGTCGACGCCGTCGCTGACCCCGAGCTGCTCCGCGACCTGTTGCGGCGGATCGACGAGGACTTCTCGCTCGACACCGAGGAGGGCCAGTTCCGCTTCCGCCGGGTGCCCGCCTCGGGGCCCCTGATGACCGGCGCCCCGGCCCGGCCGATGGGCGTCGAGCAGTCCAACTCATCCATCGTGTTCGGCGATCAGACCGTGCTGAAGGTCTTCCGCCGGCTCGAGCCGGGCATCAACCCGGAGCTCGAGCTGCTGCAGTTCCTGACCGGGCACGGCTACGGGAACATCGCTCCGCTGCTCGGCTGGTACGAGTACGAGGGCCGCTCGTTCGCGGCCACGCTCGGCGTCGCCCAGCGCTTCTTCCCGGACGCCACCGGCGGCTGGGAGCTGGCCCTGGATCGGATCGGCTCCGATCCCGAGGGGCTGCTGGCCGACCTCGGGGACCTGGGCCGGGTCACCGCCGAGCTGCACAACGTGCTCGCCTCGGACGCCGGCGACCCCGCCTTCAGCCCCGAGGAGCCCAGCACCGAGTCGCTGTCGCTGTTGACGGCCACGATCGACGAGGACATCGAGCGGATCTTCATCCGGCTCCCCGATGACGATCGCCTGCAGGCCATCGCCGGCCGCGGTCAGGACGTGCGCGAGCGGATCGCCGCCCGCACGCAGGTCGGCCTGGGCGGCCGCGCGATCCGCACCCACGGCGACTTCCACCTCGGGCAGACGCTGCACCGGGCGGGCGGCGGTGGCTGGCTGATCATTGACTTCGAGGGCGAGCCGGCGCGGCCGCTGTACGAGCGCCGCCAGAAGCGCTCGCCGCTGCGTGATGTGGCCGGCATGCTGCGGTCCTTCGCCTACGCCGCCTCGGCGGTTCAGATCATGCACGGCCGCCCCGCCCCGCCCGAGTTCGAGGACCGCGCCCGGCGCACCTTCCTGGAGCACTACTTCTCGAACATCGATCCGGCGCTGCTGCCCGCCGGAGAGGCGGCGATCATCAACCTGCTGTCGATCTTCGAGCTCGAGAAGGCCATCTACGAGCTCGCCTACGAACTCGACAACCGGCCCGACTGGCTACCCATCCCGGTCGCCGGAATCGCCCGCCTGCTGGAGGCCGAGTGACTGTCGCCACCGCCGAGCTCGACGCCCTCGCCCGTCGCGAGCACGGGCAGCCCCACGCCGTCCTCGGCCCGCATCCGGGCGACGGCGGCGTGGTCGTGCGCGTGCTGCGCCCGGCCGCGGCCGGCGTGTCGGTGAAGCCGGCCAAGGGCAAGAGCGTCGCGCTTGAGCAGATCCACCCGGCGGGCATCTTCGAGGGCACGATCCCGGCGGCCACGCTCCCGCTCCGCTACAAGCTCAAGGTTGACTACGGGGACGCCGGGAAGTTCACGATCGAGGACCCGTACGCCTTCAGCCCCACGCTCGGCGAGCTCGATCTGCACCTGATCGCCGAGGGTCGCCATGAGGAGCTCTACGAGAAGCTCGGCGCCCACGTGCGCGAGCACGACGGTGTGCACGGCACCGCCTTTGCGGTCTGGGCGCCGTCGGCCCGAGCGGTCAGCGTGGTCGGTGACTTCAATTCCTGGGACGGGCGCCTGCACGCGATGCGCTCGCTCGGCTCCGGCGGCATCTGGGAACTGTTCCTGCCCGAGGTCGGCCCCGGCGCCCGTTACAAGTACGAGATCCTGTCCGCTGACGGCGAGCTGCTGCTGAAGGCCGACCCCTACGCCCAGGAGACCGAGCTACCGCCGAAGACAGCCTCGGTGGTCACGCACTCGCAGTACGAGTGGAGCCAGCACGACGCCCGCTACCTGCGCGAGCGGCACGACAGCCAGCCGCTGAGCCGGCCGATGTCGATCTACGAGGTCCATCTCGGCTCCTGGCGCCTGAATCCGCTCGAGGACAACCGGTCACTCAGCTACGTGGAGCTGGCCGACGAGCTGGCCGATTACGTCACCGACCTCGGCTTCACGCATGTCGAGCTGCTGCCGGTGATGGCCCATCCGTTCTCGGGGTCGTGGGGCTACCAGGTGACCGGCTACTTCGCGCCCACCCCCCGGTATGGATCGCCCGACGACCTGCGGCGCTTCATCGATCGCATGCACGAGCGCGGGGTCGGGGTGATCCTGGACTGGGTCCCGGCCCACTTCCCCCGCGACGAGTTCGGGCTGGCCCGCTTCGACGGGACCGCCCTCTACGAGCACGCCGACCCGCGGCGGGGCGCCCACCCGGACTGGGGCACGCTGGTCTTCAACTACGGCCGCCACGAGGTCCGCAACTTCCTCATCTCGAATGCCCTGTTCTGGCTGCGCGAGTACCACGTGGACGGGATTCGCGTGGACGCGGTCGCCTCGATGCTGTACCTGGATTACTCGCGCCGGGCGGGAGAGTGGATCCCCAACGAGTTCGGGGGGCGTGAGGATCTCGACGCGGTCGCCTTCCTGAAGGAGTTCAACGAGGTCATCCACGGACGGGAGCCCGGCGTGATCTCCGCCGCCGAGGAGTCCACGGCCTGGCCCGGCGTCTCGCGCCCCACCTATCTCGGTGGACTGGGCTTCGGCTTCAAGTGGAACATGGGCTGGATGCACGACACGCTCGGCTACTTCGAGCAGGATCCGATCTACCGGCGCTACCACCATCACGAGCTGACCTTCAGCCTCATGTATGCCTTCAGCGAGAACTTCATCCTCCCCCTCTCGCATGACGAGGTCGTCCACGGCAAGGGCTCGCTCTACAACAAGATGTCGGGCTCGGACCCGTGGCAGAAGCTGGCCAACCTCCGTGCCCTGTACGCCTACATGTGGGCGCATCCGGGCAAGAAGCTGCTGTTCATGGGTTCGGAGCTGGCCCAGAAGGCGGAGTGGAGCCATGAGCGCTCGCTCGACTGGCATCTGCTCGAGGACCCGGCGCACGCCGGCATCCTGTCGCTGGTCCGCGACCTGAACCGGCTCTACCGGGGCGAGCCGGCCCTGTGGGAGGTCGATTCCGATCCGTCCGGCTTCTACTGGCTCGAGCCCAACGACGCCGACAACAACATCGTCGCCTTCGCCCGCGTGTCCCGCAACGGCGAGCGGGTGGCGGTGTTCGTGGCCAACCTGGCGCCGGTGCCCCGCCAGAGCTACCGGCTCGGGCTCCCCCGCTCGAGTCGCTGGCGGGAGGCGATCAACACCGACTCGTCGTTCTACGGCGGCAGTGACGTCGGCAACCTCGGCGGTGTGCAGCCGGAGCCCATCGGCTGGCACGGTCAGCCCTTCTCGGCCGAGTTGACGCTGCCGCCGCTGGCGGCGCTGTGGCTCGTGCCGGATGAGTAGCCCGCCCGCGGGCGGCTCCGAGTACCCATGGGAGCGTCCGTTGGGCGCTCGCCCGCTCGACGCCGGCCGGACCGAATTTCGCGTGTGGGCCCCGCGGGCGGAGCGGATCGTCCTGGCCATCGAGGGGCGGGAGATCAGCCTGACCGACGCCGGCCATGGCGTCTATGAAGCCGTGGCCGAGGCCGGGCCGGGCACCGACTACCGCTATCTCCTCGACGGCGAGCCGCTGCCCGATCCCGGCTCGCGCTTCCAGCCCGAGGGTCTGCGCGGGCCGTCCCGCGTGGTGTCCGCGGCCCCGCCGCGACCGGACTTCACACCCCCCGCCCCGCCCGAGCTGATCCTGTACGAGCTGCACGTCGGCACGTTCAGCACCGAGGGCACCTTCGACGGGGCGATCCCGCACCTGGCCGCGCTGGCCGAGCTGGGCGTGACCGCGATCGAGCTGATGCCGGTGGCGGAGTTCCCGGGCGCGCGCGGGTGGGGCTACGACGGCGTCTACATCAACGCCGTGCAGTCCTCCTACGGCGGCCCGGACGGCCTGCGGCGGCTGGTCGCCGCCGCCCATGAGGCCGGCCTGGCGGTGATCCTGGACGTGGTCTACAACCACCTGGGTGCCTCCGGCGTGAAGGCCATGGAGGCCTTCGGACCGTACTTCACCGGCAAGTACGAGACCCCGTGGGGCAAGGCGATCAACTACGACGATGCCGACTGCGACCCGGTCCGGGAATGGGTGGGCCAGAGCGCCGAGGGCTGGGTCCGGGACTTCGGCCTGGACGGTCTGCGCCTGGACGCGATCCACGCCATCTTCGATTCCAGCCCCGAGCACATCGTGGCCGCCGTCGCCCGCCGGGTCCATGCCGTCAATCCGCGCGCCTACGTGATCGCCGAGTCCGGCCTCAACGACCCCAGGGTGATGCGGCCCCGGGAGCGGGGGGGCTGGAACTGCGACGCCGAATGGGCCGATGACTTCCACCACGCGCTGCGCACGCTGATCACCGAGGAGCGCGACGGCTACTACGCGGACTTCGGGCGCATGAGCCAGCTGGCCAAGGCCTTTCACCGCCCGCACGTCGACGACGGCGACTATTCGCCGTTCCGCCGGCGCCGCTTCGGGGCACCGGCCGATGACGTGCCCCCCGAACGCTTCATCGTGTTCGCCCAGAACCATGACCAGGTCGGCAACCGCGCCTACGGGGACCGCCTGCCCGCCGCCGCGCGCCCCCTGGCCGCGTTCTGCACCCTGCTCTCCCCGTTCACGCCCCAGCTGTTCATGGGCGAGGAGTACGGGGAGCTGGCTCCGTTCCAGTTCTTCTCCGACCACATCGATGCGGAGATCGCCGTGGCCACCCGGGAGGGCCGCCGGCGCGAGTTCGCCTCCTTCGCCGCGTTCGGCGGGGAGATCCCCGACCCCGAGGACCCGGCCACGTTCGCGCGCTCGAAGCTGACCCGCGGTGAGGATCCGGCGCTGGCCCGCCTGTACGCCGGCCTGATCCAGGCCCGGCGCCGGATCGGAGCGGCCGAGGCGGAGGAGATCCGGTTCGACGAGCGGGGCCGATGGCTGCGGCTGCGCCGGGCCGGGTATGAACTGGTCTGCAACTTCGCCACCGGTGCGCTGGAGCTGGCCTGCGGGGGTGCTGTAGAGCTGGCCACCCATCCCGACGTACGCCTACACGACGGATCACTCAAACTGCCGCCCATGTCAGGAGCACTCATCAGATGACCGAAGTCTGGCCAGGACGGCCCTTCCCCCTCGGCGCGGTCTGGGATGGCGAGGGGACCAACTTCTCGATCTTCTCCGAGAACGCGGAGGGCGTCGAGCTGTGCCTGTTCGACGAGGACGGACAGGAGACGCGGATCGACGTGACCGGAAATCGGGCCCGCAACTGGCACTGCTACCTGCCCGGCGTCGGGCCGGGCCAGCGCTACGGCTACCGCGTGCGCGGCCCCTACGCGCCGGATGAGGGGCATCGCTTCAATCCGGCCAAGCTGCTGATCGACCCCTACGCGAAGGCGATCGAGGGCGTCGTGCGCTGGGAGCGCGACGCCAACATCCTGCCCTACGTGCCCAACGGGGACGAGGACGCCGACTTCGAGCCCGACGATGAGGACGACTCCTATGTCGTGCCCAAGTCGGTGGTCATCGACCCCGCGTTCGACTGGGAGGGCGACCGGCCGCCGCGGATCCCGTTCGCCGACACGATCATCTACGAGACCCACGTCAAGGGCTTCACGATGCGCCATCCCGACGTCCGCGAGGACCTGCGCGGTACCTACGCCGGCCTGGCCTCCGAGCCGGCCATCGAGTACCTGAAGGACCTTGGCGTCACGGCCGTCGAGCTGCTGCCCGTCCACCAGATCTGTGACGAGTCATTCCTGGCCGAGCGCGGACTGCGCAACTACTGGGGCTACTCGACGATCGGGTTCTTCTCGCCCCACTCCGAGTATTCCGCCACCGGACGCCGGGGCGAGCAGGTGCGGGAGTTCAAGGGCATGGTCAAGGCCCTGCACCAGCACGGCATCGAGGTGATCCTGGACGTCGTCTACAACCACACTGCGGAGGGCAACCACCTCGGCCCGATGCTGTGCTTCAAGGGCGTCGACAACGCCTCCTACTACCGGCTGGTGCCCGATGACCCGCGCCACTACATGGACTTCACCGGCACTGGCAACTCGCTGAACCCGGTGCATCCCAGCGTGCTGCGGATGATCATGGACTCGCTGCGCTACTTCGTCACCGAGTGCCACGTGGACGGCTTCCGCTTCGACCTCGCCGCGGCGCTGGCCCGGGAGCTGTATGACGTCGACCGGCTGTCGGCCTTCTTCGACACGATCCACCAGGACCCGGTGCTGTCCCAGGTCAAGCTGATCGCAGAGCCCTGGGACGTGGGCCCGGGCGGCTACCAGGTCGGCAACTTCCCGATCCTGTGGTCGGAGTGGAATGGCGTCTACCGCGACACGATGCGCGACTTCTGGCGCGCCAGCGCGAGCGTCGGTGATTTCGCCTCCCGGCTGTCGGGCTCGGCCGACCTGTACGAATCCGACGGCCGCGATCCGTTCGCGTCGATCAACTTCATCACCGCCCACGACGGCTTCACGTTGCGCGATCTCGTCTCCTACGAGCACAAGCACAACGAGGCCAACCAGGAGGACAACCGCGACGGGACCGACGACAACCGGTCCTGGAACTGCGGCGTGGAGGGCGAGACCGATGATCCCGAGATCGCCGCCCTGCGCCTGCGCCAGCAGCGCAACTTCCTCACCACCCTGTTCGTCTCCCAGGGCACCCCGATGCTGCTCGGCGGGGACGAGCTGACCCGCACGCAGGGGGGCAACAACAACGGCTGGTGCCAGGACTCCGAGATCTCCTGGTACGACTGGGACCGGGACGAGGAGGCGCAGCGGATGCACCGGTTCACCCAGCGGCTGATCCGTCTGCGCCGCGACCACTGCACGTTCCGCCGGGAGACGTTCCTGCGCGGGCACGAGGTGGACGATTCCGAGCTGCCCGACGTGTGGTGGTTCCGCACCGACAGCCGGCGCATGACGGCCCGCGACTGGGAGCACGGCGAGGCGGTGCTGGGCATGTTCCTCAACGGGGAGGCGATCCCCTCGCCGGGCGTCCACGGCGAGCGGATCACCGATGACTCGTTCCTCCTGCTGTTCAACGCGCACGCCGAGGACCGGGTGTTCAAGCTTCCCCGGCGGCGCCTGGGCCTGCGCTGGGAGCTCGAGCTGTGCACCGCCGAGCCTGACGCGGAGGCCGGCAGCGCCAGCTACGGAGCCCAGGAGGAGATCAACGTCACCGCGCACTCGATCACGATTCTCAAGCGGGTCGCCTGAGCGGTGCGGGAGGACGGCGCCTCGAGGCTGCAGCCACCGGCGGGAGCCAGGACGTGAGCATCCCGTTTCGCGCCACCTACCGGCTGCAGCTCACCCCTGACTTCGGCTTTGCGCGCGCGCGGCGGCTGATCCCCTATCTGCGTGACCTGGGCGTCTCGCACCTGTACCTGTCGCCCTCCCTGCAGGCGCGCCCCGGCTCCACGCACGGCTACGACGTGATCGATCCCACCCGGATCTCCGCCGACCTCGGCGGCGAGCCGCAGCTACGGGAGCTGGCGCTGGCCGCCCGCCAGGCCGGCCTCGGGATCGTGCTCGACATCGTGCCCAACCACATGGCCACCGACGAGGGCAACCGCTTCTGGACCGATCCGGAGCTCCGGCCCAAGTTCTTCGACGTTGATCCGGGCACCGGCGAGTACCGCCGCTTCTTCGACATCGACGAGCTGGCCGGCGTCCGCCAGGAGGATGAGGAGGTGTTCGCCGAGACCCACCGGCTGGTGCTGTCACTGGTCCGGGAGGGGGTCCTCGACGGGTTGCGGATCGACCATCCGGACGGGATGTCCGATCCGGCGGGCTACTTCGCGCGCCTGCGCGAGGCGGGCGTCCAGCACGTGTGGATCGAGAAGATCCTCGAGCCCACAGAGCGCCTGCGCGACTGGCCTGTGACCGGCACCGTCGGCTACGAGTTCCTGAACGATGTCTGCGCGGTGTTCGTCGACCCCCAGGCCGAGGAGGCCTTCACCGAGCTGTGGCACCGCATCTCCGGCGACACGCGGGACTTCGCCGCCGTGGCCGCGGAGGCCAAGCTCGAGCAGGCGCAGGGCACGTTCGCCCCGGAATGCCGCCGGCTGGCGCGGATCATCGGGGCTGAGGATCGCGCCGGGGCGCTGGCCCGGGCGGCGGCCGGGATGCCCGTGTACCGGACCTACGTCGACCCGCGATCGGGTCTCGTCACCGATGATGACCGCCGGGCGATCGATGAGGCCGGGATGCCGAGCTGGCTGGCCGACGCGCTGACGCTCGAGGCCGACGCCCCCGCGGAATTCGTGAGTCGCTTCCAGCAGACCTCGCCTCCGGTGGTGGCCAAGGGGGTCGAGGACACCGCCTTCTACCGCCACGCCCGGCTGCTGGCGCTCAACGACGTCGGCGGGGACCCGGGGCGCTTCGGGATCGGCGTGAACACCTTCCACGCCGGCTGCCGCGAGCGGGCCGAGCGCTTCCCGCAGGCGATGCTGACCACGGTCACCCACGACACCAAGCGCAGCGCCGACGTCCGGGGCCGGATCGCCGCCCTGACCTGGATCCCCGAGCGTTGGGCGCGGGCCGTCGAGCGCTGGCTGAAGCTGACCGAGCCGCTGCGCAGCCCGGCCGGCGCGCCGGACGACAGCGAGCGTTACTTCCTCTTCCAGACCCTGGTCGGAGCCTGGCCGATCGAAGCCGAGCGGCTCGAGGCCTATATGGAGAAGGCCCTGCGTGAGGCCAAGCGCAACACGAACTGGGTGCACCGCAACGAGGCCTGGGAGACGGGGGTGCGCGAGTTCGTCCGGGCCCTGTATCAGCACCGCCCGTTCCGGGTGGACCTCGAGCGCTTCGTGGCCGAGCTGGCCGACTACGGGGAGCGCATCTCGCTGGGCACGGTCTGTCTGAAGCTGACCACGCCCGGGGTGCCCGACATCTACCAGGGTGACGAGGTCAACTTCCGCGCCCTAGTCGATCCCGACAACCGCCGCCCGGTCGACTGGGACTGGAACCGGGCCCTGCTGGCGCGGATCCAGGGCGGCGGGCCGCCGGACCGCGACACGGCCAAGCTGTGGCTGACGATGCGGCTGCTGCATCTGCGTCTGCGCCGCGCTGATGCCTTCCGCGGGGACTACCGGCCGCTGGAGGCCGGCGATCAGACGGTGGCCTTCCTGCGCGGTGATGAGGTGCTGGTGGCGGTGGCCACCCGGCCCGGCCCGATCGCCGGCGAGCTCGAGGGCGCCGGCGGCACCTGGCGGGACGTGCTCCGCGGCGAGCGTCGTGTGCTCGGCCCGCGCGTCCCGCTCGAAGGATTGCTTGACCGAGGCGTGGCCGTGCTCGAGCGCGCCGACGGCTGAGCCGCTGTCACAGACGTAGAGTCAGGGCCAATAGGGGCGTGGGGGTCCAGGTGTGCCAGAGGGTCAGCGGGGTCCGGGACCGCTCCGCCTCGGACGGCGCCCCCAGGTAGGGTCTGGCGCGCCGCATGCGCGCACTGACGATCTCCTGGGAGTACCCGCCGATCATCGAGGGGGGCCTGGCCCGGCACGTCCGCAAGCTGTCCGAGCACCTGGTTGCGGAGGGTGTCGAGGTTCACGTCCTCACCCGCGGCGGTGGCCGCCTCCCCCGGCGTGAGGAGCGCCACGGAGTGATCGTGCACCGGCTCTCCGAGCCACCGTTCCCGAAGGACCCCAAGGCCTTCGTGCACTGGGTGGCGGCGATGAACGCCGACATGCTGGCGCTGGGCCAGGAGCTCGTCGGCCAGTACGAATTCGATCTCGTCCACTCCCATGACTGGCTGGTGGCCGGCGCGGCCGAGCAGCTCGCCCGGGCCCGCCGGCTGCCGTGGCTGGTCACTGTGCACGCGACCGAATACGGGCGCCACCAGGGCTGGGTGCAGACCTACCCGCAGTCCCACATTCACGCCGCTGAACGTGACATGGTCCGCCGGGCCGACCGCGTCGTCACCTGCTCGCGTTACATGCGCAGCCACGTGGCCAGCGTGTTCGGGGTGGGCCGGCGGCGGATCGTCGCGATGCAGAACGGCATCGACCCGCGCGACCTGGAGCCGGTCGCCGACGATCTCGACGCGCTCCGGGCGGGCTACGCCAAGCCGGACGAGAAGCTCGTGCTGCTGGTCGGGCGGCTCGTCTACGAGAAGGGCTTTCACCTCGCCCTCGATGCGCTCGCTCCGGTCATCACCAAGCTGGGCGGCGTGCGCTTCCTGGTCGCCGGCACCGGCAGTGCCGAGGCTGAGCTGCGCCGCCAGGCCCGGCGGCTCGGCCTGCACCGTAAGGGCGTGTTCCTGGGCTGGGTGGGCGACGACATGCTCCACTCGCTCTACCGGATCTCGGACCTGTGCATCGTGCCCTCGATCTACGAGCCGTTCGGGATCGTCGCATTGGAGGCCATGGCCTCCGGCTGTCTGTGCGTGGTCGCCGACACCGGCGGCCTGCGGGAGGTGGTACCCGGAGACGGCACCGTCGGGCTGCGCTTTCCCTCCCGGGACTCGGCGGCGCTCGAGGTGATCCTGGAGCGGGTGCTGAGAGACGATGCGGAGCGCGCGCAGCTCGTCGCCGAGGCTCGCGAGCACGTGCTCCGCTTCGACTGGGCTGAGGTGGCCCGGCAGACGGCCACCCTGTACGCCGAGATGGCCACGCTGGCCGCCGCCCGCGGCCGCTGATAGCGGCCGGGCGGCCGGGGCGCCCGGCTCAACCAGCCAACCGGCCCACCGGGGAGCCACCCCTCATCGGTCACTCGGCCGGGCTGGCCGCGGCCTGCTCCGGCAACTCGCCGGGCCCGGCGACGGCGGTCTCCGAAACCGGGGACCCCTCGTCGAACAGCATCAGGACCATCGTGCCGGCGACCTCCGCCTCGCGCTGATCGGCGACGGCCAGGCGCTCGATGCTCTCGCGCTCGATCCGCTCCGCCTGCTCGTTCAGTTGCCTGAGGGCCAGCGACAGCTCGTGGAAGCCCTGATCGTCGAGCCGGAGCTGCTGACGGGCGACGCGACTGTGTTCGCGGCTGAAGCCGCCGGCGGCCGCGGCCTCGGTGACGATCCGCCCGATCTGATCGAGCGTCGAGCCGACCAGGCTGTCGCGGATCACCGTGGGCACCTGCGCCCAGGCGCGGTCGCTGATTCGCAGACGGCCGACCGCGCGGTAGTAGTGCTCGACGGCCCCGCGCCGCGGCTTGGTCTCGGTCAGCTTGATCAAGCCAATCCGTTCCAGGTAGCGCACGTGGTAGCTGACCGTGCCCAGCGACGCCTCGCATTGCGGCTATCTCGCTGGGGCTAGCGGTCCGCTCCTGGAGCACGCCCAGGATATGGATGCGCAGCGGGTGGGCCAGGCCCTTGACGATGCGCGGATCATTGATCTCGCTGATCTCACTCACGGTACGGACGCCGATCCGGAGGAAATTGGTTTGTCGATCGTACCTTACGCCCGGCCCGCTGCGGGTTAAGCTTCGCCAGCCCGGCCCCGGCGAGGCGGCGCTCGGCGCCGCGGAGATGGGGTGAGGTCCAGCCGGCGAAGGTCCGTCGATCCGGTCCGGACAAACGAGGGAGGGCCCGGCACGAACGGCCGGACCCTCGAAAGACACTCGCCTGTTGAAGGAAGCCTACGCGGGGCATCCCGCCCCGCGTTTCAGGTTTCCGGGCGGCCTCCTGCCGCCCTCCCGCAGAGGCGTAGCCGCCTACATCATCCCCGACATGTCGGGCATGCCGCCGCCTGCGCCGCCGCCGCCATCCTTCTCGGGCACCTCGGCCACGATGGCCTCGGTGGTGAGGATGTTCTTGGCGATCGAGGCCGCGTTCTGCAGCGCCGAACGGGTGACCATGGCCGGGTCGATGATGCCCTCGGCGACCAGGTCGACGATCTCGCCGGTGGCCGCGTTCAGGCCGTGGCCGGACTTGGCCTTGCGGACGTCGTTGACGACGACCGAGCCCTCGAGACCAGCGTTCTCGGAGATCTGACGCAGCGGCTCCTCAAGCGCACGGAAGACGATGCTCGCTCCCGTCCGCTCGTCGGGCAGCTCGATGGCGTCGATGTTGAGCGCCTTCTGGGCGACCAGCAGAGCGACACCGCCGCCCGGCACGATGCCCTCCTCGAGGGCAGCGCGGGTGGCCTGCAGCGCGTCCTCGACGCGGTGCTTCTTCTCCTTCATCTCGGTCTCGGTGGCCGCGCCGACCTTGACCACCGCGACGCCGCCCGACAGCTTGGCGAGGCGCTCCTGGAGCTTCTCGCGGTCGAAGTCGGAATCGGTGTTGTCGATCTCGGACTTGATCTGGTTGATCCGGCCCTTGATCGCGTCACTGTCACCGGCACCGTCGACGATGGTGGTGGTGTCCTTGGTCACGACGACGCGACGGGCGCGACCGAGCTGCGAGAGCTGCGTGTTCTCGAGCTTGAGGCCCATCTCCTCGGTGATGACCTCGCCACCGGTGAGGATGGCGATGTCCTCCAGCATGCGCTTGCGGCGATCGCCGAAGCCCGGCGCCTTGACGGCCACGCCGGTGAAGGTGCCGCGGAGCTTGTTGACCACCAGCGTGGCCAGAGCCTCACCCTCGACATCCTCGGCGATGATCAGCAGCGGCCGGCCCGACTGGATGACCTGCTCGAGCACCGGCAGCAGGTCACGGACCGAGCCGATCTTCGAGTTGGCGATCAGGATGTAGGGGTCGTCGAGGACACCCTCCATGCGCTCCTGGTCGGTGACCATGTAGGGCGAGATGTAGCCCTTGTCGAACTGCATGCCCTCGGTGAACTCGAGGTCCATGCCGAACGTCTGACCCTCCTCGACGTTGACCACGCCGTCCTTGCCGACCTTGTCGATCGCGTCGGCGATCACGTCGCCGATCTCCTCGTCGCCGGCGGAGATGGTCGCCACGCGGGCGATCTGGTCCTTGCCGGAGATCTCGGTCGACTGGGACTCGATGTTCTTGACGACCTGGTCGACGGCCAGCTCGATGCCGCGCTTCAGCGCCAGCGGGTTGGCCCCGGCGGCGACGTTCTTCAGACCCTGGCGGACGATCGCCTGGGCGAGAACGGTGGCCGTCGTGGTGCCGTCGCCGGCCACATCGTTGGTGGCCGTGGCGACTTCCCGGACGAGCTGGGCGCCCTGGTTCTGGAAGACGTCCTCGACCTCGATCTCGCGAGCGATGGTGACACCGTCGTTGGTGATCGTCGGGGCGCCGAACTTCTTGTCGAGCACCACGTAGCGGCCGCGCGGGCCGAGCGTCACCTTGACGGCGTTGGCGACCGCGTCGACACCCTGCTCGAGCGCCTTGCGGGCGTCTACGTCGTACTTCAGTTCCTTATGAGCCATGTGTTCTGATTTCTCCCTATAGGGGGCGGTTTGCTACTGGACCTTGGCCAGCACGTCGGACTCGCGGAGGACGAGCAGCTCCTCGCCGTCCACCTTGATCTCCGTGCCGCCGTACTTGCTGTAGAGGACCTCGTCGCCTTCGACGACGTCAAGCGGGGTGCGCTTGCCGGTGTCCTCGTTGACCTTGCCGTCGCCGACAGCCAGGACCTTGCCCTTCTGAGGCTTCTCCTTGGCCGTATCGGGCAGGACGATCCCACTGGCCGTGGTCTCCTCCTCCTCGATGGCCCGTACGATCAGACGATCGCCGAGGGGCTTGAGCTTCATGTGGTCAGACCTCCGGTTGAAAGTTGCGGAATGCGATACGTCTGGCACTCGCTTGCCGGAGTGCCAACCGCTCCCCACTATAGCTGCCAGATCCGGCCGTGCAAAGGCAAATTGGCACTCTCTTGTGAAGAGTGCCAGGGAATCTCTGGCTAGTGGTGCACGCTCAGGTAGGCGTGGATGATCGGATCCCCGGCCAGCACGGCGATCAGTCCGGCCACGGCCAGGTAGGGGCCGAACGGCAGGGCCGACTTGCGGGCCGCCCGCACGCCGTGGCGGCGCGCCAGGACGATCGCCGCAAACACGGGGCCGAGCAGGGCCAGGAACAGAGCCAGGACCACCGGGCGACCCATGAACAGGCCCATCACGGCCAGCAGCTTGACATCGCCCATGCCCATGCCGGCCGGGTTGATGAGCGCGGCCAGGAGCAGGAAGCCGCCGGCGATGCCGGCCCACACCAGGCGCCGCGGCTCGTGCCCGGCGTCGAGCGCCAGGCCGAGCAGGACCGCCACCACGGCGGCCGGGTAGGTGATCCGGTTGGGGATGATCCGCCGCTCGATGTCGATCACCGCGCACGGCACCAGAACCAGGACCAGGACTCCGCGGAGCACCGTCAGGGGGATCGACGGCTGGGCGGCGGCGGTGCCGGCGGCCAGCAGCAGCGTGCCCGCCACAATGGCCGGCGAGCGGACGCGACTGGCCACGGGATGATCGAGCGACGCGGTGCTCACCGGACTCTTATCGGCAGCCCCGCGCAATCCCGTAGACCGTCCCAGCGATCTCGTACGCTCCCGCCCGTGACCGCCGGCGGACTCGAGGAGCGCTTCGCAGGGCTGCCCGTCCGGCCTCTGAGCGGTGGCCTGCAGCTGATCGCCGCCAGGACCCACCGCTCGCGCCGCCGCGGACTGGCGAAGCTCGACGCGCTTGATCCGAGCCACGCCCTGCACATCCCGCAGACGCCCTCGGTGCACACCTTCGGGATGCGCTTCGCGCTCGATCTGATCTGGCTGGCCAAGGACGGGACCGTGGTGCGGGTGGACCGGGACGTGCCGCCGCGGCGCATGCGCCTGTGCACGGGGGCGCGCTCGGTGATCGAGACCGTCGCCGGGCAGGCCGACGCGTTCCTGGCCGCGGGCGCCGCGCCGGCCCCGCAGCCACCCCGCTGACCCGGGGGGACTCAGTTCCGGGCGCCGCCGAGACCGTGGATGCGGTCCCGGAGCTGCTCCGGCGGCTGCTCGATGATCTGTGAGAAGCGCACCACGGTCACCGTGTCGTCACGCGAGACCTTGCGGCCGTAGATCTGCTCCAGGAAGTGGATCATCTCGTCCACGCGCCGGAACTCGGGGTTGTCGTGCTCGATCTCGCGGGGGGAGAGATCGCGGACCAGCTTGACCTCGACCTGGTCGATCACGGCGTAGAAGATCTTCTCGCGCGGGGAGTGCTGGTAGCCGATGGTGACCAGCACGCATTCGTTCTTCCTGTACTTGTGCGACTTGTCGCCGAGTCGGATCGTGGCGGTCTTGCGACCCCGGCGAAGCTGATCGCCGAACACCGAGGAATAGAAGTTGAGCACACGCACGACTGACTGAGCCTCCGCAGGTTGATGGCCTGGCAGCCTACCGCTCCGGGCGCAGTCGCGACATGGCCCGACGGACCATTTCGCGCTCCCCGACGTAGGTCAGCTCGCGGGCGGCGGCCTCCAGCGGCATCCAGTGGACCGCCTCGATCTCGTGGTCATGGTCGGCGATGTCGCCGGCCGTGTAGCGGTAGAGAAAGAAGCGCACCCGCTTGGCGACCCGGCGGCCGCGGCGCTCGTAGCCGTAGGTCATGTCGCCGAGGTCGGCGATCAGGTCTCCGGTGACGCCGGCCTCCTCGGCCACCTCGCGGCGCGCGGCCTGCTCGGCGGACTCGTCACCGTCGGGATGGCCCTTGGGCAGGCCGAGCACGCGCTGGCCACCGGCCGCGCGCTTGACGGGCACGATCACCACGACCCGGTCGCCGTCGACCACCACGCCGCCGGCCGAGAACTCCTCATCACCCGCGGCCGCGGACCGCTCCCGTGCCCCGCCGGCCCCGGTGCCGGCGTCAGTAGACATAGCGCTCGAGCGCGGCCGGATCGTGGACCGTCAGGCGCCCACGGCCCTGGGTGATGACCCCGGCGCGCTCGAGCACGGCCAGGAACCGGCTCGCCGATTCGCGCGAGGAACCCGCCAGCTGGGCGAGATCGCTCTGGGTGGCGGTGATCAGCACGTCGCCTCCGGACGCTCCCTCCGAGCGGGCGACGGCCACCATCTCGGCCAGCACGTGAGCGACGCGGCTCTGGACGGTCTGGAATGACTGGCGGGTCAGCCGCTCGTTGGTCTCCCGCAGCCGGCGGCTCAGGGCGGCCAGGAGCTTGACCGCGATGTCGGGGTGGCGGCGCAGCATGCGCCGCATGTCGGCGCCGAGGATCCCCACCACCTCGAGGTCGTCGAGGGCCTCGACGGTGGCCGAGCGCCGCTCCTCATCAAAGATGGCCAGCTCACCGAAGATGTCCCCGGGCCCGAGCGTGGCCAGCGTCAGCGTCCGCCCGTCGGTGTGCTCGCGGACGGCGCGCACGTGCCCGGAGCGAACGACGTAGCAGGTGTCGCTCTCATCGCCTTCGTGGAAGATCGCCTCGCCGCCCTGGAATGTCCGTGGGACGGTGACCTCGGCCACCCGGGCCAGCTCCGCGTCACCGAGGTCCGAGAAGGCCGGGATCCCGTGCAGCAGGGCGATCGTCTCCTCACTGGTCGCCGCCATGCCGACTCGATTAAAACAGGCGGGCCGCCCCCGGCCCCCCACCAGCCTGCCGCCGCACGAGGGTGGGTAGCTCGCGGCCGGGCGCGGGATCAGATCAGGTCCAGGATCTGCTCGCGGCGCCGGCGGCGCAGCGCCGCGGCCAGCCACAGGCCGATCGCCAGCAACAGCCCCACCGGGACCAGGACGGCAAGCGCGATCAGGGCCACCCCGGCGGCCACGACGAGCACCCGGCCAGCGTCGTGGACCGCGCGTGAGAGCGTGAATCCGCCGCCCCGGGTGACCGGCGGACCGGGTAGCGCGATCGAGTTGATGGTCACCGTGATCTGGCTGTAGGCGACCTGGTGCTGCAGGGAGCGCAGGGTGGCCAGATCGCGGCTGATGGCCGCGTCGACATCGTTGATCTGAGCCTTGAGGCTGCTCACCGCGGCCGCCGTGGTGGCGGCCGCGAGCTGGCGCAGGAGGGCGGTGCGCAGCGCCCGGTCCTCGGCCAGCCGGCGCCCGGCGTTCCCCACCTGGCCGGTGATGTCCTGGCTGGCGTCGCTGCGCGAGACGACGCTGGCCCCTTGCAGCTGGGAGAGCGCGTCGAGTGTCCGCCCGAGGTTGGCGCTGGGCACGCTGAGCGAGAACTGCGCGTTGCCGTACGCGGAGGACGAGGTGACGTTCGAGTTCTCGACCACGCCGTGCTGAGCGGCCACCACATCGAACACCTGCTGGGCGACCGCGTCGACCCGACTGGCGGGGGCGGACAGGGCGAGCTGCGCCGACTGCACCACCTGGCGGCCGCTGGTGGGCGGTTGCGGCGCCGGGGCGGACTTCAACGCCCCACCTGCGGCCGGTAGGCCGGGCTGGGCCGCGCGCGTCGGGATGGGCTGGCTCGTGCCGGCCGTCGCGCTCGCACTCGTGGCGCCCGCGGCCCCCGGGGCCGTCGGCCCGTGGAGGGCGCCGGAAGAGCGCGCC
>DASVYO010000149.1:0-3977 GCA_036392135.1 Solirubrobacteraceae bacterium
TGGTCGGTTGTCGCGTTTTCCCGCCGGCGGAATGCACCCCGCCGGTCTGCGGGCGGCGAACAATAGCCGTTCGACCTGGAAGGGGCAACGAGCTTTCGACCCGCGTGGACGGCAGTTCAGGGGGCCGCGTGCGCGCGGGGCCGCTTCCGCCCGAGGGCGGCCCGGACCTCCTCGAAGGGCCGCGTGTTCAGCACGTCGTCCTTCTCGAGCCAGCCGCGGCGCGCGGTCCACACGCCGAGGCGCAGGCCGTCCAGGTGGTCGGCGAGGTGTGCGTCCGTCGAGATCACGAGCTTGCAGCCGGCTTCTCTGGCCTGGCGGCAGGCCTTGTCGCACAGGTCGAGGCGGCCGGGGCTGGCGTTGACCTCGAGCGCCACGCCGGCCTCGCGCGCGGCGGCGAGCACCTCGCCGAGATCGAAGGCATAGGCGTCGCGCTCGCCGAGGATGCGGCCGCTCGGGTGGCCGATCACGTCGACGTGGCCGGAGCGGACGGCGCGGACGATGCGCTCGGTCATCTCGCGGGACGTCTGATTGAAGTGCGAGTGGACGCTCGCCACCACCCAGTCGAGCCGCTCGAGCGCGTCGCCGGGAAGATCGAGCGTGCCGTCGGGCAGGATGTCGCACTCGATCCCGCGCAGCACGCGGAAGGGCGCCAGCATCGCATTGACCCGAGCTATCTCCTCCCCCTGGCGGCGGACGTCGTCGGGGGTCAGGCCGGGCACGGCCCCGACCGCCGGCGTGTGGTCGCAGATGGCCAGATACTGATAGCCGCGCGCCTGCCCGGCGCGGCCCATCGCCTCGACGCTGTCCCGCCCATCGGACCACGTCGTGTGGCAATGCAGGTCGCCGCGAATCTGGCCCGGTTGCACCAGCTCCGGGATGGCATCACGATGCGGCCGCTCGCGCAGTTCGGGCGGACAGAATGCAGTGGCCAGTTTCGCGTACACCTCGGCCTCCTCGCCACCGTCCGGGAGCGGCTCGAGGGCGGCCACATACGCGTCGGATCCGGTGGCGCGGACGAGCTCGGTGCCGAACTGCCCGGGCCGGGCCACGACCAGCTCCACCGGCACCCCCTCGACGGTGACGCCCAGCGCACGGCGCTCCTCCCGCTCGATGACCGCGACGATCTGCGGCAGGCCGCCGAACCGGTCGAGCACGGATGCCGCGCCTCGATCACCGACGACGACGGCCAGCCGTTCGCAGACCTCGCGCCAGCGCCGCGGGTCCCCGGCGGCGGTCCCGCCGAGCGCGGCCGCGATCGCGCCGAGCAGCGCCCGGGCCCGATTCAGGGGCAGCCCCTGGCGCAGGCGCGGCTCCGGGGGATGACGGAGCGCGTCGAGCAGCCGCGCCTCGGTCTTGGGTCCGATGCCCGGGACCGTCCGCAGCCGGCCCGCCGCGGCCGCGTCGCGCAGCTCCTGCGCGGTGTGAACCCCGAGGCTGCGGGCGATCTGCATCGAGCGCCGGGCGGTCAGCCCGAGGTAGCGGCCGAGGCCGACCAGATCCGGGGCCAGCTCACGCTCGAGCTCGTCCAGCTCGGCGATGCTCCCCGTGCTGACCAGCTCCACCAGCCGCGCGGCGATCCCCGGGCCGATCCCGCGCAGCGCCTGGACGCGGCCCGAGGCGACCAGCTCGGCCACCGGAGCCGGCGTGGCGCGGATCGTCTCCGCCGCCCGGCGGTAGGCGCGAATCGTGTACGGATTGCTCTCCGCGAGCTCCAGCAGCATGCCGAACGACTCGAGCCGGGCGGCGATCTGGGCGTTGTCCACGCGGGATAGTGTCGCGCCCCAGGGTCCCGCGGGCGCGGGGCCGACGGCGCCGCCCGCGGGTCAGCCGTCGCCGCGGTGTCCGGCCAGCGCCCGGCGGACGTTGCGGTGGCGGGCCAGCAGGGCCCGGATCAGCAGCGCCCGCTGGTGCTCGACCGGCGAGGCGTTCGGACCCGGCCGGGGTGGTCTGCTGTAGGCGCCGTGGATGGCCGCCCACAGCGTGGCGTCGGAGATCTCCTGGGGCACCATGTCGATCCGGTTCCAGGGCAGGCGGCCTGACTGGCGGGCCAGCGGCGCGCTGGCGCCGTTTCTCTGGCCGATGTCCTGGGTCGGAGCGACGACGTTGTAGGGGGTGTTGTCGGGTCCGGCACCGCCGCTCACGAACGCGTCGTACATCGGCGTGGCCAGGCCGTCGTTGAGCGACAGCGGAGCCAGGCCGGCGATCAGCTCCACGGTGCGGAGCATCGAATACTGGTCATAGCGGGTGTGCACGACCGCGCCGTGGCGCGCCCAGGGGCTGATCACGAAGGCCGGCATGCGGTGCGCGTCAACGTGGTCGGCGCCGTCCTGGGAGTCATCCTCGACCACGAAGATCGCGCTCGAGGACCAGATCGAGGAGTGGGAGATGGCGTCCACGATCTGGCCCAGGGCGAGGTCGTTATCGGCGATCATCGCCTGGGGCGTGAAGTCCTGGGCGGTGGTGCCGTTGGTGTGATCGTTGGGCAGGATCATGTAGTTCAGCGTGGGCACCGTCCCGCTGGCCACCTGGGCCTGGAACTCGGGGTACCACGTGTTGAAGCGGCTCTGCCCGGCGATCGGCCTCCCGGTCGTCTTGTATATCCCCGAGTCCTGCGTGCAGGTGGCCGGATTGCCCGGGGTCAGGCAGCCGATGAACAGGTTGTTCGGGTAGGAGTAGTCGGTGTTGGCGGCCACCTCGCTGTAGGTCGGCCGATTGGGCGCGTCACCGAGCGGCGATGCCCCGACCGCCTGCTCGCCGTAGTTGCGGAACGAGACGCCCTGCCGGACCGCCTGGTCGACGACGAAGTCGTTGGGCGGGAAGGTGACCGGGTAGATGCCGAAGTCATCGCCGCGGTTGCGGTTCGAGTAGTTGGCGGCCAGCGCCTTCTGCACGTAATCAGTGGCGTAGGCCCCGGCGGTGATGAGGTGGCCGTCGACCGAGACCTCGGAGTCGGCGTAGAAGTGATCGAGCAGCGGGAACTGCCGGGCCAGCGAGTGGGCGTTGGGGGTGATTCCCCCGGTCGGCCCGCCCACGCCGTTGTCGGCGAACAGCTCCAGCGACGGCGCCCCGTCGCCGCGGGCGTCGGTGCCGAACACCTGGTCATAGGTGCGGTTCTCGCGCACGATGTAGAACACGTGCTTGATCTGCGTGCTCGGTCCCTGGCCGGGGGCCGGGATCGGACTGCCCGCCGGCCGCGCCTCTGCGTTCTGGGGCACGACCTGGGCGTTGGCGAGCGCGCTGCTGCGCGACATCTGGATATCGCTCGGGGTGGGCAGCTCACCGACGCGGCCGGTCAGCTTGTCCAGCACATAGGTGCCGTAGACGTTGGTCGGCGTGACCCCGGGGCGCTTGTCCCCGGCGAAGAAGTAATTCGGGTTGGGGCCGCTGCCGAAGCCCTTGCCGGCCACCCACAGCAGGTGGGACCCGTCGGGGGTGACCTGCACATCGTCGGGATAGGCCGCGGTGGGCAGCCGTCCGATGAGATGCAGCGCGGGCAGGTTGGGCAGGTAGCCGGGCGCGGCGCGGCACGCGCGGATCGCGGGCAGCCGGCGTCTCGCCTGGGCCAGCCGCTGACCGCGGCGCCGCCGGGAGCGAATCCCGAGATCCCGCAGCACCGCGCGGATGTAGGTGCGCATCTGCTGAACGGTCGGCCCGGCGCAGGCTCGGGTGGTGCGGATCTGCAGCCAGCGCCGGTTCCGCAGGGCAGCGGCGTACCGGCGCCGGGCCCGGCTGCGGGCGCTCGGACTGCCGGCATGCGCGAGCGCCGTGCTCAGGGCGGCGGCCGCGCGCCGCTGGGCCTGGTGGTAGCGGATCAGGCTGGCCAGCTTCACCGGGCGCGCCACCCGCCGCGGAATGACGGGCACCCCGGCCTGGGGCCGGGCGGTCAGGGAGATGGCCGCCACCGCATCCTCGCCCGAGTCGGCGCTGTAGAGGGTCTGGCCGTCGGGGCTCACGGCCAGCTTGACCGGCGCGGTGCC
>DASVYO010000150.1:0-26067 GCA_036392135.1 Solirubrobacteraceae bacterium
GGGCGGCGCGGGCGCGGGGTCGCCGTGGGGCCCGCGGCGCGGACGGCGCGGGAAGGGTGCCGGCGGATGGGGCCGGGACCGGCGCTTGATGCCACCGTCGTCATCGGAGGCGGAATCCTCCGGCTCCTGCTTGATCGCCCACCAGACGACGTAGATAAGCGCCGCCAGGGGCAACTTCAGGGCGAGCATCAGCCAAATGAATCCCCAAGTCACGAGGCCCCGATCCTACCCCCATCCAGAACGCTTGTCACCCGATTGGGGCGTCGGTGGAGAAAGGTTCACCGGTCGTCCTCAGGCCGGGTCGCGCAGCCGCTCGCCGGACGGGTCATAGAGCGGCTCTCGAGCGACCACGCCGCCCACCCAGCGCCCGAAGATGTCCACCTCCACGTTCTCGCCCTCGGGCACCGCATCGGGCAGGTAGGCGTAGGCGATGGAGCGCTTGACCGTGTACCCGTAGCCGCCGCTGGTCACCCGGCCGCACACCTGATCGCCGATCCGCACGGGCTCGTTGCCGAGGGCGACCGACCGCGGGTCCTCGAGTACGAGGCAGCGCAGCCGCCGCCGGGGGGGCCGGAGGGCGTCGGAGCCGATGAACTCCTTGTCACGCCGCACGCTGAAGCCGAGCTCGGCCTCGAGCGGCGAGTCATCCGGGGTGATGTCGGCCGCCCACACGCGGTAACCCTTCTCCAGCCGGAGCGCGTCGATCGCCCGGTAGCCGCCGGCCATCAGCCCGTGCGGCCGTCCCGCCTCCCACAGCGCCGACCAGAGGGCGGCCCCGTACTCGGTCGGGCAGTAGAGCTCCCAGCCGCGCTCGCCGACGAAGGTCACCCGCAGGGCCCGCACGGGCACGTCGCCCACGGCCAGCTCGCGCATCGTCATGTAGCCGAAGTCCAGGCGGTCGGCGGTCAGCGGCGCCAGGATGTCGGCCGACCGCGGGCCCCACAGGGCAAAGCAGGCCCAGCGCGAGGTCACATCGGCCAGGCGAACCGAGCCGTCAGGGGGCAGATGGCGCCGGATCCAGCCCGCATCGTGCTGACCGAAGGCGGTGCCGGTGACGATCGAGAACTCCTCCTCCTGCACCCGGGTGACCGTGAAATCGCACTCGATGCCCCCGCGCCGGTTCAGCATCTGCGTGTAGGTGATCCGGCCCACCTCGCGGGTCACCCGGTTGTCGCACAGCCGCTCCAGCAGCGCGGCGGCCCCGGGCCCGCTCAGCTCGAGCTTGGCGAACGACGACTCATCGAACAGGCCGGCCCGCTCGCGGGTCGCCCGGGCCTCGGCGCCGATCGCCGGGGACCAGTGCATTCCAGCCCAGCCGCGAGGGCGCAGGCGCTCGTCACCAGCACCGGCGTTCTCCTCATACCAGTTGACCCGCTCCCAGCCCGACTTCTCACCGAACGCCGCTCCGTGCTCCCGGTGCCAGCCGTAGGCGCTGGACAGGCGCAGCGGACGGCCGGCCTGGCGCTCGTGGCCGGGGTACTTGATGTCGTAGTAGGTCTCGTAGACCTCCTTGGCCCGGGCCAGGGTGTAGCGCGGGGACCGGTACTGCGGGCCGAACCGGCGGATGTCCATCGCCCACACGTCGAGGCCGGGCTCGCCGGTCAGGATCCACTCGGCCATCAGCTTGCCCATCCCGCCCGCTCCGGCCAGCCCGTGCGCGCAGAATCCGGCGGCCACGAACAGGCCTCGCACGTCGCTCTCCCCGAGGCAGAACTCGTTATCGGGCGTGAACGCCTCGGGGCCGTTGATGAGGCGCGTGACCTTGACCTCCTCCATCGCCGGGACCCGCCGTGACGAGTTGGCGGCGATCTGCTCGAAGCGCGGCCAGTCCTCCTCGAGCAGCCGCCCGTTGAAGTCGGCCGGGATGCGGTCGACGAGGTGCTCGTCCAGCGACCAGGGCGCACTGCGGCGCTCATAGCCGCCCATCACCAGGCCGGCCCCCTCCTCCCGGTAGTAGATCAGCAGGTCAGGGTCGCGCAGCGTGGGGAGGTGCTCGCCGGGCGTGCGCTCCCGGAAGGGCTGGGTGACCAGGTACTCATGGGCGAAGGGGACGATCGGGACGCGGATCCCGGCCAGCCGGCCGATCTCGGCCGCGTACATGCCACCCGCGTTGACCACGACCTCGGCCTCGATCTCGCCCCACTGCGTGCGCACCCCGGTGACGCGCCCGGCGCGGGTGAACACGTCCTCCACGCGCGTGTGGGTGAACACCCGGCAGCCGCCTTCGCGCGCACCGTCGATGAGCGCGTAGGTCAGCAGCGACGGATCGAGGTACCCGTCGGTGGGCAGGTAGGAGGCGCAGCGCACGCCGTCGGTACTCATCAGCGGGAACAGCTCGGCAGCCTCCCCGGCGCTGATCAGCTCCAGCGGCAACCCGAAGGTCCGGGACCAGGCCACCTGGCGCATCGCCTCCTGCTCGCGCTCCTGGCTGCAGGCCAGGCGGATCCCGCCGCACTGCACCCAGCCGCAGTCCAGCCGGCGGTAGAGCTCGACCGAGTCCATCATCATCCGCGTCAGGGAGACGCTGCCGCGCAGCTGGCCGACGAGGCCGGCCGAATGGAACGTCGATCCGCTGGTCAACTCGTGGCGATCCAGCAGCACCACGTCCCGCTCCCCGCGCTGGGCGAGGTGATAGGCGATTGAGGCACCGCCCACTCCGCCGCCGATGATCACGACCCGCGCGCGGGCGGGGAGCTCACGCGCGCGCGTCACGCAGCCACTCCTCAAACCGGGGGTCGGCCGCGGCCCCGCGCAGCCGCAGGAAATGCCGCCCGGCATAGGCGGTGAAGTCGAACTCGAGCGTGGAGATGACGGCCTGAACAACGCCCCAGGCGGCCTCGCGGGCGTCGGACATGATCTGCATCAGGGCCAGCGCAGCCCGCCGTCCAGGTCCGGGTGGCTCCCCGAAGTAGGCCTCCAGCAGCCGCTCCTGGGCCGGGCCGTCGAACTCGCTGCCCGCGGCGAGGTTGCCGAGATCGAACAGCCGGTGGCCCATCCCCGCGTACTCCCAGTCGACCAGCATCACCGGCCCGGCCGCGCCCCGCGGGGTGAGCACGTTGGCGGCCAGCAGATCGTTGTGACAGGGCACGGGCTCCTCCGCGGGCAGCGCGGCGGCGATGCGACCGACCACCTCGGTGGCCATGCGGTAGTCCGCGGGCAGGCGATGCCCGCGCCTGCCCACGATCGCGGCGTAGCCGTCCAGCAGCTCGGGCACCCAGAAGCGATGCCGCAGCTCGGCTCCGGAGTCGTGGAAGCGGCGCAGGGCCTGAGCGGCCGGATGCGGATCCCGCCGCAGCGCAGCGGCCGCGATCGGTGCTCGATCCAGGTACTCGGTGACCATGAAGCCGGCTCCGCTGACCAGCACCGCCGGGCCGAGACCGAGCGCGGCGGCGGCGTCGGCGGCGGCCCGCTCCGCGGAGCGGTCGATGCCGAGCAGCTCGGTCTGCGGCTCGGTGAGCCGCAGCGCGCACTCGCGCTCGCCGAACCGCAGGCGGTAGTTGCGGTTGGTGATGCCACCGGTCAGCCGCACGGGCTCGCCCTGAGCCGGTCCCAGGGTCCGCTCGACCAGTGCCACGATCTCCCCCAGATCGGCCATGCGGGAGGACCCTAGCGTTTAAGGCGCGGTTCCTATACCTTCGCCGCGTGACGCCGGACCCACGCCCGCCAGCGGAGACGCGATGAAGCTCGACGAGCTCCGCGCACGGGTCGAGGCGGGAGAGATCGACACCGTCCTGGTGGCCCTGACCGACATGCAGGGCCGCCTCCAGGGCAAGCGGCTGACCGCCCGCCACTTCCTGGGCGAGGTGGCCGAGAACGGCGCCGAGGGCTGCAACTACCTGCTCGCCGTCGATGTCGACATGGCCCCCGTCGACGGCTACGAGATGGCGTCCTGGGAGCGCGGCTACGGCGACTTCTCGCTGCGGCCCGACCTGAGCACGCTGCGCCCCGTCCCCTGGCAGGAGGGCACGGCCATGTGCCTGTGCGACCTCGTCTGGGCCGACGGCCGCGAGGTGGCGGCCTCCCCGCGCCAGATCCTCCGCCGCCAGCTGGAGCGGCTGGGCGAGCGCGGCTGGAGCGCCAACGCCAGCACCGAGCTCGAGCTGCTCGTCTTCCGCGACACCTATGAGTCGGCCTGGCGCAAGGGCTACCGGGACCTCGAGCCGGCCAACCTCTACAACGTCGACTACTCGCTGCTGGGCACCGCCCGCGTCGAGCCCCTGATCCGCCGGATCCGCAACTGCATGGCCGCGGCCGGACTCGAGGTCGAGAACTCCAAGGGCGAGTGCAACCTCGGCCAGCACGAGATCAACTTCCACTACGCCGACGCCCTGCGAACCGCGGATGAGCATGCGATCTACAAGAACGGGGCCAAGGAGATCGCCGCCCAGGAGGGCATGTCGATCAGCTTCATGGCCAAGTTCAACGAGCGCGAGGGCAGCTCCTGCCACATCCACTTCTCGCTCGCCGATGCCGAGGGGATGCTGTTCGCCCGGGACGACGCCGTGTTCCGGTCCTTCCTGGCCGGCCAGCTCGCCTGCCTGCGTGAGCTGACCCTGCTCCAGGCCCCCAACGTCAACTCCTACAAGCGCTACGTGGCGGGCTCGTTCGCCCCCACCGCGGTGGCCTGGGCCGATGACAACCGCACCTGCGCCCTGCGCGTGGTCGGCCACGGCCCCGGCAAGCGCTTCGAGAACCGGGCCGGCGGCTCGGACCTGAATCCGTACCTGTCCCTGAGCGCGATCATCGCCGCCGGCCTGTACGGGGTCGAGAACCAGCTCGAGCTCGAGCCCGCCTATGCCGGCAACGCCTACCTGGCCACCGACAAGCCGCGCCTGCCCACCACCCTGCGCGAGGCGCGCGACCTGTTTGATCAGAGCGAGGTGGCCCGGGCCGCGCTGGGGGACGAGGTCGTCGACCACTACGTGCACGCCGCCGACGTTGAGCTGGCGGCGTTCGAGTCGGCGGTCACCGACTGGGAACGCGTCCGAGGCTTCGAGCGGCTGTGAACCGGGGGGCCGTCCGGGCGCCCGAGCCGGCCAGCTCGCTGGCCGCGGTGTTCGCGCCCGTGCGCTCCCAGACCGCCTTTGAGGAGACCGTCGAGCGGCTCGGCACCGCGATCAAGCTCGGCCTGCTGCCCGCCGGCGCGAGGCTGCCGGCCGAACGGGAGCTGTGCTCGATGCTCGGCATAGCCCGCTCGACGCTGCGCCAAGCGCTGGTCGCCCTCGGCCAGAGCGGCCATCTGCACGCGATGCGCGGCCGGGGCGGGGGCACGTTCGTGGCCGACCCGGCCCCGCCGACCTCGCCCCCCTCCCCCGAGCTGGTCGCTCACTGGCGTGAGGTGTGCGACGAGCGGATGGCGATCGAGGTCGGGATCGCCGTGCTGGCCGCCGAGCGCGCGCGGCCGGAGCTGCTGGACTCGCTCGATGCGCTGGTCGTCGAGATCGACGGGCTGCTGCACGACTACCCGGCCCAGCGCCAGGCCGACATCCACCTGCACGTGGGGCTGGCCGAGGCCACCGGCAGCGCCCGCCTGGTGACGGCGATGACCGAGACCCAGGGCGCTATGAGCGATCTGATCCTGCTCATCCCCCATCCTCCCGAGGTGCTGGCCTCCTCCAATCAGCAGCACCGCCGGTTGCTCGACGCCGTGCGTCGCCACGACGAGGCGGCGGCGGCGCGGGAGATGGCCGAGCACCTGCGGGGCACCGAGCACATCCTGGCCGGCTTCCTGCCGCCGCCGTGACCGGCCGGCCGCGATGCGCGACCGGGACCCGCCGCGCCCGCTCGTGCGGCCAAGGGCAATCGTCCAAATGGCCCTTGACGGCCCGGGGCGGCCCAAATATGTTTGCCCGCACTGAAGGCCCGATGCCCAGACCTTTTTCAGGAGGGACCACCACATGACGACTGAGTCGTTGACCAGGGACGAACAACGGCTGGCCGAGCTCGGCTACAAGCAGGAGCTCAAGCGGGGCTGGAGCAGCTTCTCCAACTTCGCCATCTCGTTTTCGATCATCTCCGTGCTGGCGGGCTGCTTCACCAGCTACGGCCAGGCCTTCAACAACGGCGGCCCGGTGGCGATCTCGATCGGCTGGCCGGTGATCAGTCTGCTGATCCTGTGTGTGGCCGTGTCGATGTCGGAGCTGGCCTCCGCCTTTCCCACCGCGGGCGGCATCTACTTCTGGGCCTCACGCCTGGGCGGCGCCGGCTGGGGCTGGTTCACGGGGTGGTTCAACCTGATCGGCCTGGTCGCCGTGGTGGCCTCGGTCGACTATGCGGCGGCCAGCTTCCTGCAGTACCTGCTCGGCCTCTACAACGTCAACTTCGTGTTCAACTTCGCCTCCGCGAATGTGCACTACGACGCGCACGTCGTGTTCGCTCTGTTCGCCGTGATCCTGATCATCCACGGCCTGCTGAACGTCTTCTCCGGGCACCTGGTCTCGATCTTCAACGGCGTGTCGGTCTGGTGGCACGTGATCGGCGTGGCCGTGATCGTGATCCTGCTGATCGTCGTCCCCTCGCACCACGCGAGCTTCTCCTACGTGTTCACCCACCGCAGCTTCGGTGGCTTCTCGAGCCACATGTACTGGTTCTACGTGCTTCCGCTGGGCTTCCTGCTGACCATGTACACGATCACCGGCTACGACGCCTCGGCGCACGTTTCGGAGGAGACCCACGGCGCCGACGAGTCCGCCCCCAAGGGGGTTTGGCGGTCGGTCTTCTACTCGGCGGTGATCGGCTGGATCGTGCTGCTGGCCCTGACCTTCGCCGTGCAGCAGAAGCACGTGGGCGCGATCAGCACGGCCGGCTTCCCGGCCCTGGCCATCATCACCACTGCGCTCGGCTCGGCCTCGGCCAAGGCGGTGATCCTGATCTCCACCGTCGGCCAGCTGTTCTGCGGCATGGCCTGCGTGACCAGCGCCTCGCGGATGACCTTCGCCTTCTCGCGCGATGGCGCCATCCCCGGCCACAACCTGTGGCGGCGGCTCGGCGGCAACGGAACGCCCACGTACGCGGT
Organism: Solirubrobacteraceae bacterium; assembly: GCA_036392135.1. Taxonomy (GTDB): domain Bacteria; phylum Actinomycetota; class Thermoleophilia; order Solirubrobacterales; family Solirubrobacteraceae; genus Palsa-465. The sequence goes on from DASVYO010000150.1 coordinate 7,016, forward strand.
GCTGTTCGTGTGCCTGTTCGCGCTGATCGTCACGGTCCCGGCCTACTTCCCGAACTCGGCGGGCTTCCCGGTGGCCTTCTTCGCCGTCGTCTCGATTGCGGTCATCGGCCTGTACATCGCCTACACGATTCCCGTGTTCCTGCGCTGGCGGCTGAAGGACAAATTCGTGACGGGCCCGTGGACACTGGGCCGTCACTACCGCTGGATCAATCCGATCGCGTTCGTCTGGGTCGCTCTGTGCGTGATCATCTTCTGCCTGCCCACCTCACCGGCCGGCGTGTACTTCGGCAAGACCTTTGACTGGAGCGCGGTCAATTACGCGCCGATCGTGACCATCGCGGTCATGCTGGCCGTGACCATCTGGTACCTGGTCTCGGCGCGACGCTCGTTCACCGGACCGGTCCGCACAATCGAGTTCGCCGACGACGGGGTGACCATCAAGCGTCCCGAGCCGGAGCCCGGAGTTGCCTGACCGTCCTAGGTCCGGGCGGTGAGCTCCGCCACCCTGGAGGTCCTCGAGCCGGCCACGGCGGCCGTGCTCGAGACGGTTCCGCGCGCCGACGCTGCCGATGTCGACGCCGCCGTCGCGCGGGCCAGGGCCGCCTATCCGGCCTGGCGAGCCGTGTCCCCGGCCGACCGCGCCCGGCTGCTGCGCCGCGTGGCCGACGCGGTGACCGACCACCGTGAGGAGCTGGCCCGGCTCGAGGCCCGCAACGCCGGCAAGCCGATCGGGGACGCCCGCGGCGAGATGGACATGGTGGCCGACACGCTCGGCTACTACGCTGCCGCCCCCGAGCGCCTGCTCGGGGACTCGATTCCGGTCACCGGGGGCCAGGCCTGGACGGTCCGCGAGCCGCTCGGTGTGGTCGGACTGATCGTGCCCTGGAACTTTCCCCTGGTGATCGCGGCCTGGAAGCTCGGGCCCGCGCTGGCGGCCGGCAACACCGTGGTGCTGAAGCCGGCCGAGCTGACGCCGCTGAGCGCGCTGCGCTTCGAGCAGATCGCGCTCGCGGCGGGTCTGCCCGAGGGGGTCCTCAACGTGGTCGTCGGGCCGGGCTCGACCTGCGGGCAGCGGCTGGTCGAGCACCCCGACGTGGCCAAGATCGCCTTCACCGGCTCGACCGAGGTCGGCCGCTCGATCGCCGCCGGAGCGGCGGCGACGATCAAGCGGGTGACGCTCGAGCTGGGTGGCAAGTCGCCCAACATCGTGTTCGCCGATGCCGATCTCGAGGCGGCGGCGGCGGCGGCCCCGGGGGCGATGTTCGGCAACGCCGGACAGGATTGCTGCGCGCGCTCGCGGATCCTCGTGGAGGCCTCGGCCCTGGACGACTTCATGGGCCACCTGGAGCGTGCGGTCAGTGCGCTGCGGGTCGGCGATCCTCTTGACGAGAGCACCGAGATGGGTCCGCTGATCTCGGCCGCTCAGCGCCAGAGCGTGTCCTCCTACCTGGACGACGGGGAGCGGGTGGCGATTCGCGGCAGCGCGCCCGAGGGTCCCGGCTTCTGGCTCGCGCCCGCGGTCCTGTGCCCGGTGGCGCCGGACGCGCGGGCGGCTCGTGAGGAGATCTTTGGGCCGGTGGCCGCGGTCATCCCGTTTGCCGATGAGCAGGAGGCGATCCGCCTGGCCAACGACACCATCTACGGACTGTCGGGCTCGATCTGGTCGGGCCACGGCGGACGGGCGCTGCGGGTCGCCCGCGCGCTCGAGGCGGGGGTCCTGTCGATCAACTCCAACACCTCGGTGCGGGTCGCCACCCCGTTCGGCGGCTTCAAGCAGTCCGGTTACGGCCGCGAGCTCGGCCCGCACGCGCTGGACGCCTACACCGAGGTCAAGTCGATCTTCTACGCCACCTCATGAGCCGGCTCGCGGGCAAGGTGTGCGTGATCACCGGCGCCGCCGGCGGGATCGGCGGCGCCACGGCGGCGGTGTTCGCCCGCGAGGGCGCGCGCGTGGTCGGCGTCGACGTGCTCGACCATGAGGTCGGCGTGCTCTCCCTGGTGGCCGATCTGACCCAGGAGGAGCAGGTCTCAGGGCTGTACACGCGCGTGCGTGAGGAGCTCGGCCGGATCGACGTGCTGTTCAACAACGCCGGCATCTCGCCCCCCGAGGACGCCTCGGTGCTGGCCACCGAGCTCGAGGTGTGGGAGCGGGTACAGGCCACCAACCTGCGCAGCGTGTTTCTGTGCTGCAAGCACGGGATCCCCCATCTGCTCGAGGGCGGCGGCGGCTCGGTGATCAACACCGCCTCATTCGTGGCCGTGATGGGCGCGGCCACCTCCCAGATCGCCTACACGGCATCCAAGGGCGGCGTGCTCGCCCTGTCGCGGGAGCTCGGGGTGGAGTTCGCCAAGCGCGGCGTCCGCGTCAACGCCCTGTGCCCGGGGCCGATCGACACGCCGCTGCTGCGCGAGCTGTACGCCTCGGACCCGGTGCAGGCGGCCCGCCGCATGGTCCACGTGCCGATGGGCCGCTTCGGTCGGGCCGAGGAGATAGCCAACGCGGTCCTGTTCCTGGCCAGTGACGAGTCGAGCTACGTGAACGCCACCGAGTTCCTCGTCGACGGCGGGCTCAGCGGCGCCTACACGACGCCCATCTAGGCCGGCTTCGGGGCCAGCCCGCCGCGCCCCGGACGGCGAGCGCCCGCCGGCGAGGCCAGGCCGACCTCGACGTGCAGCGGCAGCCGCTCCGGCGTCTGGCCGGCCTCGAGCAGCTCCCGGGCGCGGCGCATGACGCCGGCCCGCTCTGCCGCAGGCATGGCCGCGATCCAGCTCATCGAGGCCAGGTGGTCGAGCAGCCGCCCGGTGTCGGCCAGCGGGTGGGTGGTGACGCGGATCTCCCAGGGCTCGCTCCAGCCCTCCGCCTCCCGCACGTATTCGTGCCACGGCCGCCCGTCGAAATGGGGATGCTCGACACGGCGGTTCTCGACCAGCAGGCTCACCAGCTCATCACACCAGCTGGCCGCGCGCCAGTCGGGGCGGGTGTTGAACAGGGCCAGCCCCCCGGCGGGCTGCAGCACCCGGCGGATCTCGGCCAGCGCACGCGGGCGGTCGAACCAGTGAAACGCGTCGGCCACGGTGACCGCGGCCACCGAGGCGTCGGGCAGCGGTATGGCCTCGGCCACGCCCGTCCGCACCCGCGCGGGCCCGAGCTCGGCGGCCAGGACCGCCCGCAGCGAAGCCTGCGGCTCGACCGCGATCACCTCGTAGCCGCCCCGCACGAGCGCGCGGGTCAGCTTGCCGGTGCCGGCGGCCAGGTCGAGGATCGTCGCGCCGGGGGGGATCCCGAGCTCGGCCGCCGCCGCGCCCACGACGGCGGGGTCGTAGTCGGGGCGCCCCCGCTCGTATTCCTGCGCGACCTCGGAGAAGCGCAGCGCAAGCGGGTGCAGGGACACGCGCCTATGTTGACGCGCCCTCCGGCGCCGCGCGCGGCGGCAGCGAGGGCTCCACACGCAGCAGCCGCGCGGGCCGCTCGGGCAGCCACCAGTTCCAGCGCCCGAACAGCGAGACCACGGCGGGGACGAGCAGCGCGCGGATCACCGTGGCGTCGAGGATGATTCCCGCCGCCAGCCCGGTCGCGAACACCTTGACGTCGGTCTGCGGTCCCGAGGCCATCGAGACGAAGGCCAGGAACAGGATCAGGGCCGCGCTCGTGACCAGCCGCCCCGTACGGCCGATGCCGCGCACGACGGCGGTGTCGGTGGAACCACTCCGGTCGTACTCCTCCCGCATCCGGGCCAGGATGAACACCTCGTAGTCCATCGAGAGCCCGAACAGGAAGGCGAACACCATCAGCGGGATCCAGGCGCTGACCGAGTGGGTGGCGGCGATCCCGAACAGCACGTGCGAGCCGTGGCCCTCCTGCCAGACCAGGGTGATTACGCCCCAGGCCGCGGCCACGCTGACGACGTTCAGGAGCACCGCCTTGAGCGGCAGCAGCAGCGAGCGGAAGGCCCGGGCCAGCAGCAGGAAGGTGAGCACCGCGATCAGCGCGATCATCACCGGAAAGCTCCCGTAGATGGCCGACACGAAGTCCTGGTTCTCGGCACCGATTCCGCCCACGCGGGCGCCCACACCGGCGGCGTGGGCGGCGCGCCGCACACGGTCGATCGTGTCGAGGCCGGCGTTGCTGGAGGCATCCGCGGTCGGGAACGCGTCGACGATCGCCGTGCCCGCCCGCCGCCAGCTCGCGCCGCCCGGAGCGACCGCGCCGTGCACTCCGGCGGTCCCGCCCACCGCGGCGGCGACCCGGCCGGCCCCGGCCTGCGGGGTGAGAATCTCGATCGGCGCGAGTGCCCCCGGTCCGATCCCCGCGCGCTCGAGGGCGAGCAGGCCGGTGCGGGCGTCACCGCCCCGGCTGAGTGTGTTGACGTTGGCCTGCCCCGGCTGCAGCCCGGTGGCGGCGATCAGCAGCGCCACCAGCACGGCGGCCGCGCCCAGGGCGGCCGGCCAGCGGCGCTGCACGACCAGCCCGGCCCAGCGCGTCCACGACCGGCTGGCCTGGTCGTCACTGCGCACGTGCGGCCAGTCGAGCCGGCTGCCGGCCTTGACGAGCACGATCGGCAGCAACGTGATGGCCACGATCACGCTGACCAGCGGGATCAGCATTCCGGCGTACCCGATCGAGCGCAGGAACGGCAGCGGCAGCACGATCATGGCCAGCAGGCCGATGGCCACCGTGGTACCGCTGAACACGACCGCGCGTCCGGCGGTGGCCATCGCGCGGACCACAGCTTCATCTCCGTGATGGCCGTGAGCGCGCTCCTCACGCCAGCGGACGACGACCAGCAGCGAGTAGTCGATCGCCACGCCGAGACCGATCAGCGCGACCAGGAACTCGACGATGAACGACACGCTGGTCACCTGACTCACCCCCCACAGGACCAGGAACGTGGTCATGATCGAGACGATCGCCATCAGCAGGGGGATGAAGGCCAGCAGCGAGGCGAACACGAAGGCCAGCACGACCAGCGCGCCGAGCCCGCCCAGCACCGATTCGAGCAGCACGCCGGGCCCGCCGCTGCCCCCGGTCTGGTTCTGCAGAGCGTCGATCCCGGTCACGTGCACCGGCGCCCCGGCGATCGCGACCCCGGCCAGGGCGGCCGCGGCCCGCTTGGCGGCGCGCGTATTGGCGCCGAACGCCTCGCTGTCGGGCAGCGGCTGCGCGACCAGGAACGTGGTCCGGCCGTCCGCGGAGACGAACGCGCGGCTCCCGGTCGAGGCATAGGAGGCGATCCGGGCGCCGGGCAGCGCCTGCGCGAGGCGGGCGGCGACGCGCTCGAGGCCGGCCCGCACCCCGGGCGAGTCCACCGTCTGGCCGGCGGGCAGCGTGACCACGGGCAGGATCGGTGCGTTCCGGCCCCCCTGGTGGTACAGGCGGCGAATGACCAGATTGGTCTGGAAGCCCTCGCGTCCGGGAACCGAGAACTCCTTGCTGAACGAGTTCGTGGTGTGCGAGACGGTGGCGATCCCGACGATCGTGACCAGGACCCAGAATCCGGCGACGATGCGCTTGTGGCGAAGGACCCAGCGCGTGATGGCGGTCATCTCGACTCCCCCGTGGTTGGCTTCCCGCATCGTTTGTATCACAAACTATTTCTCAACACCATGGTGTCTTGATAAAATCTTGTTGACATGACGGATCCACACACGGGCGCGCCCGGCCTGCACGCGGCGCTCGTCCGCCACACCGGCTACCTGCTGAGCCGGCTGGGTTGGTACGCCGCACGACGGTTCTCCGAGCAGTTGCAGAGCCTCGAGCTGACGCCGCGCATGTGGGGGGCCCTGAACGTGCTGGAGGCCGAGAGCCCGGTCAGCCAGCAGCAGCTCGGACGCTCGATCGGCATGGACCCGAGTTCGATGGTCGGCACGATCGACGAGCTCGAGGGACTCGGCCTGGTCGAGCGGCGGGCGAACCCCAGCGACCGCCGCGCGCATGCGCTGCATCTCACCGACGCCGGGCGCCAGACCCTGAACGCCGGGCGCCTGCGCGCCAAGCGCGCCCAGGACGAGCTGCTGGCGCCGCTCTCCGCCGCGGAGCGCGCCCAGCTGCATGCGCTGCTCCTGAAGCTCGCCGTCGGTACGGAGGCGGCCGATCCGGGCGCGGTCAGGCGCGAGCCGTCCGGCGCTCCGCCACCGGCGGCCTAGCCGGCCCCGCCTCCTCCCCAGGCGCGCCGCCGCCGGCCACGGCCAGCGCGACGCCGATCCCCAGCAGGGCCCAGGTCACCGGGTCCTCGAGGAAGTCGGCGTACAGCATCGTGTGGAAGACCAGGGCCACGAAAGCCGCCGCCAGCGCGCTGCGCGGCGGGTCGCCGCGGGCGCCGCGGGTCAGGCAGATGACCGCCGCCAGCACCAGGGCGATGTAGGCCAATTCCCCGATCACGCCCTGCTCGGCGGCGACGGTGACCGGGATCGTGTGCGAGGCCGTCAGGGACGTCGCCGTGGCCCGGTGGTGGCGGCGGTACTCGGTCTCGAACGAGCCCGACCCGTACCCCCAGACGGGGCGCTCGCCGAACAGCGCGATGCCCCCGCTGATCAGGCCTCCCCGGCCGCTGGAGGCACCGTTGACGCCCTGGTTGAGGCCGAAGGTGCGCGGTGAGGCGGCCACGGCCACGGCGCCGATGAGCACCACCGCCAGCGCGATGTAGAGCGCGCGCGTGGGCCTCCAGCGCAGCGCGGCCAGCACCCCGAGCCCGACCAGCAGGGCACCGAGGCTCGAGCGCGACAGCGTCAGCACCAGCGCCACCCACAGGGCGGCCAGCACGACCACCGTGGCCAGCTGCTCGCGAGCCGGCCGCGCGTAGATCAGCAGCACGGCGAGCAGGATCATGACCAGGGCCAGGAAGCGCCCGAAGATGTCGGGATCGAAGAACACCGAGTTGACGGTGAAGTAGGTGTGCAGGTCGTTGGTGACCACCAGCTTCGGGTTGAGGATGATCGTCTTGGTCGCGTACTCGACGTAGGCGATGACGGCGAACACCAGCGCCAGCGAGACGATCACCAGCAGGCCGTTGCGGATCATCTCCCGGGTCCAGCGCACGCTGCGCAGAAGCACATAGAGCATCGTGAACGGGGCGTAGAAGAACACCATGTTCTGCAACGCCCGCTCGAAGTCTGAGGAGTAGATCGCCTGCACGGCGTAGAGGACGACGAACAGCGCCAGCAGCCGCTCGACCCACCGCGCCCAGCCCGGCGACTCGTAGGCCTGCGGGCCGGGCCCGCCGCGCTCGCGCCACGCCGCCAGCAGCCAGGCCAGCGTCCCCGCGGCCACGACCAGGTAGAGCGGGACGAGCAGGTTGGAGGTCACCGCCGCGGCCTGGATCGGCACGCGGAAGGGAAGCGCCAGTACCGCCAGCGGCGCGACCAGCTGAAAGCGCGGAGCCAGCCACCGGGCGGCGGCGGCCAGGGCGGCGAGGGCCACCACGACCAGCACGACGACGGACAGCGGATGACGATGGACGATGCCGAGCTGGGGCGAGTTCCAGATCGCGCTCAGCAGCAGGACCGGCGCCAGCACGAGTGTCCCGGCCATGGCCAGTGCCCGCCGGCGCCGGTCCCCGGCCAGCAGGGCGGTCGCGACGAGGCCCGCCAGCACGACCACGCCGAGCTTCGGCAGCGGTCCGGTCAGGGCGGCAAACGCGGGCACAGCGGGAATCATCCTCTACCCTCTGGCCGCATGTCCCCCGCGAAGCTGGTCCTGCTCTGCCTGCTCGCGGCGAGCTCGCTGTCGGCGTGTGGAATCGCCGCCAAGCCCGAGGTCGGTTCGCCGGGCGCTCAGGCCCGCAGCCGCAACGGGATCGACGATCCGCGCCTGATGCACATCGCCTGCCTGCAGGCCGAGCACATCCCGGTGACGACGTACGGCAGCACGTGGATGCAGATCGGCACCAAGCCAACCGGCCCCACGGTCCAGTTCACGCCGACGCCGGGCGCCGCCCAGGAGGACCAGATCTCCGGCCGCGTGACGAGCGCCGAGGTGATCGGATCCGCCCTCCTGTATCCCAACCAGGCATCCGACAGCCTGCTCCAGAAGGTCGAGGCCTGCCTCGCCCAGGGCGTCAAGGGCTGAGGCCGGGCGCGGTCCAGGTGCCGCCCGCGGTCTACAATTCGCGCGCGGAACCCGTTCTCTGCCCGCGCTGACGGTGCCTGCGCGCTCGGGGTGAGAGACCGGAGTCAACCCGACGCCGAAGCACCCGCCGCCCGGGCGGGTCCCGGCTCCTGAAAGCCCAGTCCCGTGTTCCGACGCCCGCTCGCCAACCTGCTCACTGCCTCGACGGCTGACGTGGCCGAGCCCGCCGCGCGCCCCTCGCGCAGCGGGGCCGGCCCCGCTCTGCGCACCCTGCGCGGGCTCCCCGCGGGCCGCTTCTACCTGTGGCTGGCCGGCGTGGCGCTCGCCGTGGCCGCGCTCTCGCTGCTGATCCCGTCCACGCCGAGCTACGACCCGTGGGCGTGGCTCGTGTGGGGCCGGGAGATCGTCCACCTCAAGCTGCACACCGTCGACGGCCCGTCGTGGAAGCCGCTCCCGGTCATCTTCACCACGTTGTTCGCGCCCTTCGGCCAGGCCGAGCCCGACCTGTGGCTGGTCGTCGCGCGCGCCGGGGCGTTCGCCGCCGTGGTGATGGTGTTCCGGCTGTCGTTCCGCCTCACGCGCCAGGTGGGCACGTACTTCACGCGCGGCGCCGGTGAGCTGGCCGGGGCGAGCCTCGTCGGTCCGGCGGTAATGGCCGGCGTGATCGCGGCCCTCGGGCTGGCCCTGTCCGGCGGGTACATCTCCGACAACGCCCTCGGCTACTCGGAGGGGCTGGCCACCGCGGTCATCCTGATCGGGCTCGAGCGAGCGCTCGACGGGCACCCCCGCCAGGCGTTCGCGCTCGGGTTCGTGGCCGCGCTTGACCGGCCCGAAATCTGGCTCTTCTGGGGCCCCTACGGGCTCTACCTGTTCTGGAAGGACCCCGGGGCGCGCCGGCTCATCATCACCCTGTTCCTGCTCATCCCGGTCCTCTGGTTCCTGCCCGAGTACTGGGGCTCCGGTCATTTCCTGCGCGGGGTCAGCCGCGCCCAGCATCCCCGTTCCAACAGCCTGGCCTTCGCGCACTGCCCGTTCTGCTCGGAGCTCATCGACGCCGCCTGGCCAACCATCCTGCTGCGGCTGAAGATCGCGGCCGCCGTCCTGATCGGCGCCGCGGGCCTGATCGTGTGGCGCGGCTGGCGCGAGCCGGGGCGGCGTCGGCTGCAGGGCGTCCCGGCCCGCGCGCGGATCGCCGCCGCCGGTCTCGGGCTGCTCGGCGTGGCGTGGTTCGTGCTCATCGCGATCATGACCCAGGCCGGCTTCTCGGGCAACAACCGCTACCTGGTCATCGGCTCGGCGATGGTCGACATCTGCGGCGCCGTGGCCTGGGGCTGGGCGACGCAGGAGCTCGGCAATCTGCTGGCGCGCCTGCGCTCGCGCGGGCGCGCGAGCGCCGCGGCCGTCCGGACCCCGGCCACGGCCTGGGCGGCGGTCGCCCTCGGCGCGCTGGTGTTCGCGTTCGTCCCGAACTGGGTGGGGGCCAACCTGATCGACATCCAGAAGACCCACCGCGCGCTCGTCTACCAGGCCCACCTGCGCCAGGACGCGGCCACGATCGTCCGGGATGGGGGCGGTGCCGCCCGCCTGCTGCGCTGCGGCACGGTCATGACCGAGGGCTTCCAGGTCCCGATGGTGGCCTGGACGATGGGCGTGCACACCGACCGCATCGAGCCCTCACCGCTCAATGCCGACGAGCCGGGCACCCCACCCAACGTGATCCTCCAGGCCAGCGCCCACACGGGCGGGATCAAGCTGCCGATCGTCCGGGCGTGGCACGGTGTGGCCTACAAGCTCGTGGCCCAGGTCCGGACCTTCCGGCTGTTCACCCACTGCGCGTGATGGGAAGCCGGGGAAGCTGACGCGATGGCCGCGGTAACCGCCCCCGATCGCCGCCTCCGGCCCGCGGAGAACCGGGACACCGGCGCCGCCCGCGAGTTTGACCTGCCGATCCCCGAGCGCCTGGCCCGCTACCCGTTCTGGCTGCTGGGGGGCGCCGTCGTGCTGGTCGTCATGGCGATCTCCGCGGTGCTCCGCACCCGCTACCTGCACGGCCAGTTCTGGATGGACGAGGGCCTGTCGGTGGGGATCTCCACCCACGCCCTGTTCGACATCCCGCACGTGCTCCGCCACGACGGCTCGCCGCCGCTCTACTACATGCTGCTGCACTGCTGGATGAGCCTGTTCGGCTCCAGCGAGGCCTCGACCCACGCGCTGTCGGTCGTCTTCTCGCTGCTCTGCGTTCCCGTCGGGGCCTGGCTGGCCTTCAGCCTGTTCGGTCGCTGGGCAGGACTGATCGCGCTGATCCTGTTCGCGCTGAACCCGTTCCTGACCGTCTACAGCGAGGAGACCCGGATGTACTCGCTGATGGCCCTGCTCGGGCTGCTGGCCACGGCGGGCTTCATCCACGGGTTCATCTACCGCCGCCGGCGCTTCCTGATCCTGTTCGCGGTCAGCCAGACGCTGATGCTCTACACGCACGCCTGGGGCATCTTCTTCGGGGTCGGGGCGGCGATCGCGTTCGTGCTCGTGTGGCGGGCCGGCGACGAGCGCCGGGCGCTGCTGATCGACGGCCTGCTCAGCTTCGGCGCCGCCGCCGTGCTGTTCCTGCCCTGGCTGCCGACGCTGCTCTACCAGGCCGCGCACACCGGCTCGCCGTGGGACAAGGCGCCCAACTTCGGCGCCCCGGTGCAGATCTCCCGCAATCTGATGGGCGGCGACCGGGCCACCGTGGCCCTGTTCCTGGCCGGGGCGATCGGCATCGCCGGGCTGCTGCGCTCGAGCCGCTGGCGGACCCGGGAGTCACTGGTCATCTGGACCCTGATCCTGCTGCCGGCGGGGACGCTCGGCTTCGGCTGGATCGTGTCCCACTTCTCGCCCGCCTGGGCCTACCGCTACTTCGCCCCGGTGATCGGCTCGATGCTGCTGGTGGCCACCGCCGGCATGGCGCGCGCACGCGGGGTCGGGCTGCTGGCCCTGCTGCTGGTGATCGTGTTCTGGGCCAACCCGGGCGAGTTCACGCCGCACAACAAATCGGACATGCGCCAGGTGGCCGCCGAGATGGCCCCCAAGCTGCACCGCGGCGACCTGGTGATCCTGGGCCAGCCCGAGCAGGTCCCGCTGGCCTGGTACTACCTGCCGGCCGGGCTGCGCTTTGCCAACACCAGCGGCACAGTCAGCGATCCGCAGTCGATGAACTGGGTGGATGCGCTCCACCGGCTCCAGGACGCCAATCCGAACACAACGCTAAACCGCCTGATTGCTACCCTCAAGCCCAATCAGCAGGTCCTCTTCGTGCGCCCTCTGACCGAGGGAGCGCAAAACTGGCAGGCACCGTGGACGGTTCTCGTCCGGCGGCGCTCAGCCCAATGGGGGGCGCTTCTCGCCTCCAACCCGAGCCTGAAGCCGGTCGCGTGGGCTCCGCACAAGTACCGGGGATCCTGCTGCGTCGCCGACAGCGCGCTCCTATACCGAAAGCTCTAAGGACTCCAAGTGACACCTCAGCCCCAAGACGCCACCGCCCGCGGTGCGGAGATCACGCCCGAGCACCCCGTGGTCGTGCTGGGCGCCGGCCCGGCCGGGTTGACCGCCGGCTACCTGCTGGCCAAGCAGGGCAAGCCCGTGATCGTGCTCGAATCCACCGAGCACGTCGGCGGCATCGCCCGCACCCAGGTGCGGGAGGGCTACCGCTTTGACCTCGGCGGCCACCGCTTCTTCACCAAGGTCAAGGAGGTCGACGACCTCTGGCACGAGATCATGAAGGAGGAGTTCCTCAAGCGCCCGCGCAAGAGCCGGATCTACTGGAACGACAAGTTCCTCGAGTACCCGCTGCAGGGCGTCGACGTGATCAAGAAGCTCGGCCCTGTCGAGCTCACGCGCTGCCTGATCTCCTACGCATGGGCCGCCGTGAAGCCCAAGGGCAAGGAGGAGAGCTTCGAGCAGTGGGTCTCCAACCGCTTCGGCAAGCGGCTCTACAACCACTTCTTCAAGACCTACACCGAGAAGCTGTGGGGCGTGAAGGCGGATGAGATCCGCGCCGAGTGGGCCGCCCAGCGGATCAAGGGCCTGTCCTTCTTCAGCGCCGCCAAGTCGGCCTTCTTCGGCAACAAGGGCGACAAGATCAAGTCGCTGATCTCCGAGTTCAACTACCCCCGCTTCGGCCCCGGCCAGATGTGGGAGCAGATGACCGACGACATCCAGGCCCAGGGCGGCGAGGTCCGCCTGAACGCCCCGGTGACCAAGCTCGTGACCGAGAACGGCCGGGTCAGCGAGGTGATCGCCGGTGGGGAGACCCTGTACCCCTCGCACGTCATCTCGTCGCTGCCGCTGCGCACCACCGTTGGGATCACCGAGCCCGAGGCGCCCCTCGAGGTCCGCGACGCCGCCCGCGGCCTGCGCTACCGCGAGTTCCTCACCGTGCTGCTGGTCATCGACGTCGACGACCCGTTCGACGACAACTGGATCTACATCCACCAGCCCGGCGTGCGCGTGCTGCGCATCCAGAACTTCAAGTCCTGGAGCCCGTGGATGGTGCCCGAGGGCGAGACTGCGTCCTCGATCGGAATGGAGTACTTCTGCTTCGAGGGCGACGATCTCTGGAACATGTCCGACGATGCCCTGGTGGCCATGGCCGGTCAGGAGATCGAGAAGCTCCACCTGGCCGAGGCCCATAAGGTCCGATTCGGCTTCGTCGAGCGCGTCCACAAGGCCTACCCGATCTACGACGAGCTGTACGGCGAGCGCGTGGCCACGATCCGCGACTGGCTTCAGACGATCGGCAACCTGACCCAGGTCGGCCGCAACGGGCTGCACCGCTACAACAACTCCGATCACTCGATGCTGACCGCGATGCGGGCCGTGGACAACATCCTCCTGGGGACCAACCACGACATCTGGGCGGTCAACGCCGAGAGCGTCTACCACGAGGAGCACCAGGAGAACGAGGAGCCCTACCGCAACCCGCCGAATACCCCGGCGATGGAGCAGCCGCTCGCCTCGGAGCGGTGAGCGCGAGCCTCTCCCTGACGCGGCGCCACAGCGGCGCCGCCGCGGTCCTGGTCTCGATGTCCCTGGCCCTGATCGGGCCGGGGGCGGCCGTGGCCGCGGGCGGCAAGAAGTCCTCTCCGGCCTCGGCCTCCTCCGCGAGCACCTCGGCGGGGCTCCCCCCGAGTCCCTCGAGCCCGCTGTCGAGCTTCCCCGCCCCTCCGGTCAGCTCGTCCACGACGACCGCCGCCAACCCGGTCGCGCCGACGTCGACCAGCGCACCGGGCGGCTCGATCAGCTCCGGAACGGCGATCGGGATCGCCGCCGGCGCGCTGATCCTGATCGGCGGCATCTCCTACTTCATCTGGCATGACTCCCGCCGGCACGCACCGGTCAAGACCGGACCGCGAGGGTCCGCGCCGGGGACCGAGAGCGGGGGGCGCAGCGGCTCCAAGCCGGCCCCCAAGCCGCGCAAGCTGAGCCCGGCCGAGCGCCGGCGGCGCAAGCGCGGGCGCGCTCGACGCTAAGTTTCGCGCCGCGGTGCCGGTTCATGCCGCGGCGCCGGTTCAGGCCGCGGCGCGGAGGGTGTGCTTGGCCCGCAGCAGCTGACGCTCCACCGTCCGCCGGCTCGACCGCGTCTGCGCGGCCATCTCCCGGTAGCTGAAACCAAGGCCGGCCAGCCACACGAGCTGCTGCTGGCGCATCGGCAGGGCGCGAACGGCGTCCAGTTGCTCGCGCAGGGCGACGAGGTCGTCCGCCCCGCCGGGCTGCGCCAGTTGCGCGTCATCGTCGATCAGGCCCTCGAGTGAGACATCGCGCTCGGCACGCTGGGCCAGCTTGATCGCCTCGCGGCTGGCCGTGGTGACCAGCCAGGACAGGGTGGCCTCCGGGCGGATCGCGGCGGCCTGGGGAATGAGACGGCTCCAGGCGACCTGGCAGGCGTCGTCGATAACCGCCTCAGGGGCACGCACGGCACAGCCGACGATGCGGCGCAGCCGCCGGGCGTGAAGCGCGTACAGCTCCCCCACGCCGTCGCCCGAGCTGCGCACCGCGTTCTTCCGTTGCATGTTGCCACCTCTTGAATCTAATTGAGTGTGAATTAATACGATTTAGCCTAACAGAGTGTGGTGCGACTTGCTAGGTTCAAGGCATCTTATTTGGCTCAATTAGATTGGAGGCTGATTTGCCATCCCTTTGGACCTCTCGGTGGTTGCCGGCGGTCACGGCCACCCCGGACATGCACGGGCTGCCGGGCAGCAACGTCCTGCAGCAGCTGGTCAACGGCGCCGAGGCCTGGGCGCTGGTCGTCGCCCTGCTCGGCGCTTTCGTGGGCGCCGGCCTCTGGGCCCTGGCCTCGCACACGCAGAACCACCACTACGCCGCGCGCGGCCGGATGGCGGCGCTGGTCTCCGCCGCGGCGGCCCTGGTGGTCGGTGCGGCCCCGGGGCTGATCAACTTCTTCCAGCATCTGGGAACCACGGCGCGATGACTCGGGCGGCCGCCCGCGCCCTAGTCCCGCTGATCCTGGCCGCGGCGCTGATCGTGTTGGCTGCGCCGCCGCCCGCCCGGGCCTTCGACCCCAGCAAGCCGATCTGCACGCTGGCCGGATTGGTGAGCGGACTGGCCGGCAAGGTGTGCTCGGCCGCTCGACACGCGGGAACGGTCCTCCAGGCAGGGCAGAAGCTGCTCAGCGGTCATCTCGGCGGAGCTGTCGAGACGCTCAGCGGGGGTGGCGCCACGGCGGCCAAGGCGCTCACGGCCACCGCGGCCCTCGCGGCCATGGCGGCCTGGGTGGCCGGGGGCGCCCGGTTCGTCCTCCACGAGACGGCGTCGGTGATCTCCACCACGACCAGTCCCGACCTTCGCTCCACCTGGTTCTCGAGCGTGTACTGGCGCATGGCCGGGATCGCGGGGCTGCTCACGCTCCCCTTCCTGTTCGCCGCCGCGATCCAGGCGCTGCTGCATTCGGATCTCGGCCTGCTGGCGCGCTCGGCCCTCGGGTACCTGCCGCTGGGCGTGCTGGGGATCAGCATCGCCGCACCCCTGACCCAACTCCTGCTGGCCGCGTCCGACGAGCTCTCGGGGCTCGTCTCCTCCGCCTCCGGCTTCACGGCGGCCGGGTTCGCCCACGTGACCACGCCCGTTATCGGCTCAGGCACGATCTCCACGTTCCCGGTCTTCCTTGCCGGCCTGCTGGCGGTCACGGCGACGATGACCCTGTGGGTCGAGCTGCTGATCCGCTCGGCGGCGGTCTACGTGATCGTCCTGATGTTGCCGCTGTTCTTCGCCGCGCTGGTATGGCCGGCCCGCCGGATCTGGGCGGTCCGTGCCGTGGAGCTGCTGATGGCCCTGATCCTGGCGAAGTTCGCCATCGTCGCCGTGCTGGCCCTGGGCGGAGCCGCATTGGCACACACGGGGCTGACGAACGTGACCCAGATCCTGGCCGGCACCACGCTGGTGACGCTGGCCGCCTTCACGCCATGGGCGCTGCTCCGGCTCCTGCCGCTGCACGAGCTGGCCGCCGGCGTGCAGGGGTTGCGCGGGGCCGGGGCGGGCGCGCTGGCCTCGGCCGCGGGCCGGGCCGAGGACACCTATCAGCGCACCCGGCCGGTCGAGGACGAGCTGGTCGCCCCGGGCACTCACCACCCGCAGGGCGATGGCGGTCAGCAGGACGCCGCCCGCGCGGCGGTGGCCGGGCTCGACGCGGCCGGCGCCGGGAGAGGCGCCGGCGCCCAGGAGGGCCTCAGTCCAGTCGCCCTGCACGAGTCCGAGCCACCCCCGGCGCCTGACGGCGAGGGCCCCGGCGCCGCCCCGCCGGTCGCCGCGGTCACCCAGGACCTCGGCTTCACGAACCAGCGCTCGGATCCGGAGCCGGACCTGGACCGGCCGAGCCCGGGCGAGGCGCTGACCTGGCCCGCGTTCGAGCTCGGCCCCGACACGCTCGCCGATGGTCAGATCTGGGAGCCTTTTCCGCCGGCCCCCGCGCCTGCCCCGCCGGGCACTCACCGGCGCATCGCGTCGCTGGATCCATGGCCCGCGCCGCCGCACCCCTCCCGGGAGACGGCTCTTGACCCATGGTCTGAGTCACCGGAGCGTGACTCAGATGAGTGAGGAACGGCTGACCTACGCGTTCGGTCCGCTCGAGCGCCGGGGCCTGCTCGGCCCGGTCCGTGGGGGCCAGGCCCTGATCCTCAGCCTCGGCGTACTGGTGGCGATCGCCGTGCTGGACCGCTTTTCCTCGGCGGCGGGTGCGCTGGCTGCCCTGACCTCGCTCGCCGGCGCGTGCGCGGCGAGCTTCGCCCCGCTGGCCGGGCGGACCGTCCAGGAGTGGCTGCCGGTCGGGATCTCCTTCCTGGGGCGCCGGTTGCTTGGGCATTGGCGGTTTCGCTCCCCGGCCCCAACCGCGGGCACGTTCATCTCGATCCGCACCGGCTGGCCGCGGACGGGCCGGCGACCGCATGATCCCGCCGTCCCGCCCGAGCTTCGCGGACTCCGGATCACCGAGGTCCCGTACGGCGGCCACGCGGTCGGGGTCCTGGCCGAGCACGCCGGGCGACGTCTCACGGCCGTGCTGGCCTGCCGCGTCCTGGCCTTCTCACTGCTCGACCCCGAGGCCCAGGAACGCCGCCTGGCCCGGTGGGGACTGGTTCTGTCCAGCACCGCGGGCACCCCGGTCCGGCGGCTGCAGTGGATCGAGCGCACCGCACCGGCGCAGGGTGACGAGCTGGCCCGCTGGCTGCACTCCGAACGGGACCCCGCCCTGGCGCCTCGCGGCGCGCCGATCATGGAGTCCTACCTCGAGCTGATCGGCGCCAGTACGAGAATCACCCAGGAACACGAGATCCTGCTCGCCGTCCAGGTCGACGGGCGCCGCTCGCGGAACTGGTCGGGGCGCCTGGCCCGTGGCCTCGACGAGCAGCTGATCGAGGTGACTGAACGCGTCTCGCGGGGCCTCATCGAGGCCGAGGTCGAGGTCCTCGGCGCCCTCAGCCCGGGCCAGCTCGCCCGCACCCTGCGCACGGCGTTCGATCCCTTCGCCCGCGCCGAGCTGTCCGGACTCGAGGCCACCGACCCCGACCGCGACGGCCTCGACGAAGCCGAGGCGTGGCCGGTGGGCGCTCGCGAGCGCTGGGACCACTACCAGAGCGATGGCGCGCTGCATGCCAGCTTCTGGGTCTCGGGGTGGCCCCGGATCGAGGTCTCGCCGATGTTCATGGACGCGCTGCTGGGACGCTCGGGCGCAGTTCGTGCCGTGGCCGTCACCTTCGAGCCGCTGGCCATCGGGCGCTCGACGCGGGAGATCGAGGCGGCGATCACGCGCGATCAGGCTGACCGGGAGCTTCGCCATCGCTTCGGGCAATCGGAGACGGCGCGGCAGCGACAGGCCCGGACGGCCACGCGGCGGCGCGAGGCCGAGCTGGCGGCCGGTCATGGCGAGGTGCGTCTGAGCGGGTTCATCACCGTCTCGGGGCGTGACGCCGCCGAGCTGCGCCGCTCCTGTGCCGAGGTTCAGGATCATGCGGCCCGGGCCCGGCTCGAGCTGCACCGGCTCTACGGCCAGCAGGCGGATGCCTTCACCTTCACGCTGCCGCTCTGCCGGGGCCTACGGTGAGTCTGCGCGCCTCGCAACGGCCAGGGCACCGGTCCACGACCCGTCATGCCCAGGCGCTGTACCCGTTCATCTCTGCCGGTGGCCTCGGCGGACGGGGCGCGTTCGTGGGTCACGACTCGAGCGGCGGTGCATTCTGCTTTGACCCGTGGCTGCTGTACGGGCAAGGCGCGCTCGATGACCCCAATGTGATCGTGCTCGGCAAGCTCGGCCAGGGCAAGAGCGCGCTCGTCAAGACCCTGCTGTGGCGAATGCTCCTGTTCGGGCGCCGCGCGTTCGTGCTCGATGTCAAGCGCGAGTACGGGCCGCTCTGCCAGGCGGTGGGCGTCCGGCCGGTATCGCTCGTGCCCGGCGGCGGCGTTCGTCTGAACCCGCTCGCGGCGCGACCCGAGGAGCATGCCCAGCTCGACTTGCTCCGGGCCGTCACGGTCACGGCGCTCGGCGGTCCCCTGACCCAGATCGAGTCCGCAGCGCTGCGCGAGGCTCTGCGGGTGGTCCGCGCTCATGGCGGTGAGCCGACGCTGCCTGACGTCGCTGGCCTGCTGTTCGCTCCGGTGGCCGAGATGGTCGACCCGCTGCAGACCGAGGCGCGGTGCCTGACCGTGGACGTCCGCCGGGCCGCCCTTGCCCTCCAGGAGCTGTGCGAGGGGCCGCTCCGGGGGATGTTCGACGGCCCCACCACGCCGGGGATCGACCTCGACGCGCGCCTGCTCGTGCTCGACCTGCACGCCGTCCGCGACTCGCCTGCCGTCGGGATCCTGATGGCCTGCGCGTCGGCCTGGATCAGCGCGCTCCTGGCACGAACCGCGCAGCGCCCTGGCCGGGAGCGACTGATCAACGTTGCCGACGAGTCCTGGAAGATCGTCCAGCACGCGGGGCTCGGCGAGTGGTTTCAGTCCAACTTCAAACTGGCCCGCCAGTTCGGGGTGATGAACCTGGTCGTCATGCACAAGCTGGCCGACCTCCACGGAGCCGGCGACGCCGGCTCGCGTGCCGCCCGCATTGCCGAGGGGTTGATCGCCGACGCCTCCACGCGCATCGTCTACCACCAGGACGAGAGCCAGGTGCCGCTCACCCGAAGCCTGCTCGGGCTGTCCCGGGCCGAGGGAGAGCTGATCTCGCTGCTCGGGCCCGGACAGGCGCTGTGGCGCGTCGGCGGTCGCTCGTTCGTCGTGCAGCACCATCGCTCGCGGATCGAGACCGGCTTCACCGACACGAATACCGGAATGCGGGCCTCCGACCGGCAGCTCGTGCGCCGATGAGCCGTGCCAAACCGCCCAGCTCGTTCTCCGACGCGGTGTTCCTCGGTTTGATCGGGGCGCTGGCCGCGCTCGGCGCCCTGGTTTGGGCGTGGGGCGGGGTGGCCGGTGCCGTGTTCGGCCATGGCTGGCCGCGGCT